>NZ_JAVDVA010000021.1:0-161142 GCF_031456635.1 Streptomyces sp. 3330
ACGCCCGGTTACATTCCGAACCCGGAAGCTAAGCCTCACAGCGCCGATGGTACTGCAGGGGGGACCCTGTGGGAGAGTAGGACACCGCCGAACAATCATTCAAAGGGTTGGTCCCTGAACTTTGGTTCAGGGACCAACCCTTTTCTGTTTTGGGCTACTTGACGTTCATGTTCCGCGATCAGCATCCACGGCATGGGTACTGCTGCAATGCTCAGGGCCGCGGGCGTAGGAGTCGGTGACGAGGTCATCGTGCCGGCCTTCGGGAATGTGGAAGTCGCCGGAGCGGTCGCCCTGGCGGGTGCGCTTCCGGTGTTCGCCGACGTCGATCCGGTGACCTACTGCCTCGACCCGGCCGCCGTCGAAGCGGTCGTCACCGCGCGCACCGCGGCGGTTGTCGTCGTGCATCGCTTCGGTCGGCCGGCGGATGTCGGGCGGTTGCACGGGGTGGGGCAGCGGCAAGGGCTGCTGGTGCTGGAACAGGGGGAGTCCGAGGCGCCGTACGACGAGATCGCGCAGCGTCGGGAGCGGGCTGCCTACCTGGACGGCAGGCTGCGCGGGGTGCGGATGCCGGACGGCGGGGACGGGCACACCTATCAGCAGTACGTCGTGCGGGTGCCGGGCAACGGCCGGCCCGACCGGGACGCCTTCGCAAGAGCCCTGCGCGGAAAGGGAGTCGAGTGCCGGGTACCGGTGAAGACCCCCCTGCACCGGCTGCCCGAGTTCCGGCGCCGTGTGTCGCTGCCCGAGACCGAGCTTGCGGCGGACGAGACCCTCGCGCTGCCGGTGGACGCCTCGTTGACCAAGCGGGACATGCAGCGGATCGTGTCCGCCTGCAACGCACTCGGCGGACTGCTGCAACCGGCCTTCTGAACGAGTTTGGGAACACCGGCCAGTTCAGGGTACGATCTGTTCTGTTGCCGCGAGGGAAACCTCGAAAAGTGACCAGCCCCCTTAGCTCAGTCGGCAGAGCGTCTCCATGGTAAGGAGAAGGTCAACGGTTCGATTCCGTTAGGGGGCTCCACAAAGAAAGCCTCCGCCCTTTCGGGCGGGGGCTTTCTTCATGTTCTGTGTGCTTTCTTCTCACGCCACGCGCATCGCCAGGATCGCCATGTCGTCGGAAGGGGCGTCGGACGCGAAGCGTTCCACCGCGCGCATGATGCGGGCCGCGACCGCGCCGGCGGTGAGACCCGTACAGGTGGTGAGGACGTCGGCGAGACCGTCGTCGCCCAGCATGCGGGTGCCCTCACGGCGTTCCGTGACGCCGTCCGTGACGCAGAGCAGGACGTCGCCCGGGTCCAGGGTGACCGTCTGCTCGTAGAGCTCCAGGTCCTCCATGACGCCCAGGAGCGGCTGCGGTTCGGCGGCCGGCTCCACGGTGCCGTCCTGGCGCAGGCGCAGGGGGAGCGGGTGGCCGGCGCAGACCACCTTCAGCTCGGCGCTGCCGTCCTCCTGCGGACGCATCTCGCCGTAGAGGAGGGTCAGGAAGCGGCTGCGGGCGCCCTCGTCGAGGATGGCCGAGTTGAGGCGCTCCAGGACGGCCGGGCCGCTGAGGCCCTCGCGGGCCAGCAGGCGCAGGGCGTGGCGGGCCAGGCCGGTCACCGCCGCCGCGTTGGGGCCCGTGCCGCAGACGTCGCCGATGGCGAAGCCGTACGCGCCGTCGCTGATGGGGAAGACGTCGTAGAAGTCACCGCCGACCTCGTTGCCCTCGCCGGCCGCGCGGTAGATGACCTCGACCTCGACGCCGTCGATCTCGGGCAGTTCCGGCGGCAACAGGCTGCGCTGGAGGGCCTGGCTGATGGCCGTGCGCTCCGAGTAGAGGCGGGCGTTGTCGAGGGCGAGGGCCGCTCGGCGGCTCAAGTCCTCGGCCAGTTCAAGGATTTCCTGGCGGAAGTGCTCGTCGGTGGGCTTGCCGAGGGTCAGCATACCGATGACGCGGTTGCGGGCGACCAGGGGGAGCACGACCGTCTCGCCGCCCACCGCCGAGGCGGTGGCGAGCGTGGGGCCGATGCCGGACGCCACCTGGTGGGTCGGGCCGCCGCTCAGGCCGAGGCTGCGCATCGAGCTGCGCAGGGCCGCGTCGTGGGCCGCGGCGGCCGGGGCTCCCCAGACCCGGGCGCCGGGGGTGGGGACCGGGTCGGGCGGCGCGATCTTCGACAGCAGCGACTTGATCCCGTCGATGAACTCCTCGTCCTCGTGCAGGACGTACGACAGGTAGGGATCGGAGGCCTGGTCGGCGATGGTGTAGACCGCGCACCAGGTGGCCAGGGTCGGAACGGTCATCTGGGCCATGAGCGCCAGGGTCTGGTCGCGGTCCAGGGTGCCGGCGAGGAGGTCGGAGGCCTCGACGAGGAAGCTGAGGGAGCCTCGGCGCAGGCGTTCCAGCTCGCCGAGGCGCGCCGACTCGACGGCCAGGGCGATGCGGTCGGCCGCGAACTGCAGGCGCAGCGCCTCCTCGTTGGAGTAGCGGCCGGAAGCCTCCGCCGCGACGCCGAGGGAGCCCGTGAGACGGCCCTCGACCTTCAGCGGGACCGTGACGACCGAGCGCATGCCCGTGCCGTTGAGCAGGGGGACGGCGCCGGGGACGGCCAGAAGGTCCTCGTGGACGGCCGGCATGCGGGCCGAGCCGTAGCGGCCGGGTCCCGCCTCGACGGGGACGCGCGCGAAGCGCTGGCGGGCGGAGGGCAGGCCCGTGGAGGCGCGGACCTCCAGCTCCGTCTCGTCGTCGGTCGCCAGGAGGAGGAAGGCCGAGTCGCCGTCGAGCATGTCCCGGGCGCGCTCCACCGTCCGCTGGAGGAGACCGTCGAGGTCGTCCGGGGCCGGGGAGCCGATGAAGACCTCGAAGGGGTCTGCGTTCTGGCCGTCCGAGGCGGTGGACGGGTCGGACGCCGGGCCGCGCGACGGGGTCTGCAGGACCGCGCGCTCGTGGTCGCGGACGAGCAGACAGACCGTGGAGGGCTCGCCGTCGGTGTCGCGGACGCGCAGGTGGGAGGCGTACACGGGGATGACACGGCCGCTGGCGCCGCGGATGCCGTAGCTGCCCTCCCAGCGGGAGAGCTGGAGGGCTTCGACGATGCCGGTGCTGGTGCCGGGCGTGTGCGGCCAGGCGGCGAGGTCGGTGAGGGGTTTGCCGGTGACCTGGTCGGCCGAGTAGCCGAAGAGCTCCTCGGCGTCCTCGTTCCAGGCCGAGATGGCGCCCGTGCGGTCGATCTGGACGACCGCCACGCGCACCCGGCTGTCGGCGAGCGGCAGGAGGTCGGCCGGGAGGGACGGTCCCGCCGTGCGCGTGCCGACCGGGCGGTCGGGCAGGTCGAGCTGGAACCAGACCTGCTTGTGGGTGGGGGTGTACTCGACGCCCCAGCGGCCGGCGATGGCCGCGCACAGCTGGAGGCCGCGGCCGCCCTCGCGGTCCGGGCTGCCCATGGTGGCGAGCGAGCCCTGAAGAGGAATCTCACGTTCGGGATACCGGTCGGACACCTCGATGCGCACGCCGTCGGCGCTGCGCAGACACAGCACGTCGGCGTGGGTGCCCGCGTGGACGACCGCGTTGGTCACCAGTTCGCTGGTGAGGACCACGGCGTCGTCGATGATGTCGGCGAACCCCCAGCCCTGGAGGGTGTCGCGGACGAAGGCGCGGGCGGTCGCCACCGATCTCCCGACGGGCTCGAAGCTGGCAGCCGCGCGCGCGGTGATCACTGGACTCCTCGGCCGGTCGTCGACGTGCAGGGCTCCCTGGCCGGACAGGTCGCCTCGCTGATGGGGCGGGCGCGTGCTGGAAGGCCGGGGGTCCGGGGTCTGTCCCCCCGGGATCAGTCCGGTGGTCATGTGTGCGGCCGCCCCTCCGATGCCCGCTCGTGCTCGTGCCACCGCCCAGGCCGGTCGGACCGGCGTGGCTGGACAGCCGCATGCAAGGTTACTTACCTTCCCGGCCCGTACGGATGCCGGTCGCCAGTGTTTCCGCCCGAGGGTGTGCGGACGATGTGCGAAGCTGCCGAACTGTTATGGCCTGGTTCGGCAAGGGTGAAACACTGGGCAGGCTTCTTGTGAAGGTCCGGGCAGACTGGGTGTCTTCTGAGTACAGGGGGCAGCAGCCTCCCGGGTCGGCCTGGTTTCATCGGGCGGAATGCCGAGTGGCACCAGGTAGGGCGAGCAGTAGCACCCAGGCACGGCGGTAACGGTCGATCCCTGTGGGAGGGACAAGTGGAGTCTGGCGCAGCGACGCGGGGCACTAAGACGCGCGCGAAAGGCGGACAGTCTCTGAGCAGGCCGCGTACACCACGCGGCGGGACGACCGTCGTGGACACGGCGGCCCTGGACCGGCTGCTGGGGGCCCTCGGCTCCATGCGGGACGGCAATTTCCGCAAGCGGCTCACGGTGTCGGGCGACGGCGTGATGTCGGAGATCGCGGCCGTGTTCAACGAGGTCGCGGACCGGAACCTGCATCTCACGGGTGAGCTCTCGCGCGTCCGGCGGATGGTGGGCCGGGAGGGAAAGCTCACCGAGCGGCTGGAGACGGGCGCCTGCGAGGGGTCCTGGGCGACGGCCGTCGACAACTCGAACGCGCTGGTCGACGACCTCGTACGGCCTGTCTCCGAGGTCGGGCGGGTGCTGTCGGCGGTCGCCGAGGGTGATCTGTCGCCGCGGATGGAGCTCCGGACGCAGACGGCGGAGGGGACCGGGCATCCGCTGCGCGGCGAGTTCCTGAAGGTCGGGCGGACGGTCAACAACCTCGTCGACCAGCTCTCCACGTTCACCGACGAGGTCACGCGGGTGGCCAGCGAGGTGGGGACCGAGGGCAAGCTGGGCGGTCAGGCCCAGGTGCGCGGCATGTCGGGCTCGTGGAAGGACCTCACCGAGTCCGTCAACACGATGGCGTACCGGCTGACGGCGCAGGTGCGGGACATCGCGCTGGTGACGACGGCGGTGGCCAAGGGTGATCTGTCACGGAAGGTGACGGTTCACGTCGAGGGCGAGATGCTCGAGCTGAAGAACACCGTCAACACGATGGTGGACCAGCTCTCCGCGTTCTCGGTCGAGGTGACCCGGGTCGCCCGCGAGGTGGGCACCGAGGGCATCCTCGGCGGCCAGGCGCAGGTGTCCGGCGTGGACGGTGTGTGGAAGGAACTCACCGATTCGGTGAACACCATGGCCGGGAACCTGACGGCCCAGGTGCGCGGGATCGCGGAGGTGACGACGGCGGTCGCCAACGGCGATCTGTCGCAGAAGGTGACGGTGTCGGCGCGCGGTGAGGTCGCTCAGCTCGCGGACACGATCAACCAGATGACGGAGACGCTGCGGACCTTCGCCGACGAGGTCACGCGGGTGGCCAACGAGGTGGGCGCCGCGGGGCAGCTGGGCGGCCAGGCGAACGTGCCGGGGGCCGCGGGCACCTGGAAGGACCTGACGGACTCCGTCAACACCGTCTTCCGGAACCTCACCACGCAGGTGCGGGACATCGCGGCCGTGACGACGGCCGTGGCCAGCGGTGATCTGTCGCAGAAGGTCACGGTGGACGTGGCCGGCGAGATGCTGGAGCTGAAGAACACCGTCAACGGGATGGTCGACCAGCTGTCGGCCTTCGGCGCCGAGGTGACGCGCGTGGCGCGGGAGATCGGGGTCGAGGGTGAGCTGGGCGGTCAGGCGCAGGTGTCGGGCGCGGCCGGCACGTGGAAGGACCTGACGGACTCCGTCAACACGGCGTTCCGGAATCTCACCGGACAGGTGAGGAACATCGCGCAGGTCACCACGGCCGTGGCCAACGGTGATCTGTCGCAGAAGGTCACGGTGGACGTCTCCGGCGAGATGGCCCAGCTGAAGAACACCGTGAACACGATGGTGGACCAGCTGTCGTCGTTCGCCGACCAGGTGACCCGGATGGCCCGGGACGTGGGCACCGAGGGCCGGCTGGGCGGACAGGCCCGGGTGGACGGCGTGTCGGGCACCTGGAAGGAGCTGACGGACTCCGTCAACTCGATGGCCGGGAACCTGACCTCCCAGGTGCGCAACATCGCGCAGGTGACGACGGCCGTCGCGCGCGGTGACCTGTCGCAGAAGATCGACGTGGACGCGCGCGGGGAGATCCTCGAGCTGAAGAACACCATCAACACGATGGTCGACCAGCTCTCCGCCTTCGCCGACCAGGTGACCCGGGTGGCGCGGGACGTGGGCACCGAGGGCCGGCTGGGCGGGCAGGCGCAGGTGCCCGGCGTGGCCGGTGTGTGGCGGGACCTGACGGACTCGGTGAACGGCATGGCCGGCAACCTCACCGCCCAGGTGCGCAACATCGCCCAGGTCGCCACCGCCGTGGCCCGCGGTGACCTGTCGCAGAAGATCACCGTGGACGCGCGCGGGGAGATCCTCGAGCTGAAGAACACCCTGAACACGATGGTCGACCAGCTGTCGTCGTTCGCCCAGGAGGTCACGCGAGTGGCCCGTGAGGTGGGTACGGAGGGGCAGCTCGGCGGACAGGCCGAGGTGCAGGGTGTCTCCGGCACCTGGAAGGACCTCACGCAGTCCGTGAACTTCATGGCGAACAACCTGACGATCCAGGTGCGCCAGATCGCCGAGGTCACGACCGCGGTCGCCAAGGGCGATCTGTCGAAGAAGATCACGGTCGACGCCAAGGGCGAGATCCTGGAGCTCGTCACCACCGTGAACACGATGGTCGACCAGCTGTCGTCGTTCGCCGAGCAGGTGACCCGGGTGGCCCGCGAGGTGGGCACCGAGGGCATCCTGGGCGGCCAGGCGCACGTGCCCGGCGTCACGGGCATCTGGAAGGACCTCAGCGGCAACGTCAACCTGATGGCCAAGAACCTGACCATGCAGGTGCGCAACATCTCCCAGGTCGCGGCGGCCGTCGCCAACGGCGACCTGACGCGGCAGGTGACGATCGAGGCGCGCGGTGAGGTCCAGCAGCTCGCCGACACCTTCAACACGATGGTGAAGACGCTGAGCTCGTTCGCCGAGCAGGTCACCAAGGTGGCCCGTGAGGTGGGCACGGACGGCATCCTGGGCGGTCAGGCGCATGTGCCGGGTGTGGCGGGCACGTGGAAGGACCTCACCGACTCGGTGAACGGCATGGCGTCGAACCTGACCGGCCAGGTGCGCAACATCGCCATGGTCACGACGGCCATCGCCAAGGGCGACCTGACGAAGAAGATCGACATCGACGCGCGCGGGGAGATCCTCGAGCTGAAGACAACGATCAACACGATGGTCGACCAGCTGTCGTCGTTCGCCGAGGAGGTCACCCGGGTGGCCCGCGAGGTGGGCACCGAGGGGCAGCTGGGCGGTCAGGCACGCGTGCGGGACGTCGACGGCACCTGGCGCGACCTGACCGAGTCGGTGAACGAGATGGCCGGGAACCTGACCCGGCAGGTGCGTGCCATCGCGCGCGTGGCGACCGCGGTGACCCGCGGCGACCTGAACCTGAAGATCGACGTGGACGCGTCCGGCGAGATCCAGGAACTCCAGGACTACATCAACAAGATGATCGCCAACCTGCGCGACACCACGATCGCCAACAAGGAGCAGGACTGGCTCAAGGGCAACCTCGCGCGCGTGTCCGCCCTGATGCAGGGCCGGCGCGACCTCCAGGACGTCGCGTCGCTGATCATGAGCGAGCTGCCGCCCCTGGTGGCCGCGCAGCACGGCGCGTTCTTCCTGGCGATGCCGCCGGCCGAGGGCGGCACGGACCTGTACGAGCTGCGGATGCTGGGCTCGTACGGCTACTCGATGGGCTCCATGCCGACGTCGTTCCGGCCCGGTGAGGCGCTGGTCGGGACGGCGGCGGAGGAGAAGCGGACGATTCTCGTCGCGAACGCCCCGACCGGCTATCTGAAGATCTCCTCGGGGCTCGGCGAGGCGCCGCCCGCGCAGGTGATCGTGTTGCCGGTGCTGTTCGAGGGCCAGGTGCTCGGGGTGATCGAGCTGGCGTCGTTCACGCCGTTCACGCAGATCCAGAAGGACTTCCTGAACCAGCTGGCCGAGATGATCGCGACCAGCGTCAACACGATCTCCGTCAACACCAAGACGGAGCAGCTGCTGAAGCAGTCGCAGGAGCTCACCGAGCAACTGCGCGAGCGTTCGGCGGAGTTGGAGCAGCGGCAGAAGGCCCTTCAGGCGTCCAACGCCGAACTGGAGGAGAAGGCCGAGCTGCTGGCCCAGCAGAACCGTGACATCGAGGTGAAGAACACCGAGATCGAGGAGGCGCGGCAGGTCCTGGAGGAGCGTGCCGAGCAACTCGCGGTGTCGATGCGGTACAAGAGCGAGTTCCTCGCCAACATGTCGCACGAGCTGCGCACCCCGCTCAACTCGCTGCTGATCCTGGCCAAGCTGCTCGCCGACAACGCGGACACCAACCTGACGCCGAAGCAGGTCGAGTTCGCCGAGACGATCCACGGCGCCGGGTCCGACCTGCTCCAGCTGATCAACGACATCCTGGACCTGTCGAAGGTCGAGGCGGGCAAGATGGACGTCTCTCCGACGCGGATCGCGCTCGTCCAGCTGGTCGACTACGTGGAGGCCACCTTCCGTCCGCTGACGGCGGAGAAGGGCCTCGACCTGTCGGTGCGGGTGTCGCCGGAACTGCCGGCCACGCTGCACACCGACGAACAGCGGCTGCTCCAGGTGCTGCGCAACCTGCTGTCCAACGCGGTGAAGTTCACCGACTCCGGGTCGGTCGAGCTGGTCATCCGGCCGGCCGGGGCGGAGGTGCCGGTGGCGATCCGGGAGCAGTTGCTCGAGGCCGGTTCGCTGACCGACGCGGACGCGCCGCTGATCGCGTTCTCGGTGACCGACACCGGCATCGGGATCGCCGCGAGCAAGATGCGGGTGATCTTCGAGGCGTTCAAGCAGGCGGACGGCACCACCAGCCGCAAGTACGGCGGCACCGGCCTCGGGCTGTCGATCTCGCGGGAGATCGCGCAGTTGCTCGGCGGTGAGATCCACGCGCAGAGCGAGACGGGCCGTGGTTCGACGTTCACTCTCTATCTGCCGCTGCACCCGAGCGAGCTGCCGCCGCAGGGCTACCAGCAGGTCGTGCCCGCGCTGGAGGCCGGTGACCTGGTGGCCTCGGAGAGCGGGGCCCGCGAGGCGTCGGAGCTGTCCGAGGCCGAGATCGAGACCCCGGCCGAGGTGCGGTCGTACCAGGACGCGCAGAACGGGCCGGCGGCTCTCTTCCGGCGGCGGCGCCGGCTGGTGAGCGGCGGCGAGCAGGTGGGGCGGCCGGAGCAGTGGCCGGCCCGCGCGCAGGAGGCGGGTGCGCCCACGCGCGTGGGCATCCGGTTCGGCGGCGAGAAGGTGTTGATCGTCGACGACGACATCCGCAACGTGTTCGCGCTGACCAGCGTCCTGGAGCAGCACGGGCTGTCGGTGCTGTACGCGGAGAACGGCCGTGAGGGCATCGAGGTCCTGGAGCAGCACGACGACGTGGCGGTCGTCCTGATGGACATCATGATGCCGGAGATGGACGGCTACGCGACGACCACGGCCATCCGCAGGATGCCGCAGTTCTCCGGGCTGCCGATCATCGCGCTGACCGCGAAGGCGATGAAGGGCGACCGGGAGAAGGCGATCGAGTCGGGCGCCTCCGACTACGTGACCAAGCCGGTCGACCCCGATCACCTGCTGTCGGTGATGCGGCAGTGGATGCGGGACGAGTGAGGGGATCCACGGCGTGACGGGAACCTTCGGAGGGCGCCCGGAGTTGCTGACTCAGGGTGTCCGTTGTCGTGTAGCGGGACGGAATTCGGGGAACCTTCTGGTCTCCTGCTGCGTTCCTGCTACGTGCACAGTGACATCACGGTGACAGGGTGTGGCGACGGTCGGGGTGCGGCTACCATGACCGGCACAAGGAAGGGCGGCGCAACGGAGTCGTCCCCAGGGGCGGCGCCCGGTGCACTGCCGGGGCGAGGAGGGCGGGCCATGGTGCAGAAGGCCAAGATCCTCCTGGTCGATGACCGGCCGGAGAATCTGCTGGCGCTGGAGGCGATCCTCTCTGCGCTCGATCAGACGCTGGTGCGGGCATCGTCCGGGGAAGAGGCGCTGAAAGCACTGCTGACGGACGACTTCGCGGTCATTCTGCTGGACGTTCAGATGCCGGGAATGGACGGCTTCGAGACGGCCGCGCACATCAAGCGGCGGGAGCGGACCAGGGACATCCCGATCATCTTCCTCACCGCGATCAACCACGGGCCGCACCACACCTTCCGCGGGTACGCGGCGGGCGCGGTCGACTACATCTCCAAGCCGTTCGACCCGTGGGTGCTGCGCGCGAAGGTCTCGGTGTTCGTCGAGCTCTACATGAAGAACTGCCAGCTGCGCGAGCAGGCGGCGCTGCTGCGGTTGCAGTTGGAAGGCGGTGGCGGCAAGGCCGCGGCGGCCGGTGGCGTCAAGGAGTCCGCGGGGCTGCTCGCGGAGCTCTCCGCGCGGCTCGCGGCCGTCGAGGAGCAGGCCGAGGCCCTGTCCAAGCAGCTGGACGACGAGTCCGCGGACGCGGCGGCGGTGGCCACGGCGGCGCACCTGGAGCGCAAACTCACCGGCCTGCGCCGGGCGCTGGACGCACTGGAGCCGGGCACCGGCAGCGGCACGGCCGCGGTGCCGTCGCCGAACTGAACGGAACTGACGCGTGCGACGCATCGAGTTGTGCGTGAGGGCGCGTCAGTTCCACCTCCAGGGAAGGCCGACGGGTCAGTTCCGCGCCTTCGGGAGTGCGACACGAACGGGTGAAGCAGTGGGCACACGTGTCCGCTGTGGTCTCCACCGGTAACCTCACACCCATGGCCTCACGTCCGTCCGCCGCCAAGAAGCAGCCCGCCAAGAAGGCGGCTGCTCCCGTGAAGGCTCCGGCGAAGAGGGCCGCCGCCAAAAAAGCCCCGGCGAAGAAGGCGCCCGCCAGGAAAGCCGCGGCCAGGAAACCCGCGCCCGCGCCGGCCCCGAGCCCCACGGGCGGCGTCTACCGGCTGGTGCGTGCCGTCTGGCTCGGGCTGGCGCACGCCGTCGGCGCCGTGTTCCGCGGCATAGGGAACGGCGCGAAGAACCTCGACCCGGCGCACCGCAAGGACGGCGTCGCGCTGCTGTTGTTCGCCCTCGCGCTGATCGTCGCCGCGGGGACCTGGGCGGACCTGCGCGGACCGGTCGGCGACCTCGTCGAGATTCTGGTGACCGGCTCCTTCGGGCGGCTCGACCTGCTGGTGCCGATCCTGCTGGCCGTCATCGCCGTGCGCTTCGTCCGGCACCCCGAGAAGCCCGAGGCCAACGGCCGTATCGTGATCGGCCTGTCCGCGCTCGTCATCGGCGTGCTCGGCCAGGTCCACATCGCCTGCGGCGCGCCCGCCCGCAGTGGTGGCATGCAGGCGATAAGGGACGCGGGCGGACTCATCGGCTGGGGCGCGGCGACCCCGCTGACGTACACCATGGGCGAGGTCCTCGCCGTCCCGCTGCTGGTGCTGCTCACGGTCTTCGGTCTGCTGGTCGTCACGGCCACCCCGGTCAACGCGATCCCGCAGCGGCTGCGGCAGCTCGGCGTGCGGCTGGGCGTGCTGCACGACCCGGCGGCCGACGAGTACGACGACGTCGACGACGAGCGCTACGACGAGCAGTGGCGCGAGGCGCTGCCCGGACGCTCCCGCCGGCGCGCGGGGGGCGCCGAGGCGTACGACCCCGAGGACGCCGAGCAGGAGGCGCTCTCCCGGCGCCGTGGCCGCCCCAGGCGCTCCGCGGTGCCGCAGCCGTCCATGGACCGGCGGCTGGACGCCGTGGACATCGCCGCGGCCGCCGCGGCGGACCTCGACGGCGCGGTGCTGCACGGCATGCCGCCCTCGCGGATCGTCGCCGACCTGACCCAGGGCGTGAGCGGCGGCGACGGGGAGCCGACCACGCCGACGCCCGTCCCGGCGCCGGCCTCGAGGCCCCGGCAGGAGAAGCTCAAGACGGGCGGCGGATCGGTCCCCGACCTGACCAAGTCGGCCCCCCAGGAGCCGCGCGATCTCCCGGCGCGCGCCGAGCAGCTCCAGCTGTCCGGAGACATCACCTACTCGCTGCCGTCGCTCGACCTGCTGGAGCGCGGCGGGCCCGGCAAGGCGCGCAGCGCGGCCAACGACGCCGTCGTCGCCTCGCTGACGAACGTCTTCACCGAGTTCAAGGTCGACGCGGCGGTCACGGGCTTCACGCGCGGGCCGACGGTCACCCGTTACGAGATCGAGCTCGGCCCGGCCGTGAAGGTCGAGCGGATCACGGCGCTGGCGAAGAACATCGCGTACGCCGTCGCCAGCCCCGACGTGCGGATCATCAGCCCGATCCCGGGCAAGTCCGCGGTCGGCATCGAGATCCCGAACACCGACCGGGAGATGGTCAACCTCGGCGACGTGCTGCGGCTCGCGGACGCGGCCGAGGACGACCACCCGATGCTGGTGGCGCTCGGCAAGGACGTCGAGGGCGGCTATGTGATGGCCAACATGGCGAAGATGCCGCACGTCCTGGTGGCCGGCGCCACCGGTTCCGGCAAGTCGTCCTGCATCAACTGCCTGATCACGTCGATCATGGTCCGGGCGACCCCGGAGGACGTGCGGCTGGTCCTGATCGACCCCAAGCGCGTCGAACTGACCGCCTACGAGGGCATCCCCCACCTGATCACGCCGATCATCACCAACCCGAAGCGGGCCGCCGAGGCGCTGCAGTGGGTCGTGCGCGAGATGGACCTGCGCTACGACGACCTGGCGGCGTTCGGCTTCCGGCACATCGACGACTTCAACGCGGCCATAAGGAACGGCAAGGTCAAGCCGCCCGAGGGCAGCGAGCGCGAGCTGCAGCCGTACCCGTACCTGCTGGTGATCGTCGACGAGCTGGCCGACCTGATGATGGTCGCGCCGCGTGACGTCGAGGACTCGATCGTGCGGATCACGCAGCTCGCGCGCGCGGCCGGCATCCACCTGGTGCTCGCCACCCAGCGTCCGTCGGTCGACGTCGTCACCGGCCTGATCAAGGCGAACGTGCCCTCGCGGCTCGCCTTCGCCACCTCCTCGCTCGCCGACTCGCGCGTCATCCTCGACCAGCCGGGCGCCGAGAAGCTGATCGGCAAGGGCGACGGACTGTTCCTGCCGATGGGCGCGAACAAGCCGACCCGTATGCAGGGCGCCTTCGTGACCGAGGCCGAGGTCGCGGCCGTCGTCCAGCACTGCAAGGACCAGATGGCGCCGGTCTTCCGGGACGACGTCACGGTGGGCACCAAGCAGAAGAAGGAGATCGACGAGGACATCGGCGACGACCTCGACCTGCTGTGCCAGGCGGCCGAGCTGGTCGTCTCGACGCAGTTCGGCTCGACGTCCATGCTCCAGCGCAAGCTGCGCGTCGGCTTCGCCAAGGCCGGACGGCTGATGGACCTGATGGAGTCACGGAACATCGTCGGGCCCAGCGAGGGTTCCAAGGCGCGTGACGTTCTCGTGAAGCCGGACGAGTTGGACGGCGTTCTCGCCGTGATCCGAGGGGATTCTGGGGGGTAGACGTCAGTCAGGGAAGGGGAGGCCGACCGTGACTCACCCGTTAGGGAGCAGTGGGCAACCGTTTCCCTTTGGCGTACGTCCAGTTGAGCGAGAGGACAGGTGCGGCTCCCCGCCGGGGCCGTAACCGGCCCGTCATCGGTGTGACCGGCCATACCGATGGCGTACAAAGTCGTACCGCCCGGTTGCCCCTCCCTTTGGCACCCCCCCTAGACTGAACCTCCAGCACAGGTGGCTACACGCTCGAAAGGCGCCCCCGTGTCCATCGGCAACTCCCCTGAAGACGAGCGTCCGTTCGAAGACCCGTCCGAGGAAGCCCCCCTCTCCATCGGCCGCGCCCTGAAGCAGGCCCGTATCGCGGCCGGGCTGACCGTCGATGACGTCAGTTCCGCCACCCGGGTCCGCATCGCCATCGTCCGCGCCATCGAGTCCGACGACTTCGCCGCCTGCGGCGGGGACGTCTACGCCCGCGGGCACATCCGGACCCTGGCCAGGGCCGTGCGCCTCGACCCCGCCCCGCTGATCGAGCGCTACGACGACACCCACGGCGGCCGTCCGGCGCCCACCCCGGCCGCGCCCCTCTTCGAGGCGGAACGTATCCGCCCCGAGCGGCGCGGGCCGAACTGGACCGCGGCCATGGTCGCCGCGATCGTCGCCGTGGTCGGCTTCGTCGGCTTCACCGCCTTCTCGGGCGGCGACGACGACGGGTCGAAGGAACAGGTGGCCGAGGGCACCGCGCCCGCGACCGGCAAGACCGCCTCACCCACGACGAAGACCGACAAGCCCGCCGGCGAGAAGCCGGAGCCCTCCGACAGCGCCATCGCCGCGGCCCCCCAGGACAAGGTGACCGTCCAGGTCAGCGCTGCCGACGGCCGCAGCTGGGTCGCCGTCAAGGACCACAACGGCCGGCTGCTCTTCGACGGGCTCCTCAAGAAGGGCGACTCCAAGACCTTCCAGGACAGCGAGAAGATCAACCTCGTCCTCGGCGACGCCGGCGCGATCGATCTCTACGTCAACGGCAAGAAGCTCGACGACGACTTCCGGCCCGGTGCCGTGGAGCGGCTGACGTACACGAAGGGCGACCCCAAGGTCGGATGACCCGGGCGTGCCTTCGGGTGTACGGGGTTGGCGAAGATCGCCAACCCCGTCGACGTTCGGTGTCGGCGGGACAAAGTAGTCTTGAGCCCATGCCTGAACGCCGTACCGTCGCACTCGTCACCCTTGGCTGCGCCCGTAACGAGGTGGACTCGGAGGAGCTCGCAGGCCGTTTGGAGGCGGACGGCTGGCAGCTCGTGGAGGACGCCGAAGACGCGGACGTGGCCGTCGTCAACACCTGCGGTTTCGTCGACGCCGCCAAGAAGGACTCCGTCGACGCCCTGCTGGAGGCCAATGACCTCAAGGGGCATGGCAGAACCCAGGCCGTCGTGGCGGTGGGCTGCATGGCCGAGCGCTACGGCAAGGAACTCGCCGAGGCCCTGCCCGAGGCCGACGGTGTGCTCGGCTTCGACGACTACTCCGACATCTCCGACCGCCTCCAGACCATCCTGAACGGCGGCATCCACGCCTCCCACACCCCGCGCGACCGGCGCAAGCTGCTGCCGATCAGCCCGGCGGAGCGGCAGGAGTCGGCCGCCTCGGTGGCCCTGCCCGGCCACGGGCCGACCGACCTCCCCGAGGGAGTCGCCCCGGCCTCCGGCCCCCGCGCGCCCCTGCGCCGCAGGCTCGACGGCGCCCCGGTGGCCTCGGTCAAGCTCGCCTCCGGCTGCGACCGGCGCTGTTCCTTCTGCGCCATCCCGTCCTTCCGCGGCTCCTTCATCTCCCGCCGGCCGAGCGACGTGCTGAACGAGACGCGCTGGCTGGCCGAGCAGGGCGTCAAGGAGATCATGCTGGTCTCCGAGAACAACACCTCCTACGGCAAGGACCTCGGCGACATCCGGCTCCTGGAGTCGCTGCTGCCCGAGCTGGCGGACGTCGACGGCATCGAGCGGGTGCGGGTCAGCTACCTCCAGCCGGCCGAGATGCGGCCCGGTCTGATCGACGTGCTGACCTCGACGCCGAAGATCGCGCCCTACTTCGACCTGTCCTTCCAGCACTCGGCGCCCGATGTGCTGCGCGCGATGCGCCGCTTCGGTGACACCGACCGCTTCCTGGAACTGCTCGACACCATCCGCAGCAAGGCCCCGCAGGCGGGTGTGCGCTCCAACTTCATCGTCGGCTTCCCCGGTGAGTCGGAGGCCGACCTGGCCGAGCTGGAGCGCTTCCTGAACGGCGCGCGACTCGACGCGATCGGCGTCTTCGGCTACTCCGACGAGGACGGCACCGAGGCCGCGACGTACGACGGCAAGCTCGACGTGGACGTCGTGGCCGAGCGACTGGCCCGCGTCTCCCGGCTCGCCGAGGAGCTCGTCTCGCAGCGCGCCGAGGAGCGGGTCGGCGAGACCGTGCGGGTTCTGGTCGAGTCGGTGGACGAGGAGGGCGTGCACGGCCGCGGGGAGCACCAGGCTCCGGAGACGGACGGCCAGGTGCTGCTCACATCGGGCGAAAACATGAGCGTCGGTCGTATGGTCGAGGCGAAGGTGGTCGGCACGGAAGGTGTCGACCTGGTGGCCGAGCCCCTGCCGGGCTCGTTCGGGTGTAGCGAGGAGGCGGGCAGATGACGGGTGTTCCGGCATCGGCTGCGGGCGGCTCCTCGCAGGCTTCACCGGCTTCGCCGACCCCACCGGGTTCCCAGGCTCCGCAGACCGCTCAGGCGGCGGGCGCCGCGGTGGCTCCCTCGGGAGTGACCGGCGGCGCGGGCTCGGGCGCCGAGCCGGAGGATGCCGGCAGGCCGCCGAGGGCCGCGAAGCTGGCGGCCGCCGCCGTCAACCAGGCGAGCGTCTGGAACATCGCCAACCTGCTGACGATGCTTCGGCTGATCCTGGTGCCCGGCTTCGTCGCCCTGATGCTGGCCGACGGCGGCTACGACCCGGCGTGGCGGGCGTTCGCCTGGGCGGCCTTCGCGATCGCCATGATCACCGACCTGTTCGACGGGCACATCGCGCGGACGTACAACCTCGTCACCGACTTCGGGAAGATCGCCGACCCCATCGCTGACAAGGCGATCATGGGAGCGGCGCTGATCTGCCTCTCCTCGCTCGGCGACCTGCCGTGGTGGGTGACGATCGTGATCCTCGGCCGGGAACTCGGGATCACCCTCCTGCGTTTCCTGGTCATCCGGTACGGCGTCATCCCGGCGAGCCGGGGTGGCAAGCTCAAGACGCTCACCCAGGGCGTGGCGGTCGGGATGTACGTCCTGCCGCTGACGGGCTGGCTGGCCACCCTGCGATGGTGGGCGATGGCCGCCGCGGTCGTCCTGACCGTCGTGACCGGGCTCGACTATGTACGACAGGCCATTGTGCTGCGCAGGCAGGGAATCGCCGAGCGCAAGGCCGCGCTGGAGGAGACGCAGGCGTGAATTCCGCGGCCACCGACGTGGTGCGACTACTCACGGTGAGGCAAGGGACGCTCGCCGTGGCCGAGTCGCTGACCGGTGGCCTGGTCGCGGCGGAGATCACGGCGGTCCCCGGCGCGTCCAAGGTCTTCCGCGGTTCCGTCACCGCCTACGCCACCGACCTCAAGCACGGGCTGCTCGCGGTGGACGCGGACCTGCTGGCCGCGCGCGGGGCCGTGGACGCGCAGGTCGCGGCCCAGATGGCCGCGGGAGTGCGCAAGGTGCTGGGCGCCGACTGGGGCATCGCGACCACCGGCGTCGCCGGCCCCGACCCCCAGGACGGACAGCCGGTGGGCACGGTTTTCGTGGCGGTGGACGGCCCGTTCGCAGCGGGATCCGGTTCTGCCGGCGGCGGAAAAGTGGAGGCCCTGCGGTTGAACGGCGACCGGGCGGAAATTCGTAGAGAGAGTGTACGGAGCGTACTCGCACTGCTCCTCACAGAGCTTGCGGGCGAACACACCGGGAATGAGCGGGCACAGGATACGGAACAGAACGGGGGGTTTTGATGTTTGCAGCCCTGAGTGAACACGACATCGCTCCCCGCACGGCCGCAGCGCGAGGCGGTACGGTGGGGCGTGAAGGATGCGGCTACGCGGTCCGAGGAGGGAGCCACCGATGATTCTGCTCCGTCGCCTGCTGGGTGACGTGCTGCGTCGGCAGCGCCAGCGCCAGGGCCGTACTCTGCGCGAAGTCTCCTCGTCCGCCCGAGTCTCACTCGGCTATCTCTCCGAGGTGGAGCGGGGGCAGAAGGAGGCTTCCTCCGAGCTGCTCTCCGCCATCTGCGACGCGCTGGACGTACGGATGTCCGAGCTCATGCGGGAAGTGAGCGACGAACTCGCTCTCGCCGAGCTGGCTCAGTCTGCTGCCGCCACCCCCAGCGAGCCTGTACCGGCGTCGGTCCGTCCGATGCTGGGTTCCGTGTCGGTGACCGGTGTGCCACCGGAGCGGGTGACCATCAAGGCACCCGCCGAGGCGGTGGACGTGGTCGCCGCGTGACATTCACGCGCGCGGGCGTGTGACGCGTGAGCGTGTGACGCGACACAGGCACGCAGGAATGCATGTGTGAGGCCCCGGCCGGGGCTTCTCCGGAAGATCCGGAGAGGGTGCGGTCGGGGTTTTTCGCGTCTGTCGTCCGTTTGCCGGTGCGGGGCGCCGAGGTCATCGTGGAGGGGCATCTCGGGGGCCAACCACCGGAGGTACCGATGTACGTCGTGAAGAGTCCCCTGTCCGACACCGACCTGAAGACCGTCTCGGAGGCGTTGCAGGGCGCGCTCGTCGACCTGGTCGACCTGTCGCTCGTCGCCAAGCAGGTCCACTGGAACGTCGTCGGGCCGCGTTTCCGGTCCGTCCACCTCCAACTCGACGAGGTCGTGGACGTCGCCCGCACCCACTCCGACACCGTGGCGGAGCGTGCCTCGGCGCTGGGCGTCTCACCGGACGGCCGGGCGGCGACGGTGGCGGCCGGCAGCGGGATCAGCGCGGCGGCGGCGGGCTGGATCAAGGACACCGACGCGGTGGGCACGCTCGTCGCCGCCCTGGGTGCGGTGATCACCCGGATGCGGGAGCGGGTGGCGGCCACGGGCGACGCGGATCCCGTGAGCCAGGACATCTTCATCGGGATCACCGCCGATCTCGAGAAGCATCACTGGATGTTCCAGGCGGAGAGTGTGTGAGGCGGCAGGGGCGTGGGCGGCGGATCGGCTTGTCCGACGCGCCGATGTGCCGCCCGTGCGCCCTGCCGCGAGCGGGGACGGCCGAATAGCGTCGGCCACCGGGCGGGCACGGGGGACCGGGGGTCGCGGGGGACTACCGAGTGCCGCGATCGGGCTCGGGCTGGAGGTGACGGCTGTGGCGGGGCGAATAGCGGAGCGTGGGGCCGTGCTGGGGCTCGGCCTGGGCTTGGGCACGGTGTGGTGGTGGGCCGTCCTGAGGCTCGCCGTGACGCCCGACGCCGGGGCGCTGGAGGGAGCGGTCGCCGCCGGAGGATGGGGGCTGAGCCTGCTGCCCGTGCACTGCGTGGCCAAGGCGCGTGCGGTGGGGGCGGTCGGCGAGGGGCGCTGGAAGGCCGCTTGGCGGGGCGGTGCGGGGGGTGGGAAGGCCGGTGGGGGGTGAGCTGATGGTGGGGCGGTGAGGCGGGGTGTGGGGTGGAGGTGATGCTGCGAGGGAAGCGCCGGACGGACGGCTGTGTGTGGGTGCTGGGGCCCTCCGGGCGGTCGGGGAGTGGCAGCGCCGGGCTGGGTGCTCTCGCGGGCTGAGACGGGGCGGGTGGTGCGGGCGGTGTGGGTGGTGTGGGCGGCGCAGAGGGGCCGGACGGTCGGGTTCGAGGCTCTGTGGGCGGGCGTGCGGGCAGGCGTGTGGACGGGTGGGCAGGCGCCCGGGCGGGCGGCATGTGGGCGGGCAGGCGTGCGTGGTGAGGTTCGGGGGCCGGAGGCGGGGCGGGATCCGGAGGATGGGGGGCCGGGCGGGGCGCAGGTGTGGTGGGGGCTGGGGGCGGTCCGGCCGGTGGTCCGAGGGCCTGGCGTGGGGTTCGGGGGACGTGGTCACCAGGGCATGGCCACGCCGCCGTTCGGGCGCAGGATCTGGCCCGTGGTGAACGCCGACGCGTCCGAGGCCAGGTGGAGGACGGCGTGGGCGATGTCCTCCGGTTCGCCGACCCGGCCCAGGGGCGACATGCGGGACATGAGCGCCTCGGTGTGCGCCTGTGCGCCGGCGTCGTGGCGGTCGGTCATGGGGGTGCGGATCCAGCCCGGGGCGACGGCGTTGACGCGGATGCCGTACCGGCCGACCTCCGTCGCCAGGGTCTTCGTCAGCTGGACCACGGCCGCCTTGGCGGCGCCGTAGCAGAGCAGACCCGGGCCGCCGGTGTCCACGGCGCCCGAGGCCATGGTGACGATGCTCCCGCGAGTGTCGTGGGCCAGCATCAGGCGGGCGGCCTCCTGGCAGGCGTACAGCACTCCCTTGAAGTTGACGGCCAGGACCCGGTCGAGGTCCTTGTCCCGGGTCTCCAGGACGGGGCTGCTGTGCATGATCCCGGCGACGGCCGCCATGACGTCCAGCCGCTCACAGGACTCGACGGCCTGCCGGACCTGGACGCGGTCGGTGACGTCGAGAGGGTGGGTGCGGGCCGTGCCGCCCAGGTCCTTGATCAGCGTCGCCGTCTCGTGCAGGCCCTGTTCGTCGCGGTCCGCGCCGTGCACGGTGGCGCCCGCCTGGGCGAGAAGTACGGCGCAGGCGCGGCCGATTCCGCTTGCGGCGCCGGTGACGAATGCGGTGCGTCCGGTGAGGTCGTACGCCTTGACGGCCATGAAGAGACGGTACGAGGGTTTCTGACGGCCCGTCAATTGGGCTGGAGCCGGTCGGACGTTGTGGTCGGCGCGGCGACGAGGGGCGCGGAGCCGGTCGTCGAGGTGGTCAGCGGATGGTGCGTTGACGGAAGCGGCGCGTCGGCGGGGAGCCCGGTGCGGGGGCGGGGCCGGTCTGACAGGCGGGGCACCAGTAGGTCGGGCGCTCGCGGGAGCCGTCGCCCTGGTCGGCGACCCGGACCGGTGTTCCGCAGCGCAGACAGGGCCGGGGCGCGCGGCCGTAGACGAACAGGTTCTGGCCGCGGCGGCCCGTGGTGTTGCGGACGGGGTCGTCGCGGTTGGCCTCCAGCAGCTTCTTCGCGAGAGCGGGCAGCTTCGCGGCGCGGTCGGCGGGGAGGGCGCCGACGGGGAGCCATGGGGTGACGCCCAGCAGGAAGCAGAGCTCGCTCTTGTACACGTTGCCGATGCCGGCGAGGTTGCGCTGGTCGAGGACGGCCTCGCCGAGGGAGCGGGTGGGTTCCGCCAGGAGGTTGGCGAGGGCCTGCTCGGGGTCCCAGTCGGGGCCCAGCAGGTCGGGGCCCAGGTGACCGACGGCCCGTGACTCGTCGGCGGTGCGCAGCAGTTCGAGGACGGGCAGGCGGTAGCCGACGGCGGCGCGGTCGTGGTTGCCGAGGATCGCCCGGATCTGGTGCGCCGGGCCGCCGGTCCAGCGCTGGTCGTGGGTGAACACCTTCCACGAGCCGTCCATCCGCAGGTGCGAGTGGAGCGTCAGGTCGCCTTCGATCCGGGTGAGGAGATGCTTGCCGCGCGGAGTGACGTCCAGGACGGTGCGGCCGGTGAGGTCGGCGGTGGCGAACTTGGGCACCCGCAGATCGGAGCGGGTCAGCACTTTGCCCGCGAGGGCGTCGTGCAGACGCCTCGCGGCCTGCCAGACCGTGTCACCTTCGGGCATGGGTCAAGGGTGACATGCGGTCGCTCCGGACGGGTGGGGCGGTCAAGCGCGCAGGCGCAGGCCGCGCGGGGTCGCGATGAAGCCCGCTCCTTCCAGGAGGGTGCCGATCGGGGAGGTGAGCGCCGAGGCGCCGTTGACCCGCTCCACCGTGACCGTGCCGAGGGAGCCCGCGCGCGCGGCCTCCGCGAGGGCCTGCGCGGCGGCGTGCAGGCGAGGGTCGTCGGTGGGCGCGGCCTCGCCGTCCGGGGTGGACGGCCAGGCCAGCAGGGTCTTGCCGCCGCGTTCCATGTAGAGCGTCAGTTCGCCGTCCACGAGCACCACCAGGGAACCGGCCTTCCGTCCCGGCTTGTGCCCGGCGCCGCTCGGCGGCTCGGGCCAGCCCAGGGCGGCGCCGTACGCGTTCGCCGGGTCGGCGGCGGCGAGCACGACGGCGCGGGAGACGCCGGATGTGTCGCCGTAGCGGTTGCGGTTCCGGCCGCGGCGGGCGTCGGGGCGGTCGGGGAAGCCCGGGCCGGCCGGGAAGCCCGGGTCGTTTCGTCCGCCCGGGCCGCTCGGGCCGACCAGGGCGTTCGGTCCGCCTGAGCCGTTCGGGTGGCCGCCGCCCCCGCGGGGACCGCCGGCGCCCGGGGAGGCGAAGTCGTGGGAGGAGACGTACGCGTCCGGTGAGGCGGGGGCCGCCGGGGCGTCGAAGGGGGAGGCCCGGCGGGCGTCGAGACCGGGGGCGTCCCAGGCGTCCTCCGCCGGGAAGCCGTCGGGGAAGGTGAAGTTGTCCGAGGGGCTGGTCGCCGGGTCCGGGCCGGGCAGCGGCTCGCCGCGGTCGCGGGCGTTGGCCACCGCGCGCAGTCGGTCGACGGCGCCGTCCATGGCGAACTGCGCCGCGCCGAGGCCTTCGACGACGTATCCGCGACGGGCCTGACCGCTCTCCTCGAAGACGGACAGGATGCGGTACGTCGCCGAGAAGCCGCCTTCGACGCCCTCGGCCGCGACCGCGCCCCGCGTCACGACCCCGTGCCGGTCCAGGAGGGTACGGGCGAGGGCGTGCGCGCGGACCGTGGGGTCGGACTCGTGGGACGGCAGGAGGGACCAGCGCCCGCCGACGGTCGGAGGGCCGCTGCGGGAAGCGGGGCGTGCGGCGGCCGTGAGCGAGCCGTAGCGACCGCGCGGGACGCTGCGCTTGGCGCGGTGGGCCGTGGAGCCGGCCGTGCGCCCCGAGCCCAGCAGGGCGCGCAGCGGGGTGAGGGTGTCGTTGGTGAGCCGGCCGGACCAGGCCAGGTCCCAGACCGTGTCGGCGAGCTGCGGGTCGGTGGCCTCGGGGTGGGTGGTGGCGCGGACCTGGTCGGCGATCTGGCGGAAGAACAGGCCGTAGCCGCCGGAGAGGGTGTCCAGCACCGACTGGTGCAGTGCCGTCAGCTCCAGGGGGTGCGGCGGCGGCAGGAGCAGGGGCGCCGCGTCCGCCACGTACAGGGAGATCCAGCCGTCCTTGCCGGGGAGGGCGCCCGCTCCGGCCCAGACCACCTCTCCGGCCGCGGTGAGCTCGTCGAGCATCGCCGGGGCGTAGTCCCGCACGCGGGAGGGCAGGACGAGCTTCTCCAGGGCCGAGGCGGGCACCGAGGCGCCCTGGAGCTGCTCGAGGGCGCGCACCAGCCCGTCGGTGCCGCGCAGGGCGTGGCCCTTGCCGATGTGCTGCCACTGGGGCAGGAACTGGGCCAGCGCGGGCGGCGGGACCGGCTCCAGTTCGTGCCGCAGGGCGGCCAGGGAGCGGCGGCGCAGCCGGCGCAGGACCGTCGCGTCACACCACTCCTGGCCGATACCGGCCGGGTGGAACTCGCCCTGGACGACGCGCCCGCCGGCCGAGAGCCGCTGCAGGGCGCCTTCGGTCACCGCCGCGCCGAGGCCGAAGCGGGCGGCCGCGCCGGCCGAGGTGAACGGGCCGTGGGTGCGTGCGTACCGCGCGAGGAGGTCGCCGAGCGGGTCCTTGACCGGCTCCGTGAAGGCCTCGGGGACACCCACCGGGAGCGCCGTGCCGAGCGCGTCGCGCAGGCGCCCCGCGTCCTCGATCGCGGCCCAGTGGTCGGCGCCCGCGATACGGACCCGGATGGCACGGCGGGCGGCGGCCAGCTCCTGCGCCCACCGCGGTTCGGCGCCGCGCTCGGCCAGCTCGGCGTCGGTGAGCGGGCCGAGGAGCCGCAGCAGGTCCGCGATGCCTTCGGCGTCCTTCACCCGGCGGTCCTCGGTGAGCCACTGGAGTTCCCGCTCCAGTTCGGTGAGGACCTCGGCGTCGAGCAGTTCGCGCAGCTCCGCCTGGCCGAGCAGCTCGGCCAGCAGACGGGAGTCCAGGGAGAGGGCGGCCGCACGCCGCTCGGCGAGCGGGGAGTCCCCTTCGTAGAGGAACTGGGCGACGTAGCCGAAGAGGAGGGAGCGGGCGAAGGGCGACGGCTCCGGCGTGGTGACCTCGACCAGGCGGACCTTGCGGGCCTCCAGATCGCCCATCAGCTCCACGAGTCCGGGAACGTCGAAGACGTCCTGGAGGCACTCGCGGACCGCTTCCAGGACGATCGGGAACGAGCCGAACTCGCTCGCCACCTGGAGCAGCTGGGCGGCGCGCTGGCGCTGCTGCCACAGCGGGGTGCGCTTGCCGGGGTTGCGGCGCGGCAGCAGCAGCGCGCGGGCGGCGCACTCGCGGAAGCGGGCCGCGAACAGGGCCGAGCCGCCGACCTGATCGGTGACGATCTGATCGACCTCGCCCTTGTCGAAGACGACGTCGGCGGCGCCGACCGGCGCCTGCTCGGCGTCGTACTCCGTGCCCGCCTTCGAAGGCGCCTGGTCGAGCAGGTCCAGGCTCATGAGGTCGGCGTCGGGCAGCCGCAGGACGATGCCGTCGTCGGCATGCATGACCTGGGCGTCCATGCCGTAGCGCTCGGAGAGCTTGGCGCCGAGCGCGAGGGCCCAGGGGGCGTGGACCTGGGCGCCGAAGGGGGAGTGCACGACGACCCGCCAGTCACCCAGCTCGTCCCGGAAGCGCTCCACCACGATGGTGCGGTCGTCCGGGATGTGTCCGCAGGCCTGGCGCTGCTCGTCCAGGTAGGAGAGCACGTTGTCGGCCGCCCATGCGTCCAGGCCCGCGGTGAGCAGCCGGAGCCGGGCGTCGTCCTTGGACAGGGAGCCGACCTCGCGCAGGAACGCGCCCACCGCGCGGCCGAGCTCCAGCGGGCGGCCCAGCTGGTCGCCCTTCCAGAACGGCAGACGGCCGGGGACGCCGGGGGCGGGGGAGACCAGCACGCGGTCGCGGGTGATGTCCTCGATGCGCCAGGAGCTGGTGCCGAGCGTGAAGACGTCGCCCACGCGCGACTCGTACACCATCTCCTCGTCGAGCTCGCCGACCCGGCCGCCGCCCTTCTTGGGGTCGGCGCCCGCCAGGAAGACGCCGAACAGGCCCCGGTCGGGGATCGTGCCCCCGGAGGTGACGGCGAGACGCTGGGCGCCGGGGCGGCCGGTGATCGTGCCGGCGACGCGGTCCCACACCACGCGCGGGCGCAGCTCGGCGAACGCGTCGGACGGATAGCGGCCGGCCAGCATGTCCAGGACCGCCGTGAACGCGGACTCCGGGAGTGACGCGAACGGGGCGGCACGGCGGACGGTGGTCAGCAGGTCGTCGACCTGCCAGGTGTCGAGCGCGGTCATGGCGACGAGTTGCTGCGCCAGGACGTCCAGGGGGTTGGCGGGGACCTTCAGGGACTCGATCGAGCCGGTGCGCATCCGCTCGGTGACGACCGCCGCCTGGACGAGGTCGCCGCGGTACTTCGGGAAGACCACGCCGGTGGACACCGCGCCCACCTGGTGTCCCGCGCGGCCGACGCGCTGGAGACCCGAGGCCACCGAAGGCGGCGACTCGACCTGGATGACGAGATCCACCGCGCCCATGTCGATGCCGAGCTCGAGGCTGGAGGTCGCCACGACGGCGGGCAGCCGGCCCGCCTTGAGGTCCTCCTCCACCAGCGCGCGCTGCTCCTTCGAGACCGAGCCGTGGTGGGCGCGCGCGATGACGGACGGGGCGCCCTGGGCGGCGCCCGAGCCGCCCATGAGCTCCGCGGGCGAGTGGTGCTCGTCCAGCGGCTCGCCGGTGGCCCGCTCGTAGGCGATCTCGTTGAGCCGGTTGCACAGGCGTTCGGCGAGGCGGCGGGAATTGGCGAACACGATGGTCGAGCGGTGGGCCTGGACGAGGTCGGTGATCCGCTCCTCGACGTGCGGCCAGATCGACGGGCGCTCCGCTCCTTCGGACCCTTCGGCGACCGGGGAACCGCCCAGCTCGCCCAGGTCCTCCACCGGGACGACGACCGAGAGGTCGAACTCCTTGCCGGACTTCGGCTGGACGATCTCCACCTTGCGCTGCGGGGAGAGGTACCGCGCCACCTCGTCGACCGGCCGGACCGTGGCCGAGAGGCCGATGCGGCGGGCCGGCTTCGGCAGCAGTTCGTCCAGCCGCTCCAGGGAGAGCGCCAGGTGCGCGCCCCGCTTGGTGCCCGCCACCGCGTGCACCTCGTCCAGGATCACCGTCTCGATGCCCGTCAGCGCGTCGCGCGTGGCCGAGGTGAGCATCAGGAACAGCGATTCGGGGGTGGTGATCAGGATGTCCGGGGGGCGGGTGGACAGCGCGCGACGCTCGGCGGGCGGGGTGTCGCCGGAGCGGATGCCGACCTTGACCTCCGGCTCGGGCAGGCCGAGGCGCACGGACTCCTGGCGGATGCCGGTCAGGGGGCTGCGCAGATTGCGCTCCACGTCGACCGCGAGTGCTTTGAGCGGGGAGACGTAGAGGACGCGGCAGCGCTTCTTCGGGTCGGCGGGAGGAGGTGCCGAGGCGAGCTGGTCCAGGGCGGCGAGGAAGGCGGCCAGTGTCTTGCCGGAGCCGGTCGGGGCCACCACCAGGACGTCCGCGCCCTCGCCGATGGCCTGCCACGCGCCCGCCTGGGCCGCGGTGGGCGCGGAGAACGCCCCCGTGAACCAGCCGCGGGTCGCGGGCGAGAAGCCGTCGAGGGCTCGGTGTGCGGAGCTGACCATGCGTCCATCCTGCACCCGACCACTGACAATTGCTCTGACCTGCGCGGATACGGTGCCTTCCGGGCGCGGGTCCGTCTGCGTTCGCGGTCCGTCCGCGTTGGCGGTTCGCTGAGCTGCGGGGCGACCGTGCGGGGCGACTGTGCGGCGTGGCAGTGGTGCGACGGCGCGGTGGTCTGGGCGTTGCGGCTGTGGCGCTGTGGCGCTGTGGCGCTGCTGGGCCGGGGCGCGGTGGTCCGGCGCGGTGGTCCGGTGGCGTGTCGCGGAGAATGGGTGTGTGGTGCGTTCGGGTTCGGGTTCGGGTTCTGGTTCAGGTGAGCGGGCGCGGCACTGGCGGTACGCGGAGCTGCCCGGTGTCGACCTGCTGCGGGCCCGGTACGTCCGCAAGACCTTCGTACGGCACACCCACGAGCACTTCGTGATCGCCGCCATCGCCGAGGGCGTGGAGGTCTTCCACCACCGCGGGGCCGATCAGTACGCGGGGGCGGGGACGCTCGCCCTGGTCAACCCGGACACCCCGCACACCGGGCGGGCCGGGGTGCCGGAGGGCTGGCGGTACGGGGCCGTGTATCCGTCGCCCGAGGTGGTGGCCGAGATCGCGGCCGAGACCACGACTCTTCGCGGCGCCCCGGGATTCGTCAGTCCCGTACTGGACGACGCGTACGCCGTCGGGCTCGTGCACCAGGTGCTGCGCGCCGCCGAGGAGGGCAACGCGCTGGCCGCCGACACCCTGCTGCGGGTGGCCGTGACGCGGCTGCTGCGGCTCAACGGCGGCCCGCTGCCGCAGCGGGAGGTGCGGTCGGCCGGGGCGCGGATCGCCGCCCGCGCGCGGGGCGTCCTGGAGGAGCGGCTCACCGATCCGCCGACACTGGAGGAGCTGGCCGCGGGCCTGGGGACCAGCTCGTTCGCGCTGCTGCGGGCCTTCCGGGACGCGTACGGGCTGCCGCCGCACGCCTGGCTGACCGATGCCCGGGTACGGCGGGCGCGGCGGCTGCTGGACGCGGGCGTCGCTCCCGCGGAGGCGGCCGTCGAGGTGGGCTTCACCGACCAGCCGCACCTCAACCGCCACTTCGCCCGGATCGTCGGGGTCCCGCCGGGGGCCTACCAGCGGGAGCGCAAGAACGTACAAGACCCGTCCGAAGGGCTGCTCGTACCGTCGTGGTCGTGGCAGAACAGACAGCTCTCCAGGACATACGCGCCGACGGCGGTGGACGACCGGACGCCGCCGTCGTCCGGGACGCCCTCGGCGTCGGGATCGCCGTAGGACTCTCCGGCTTCGCCTTCGGGGTGACCTCGGCGGGCAGCGGACTCTCGGTCTGGCAGACCTGCGCGCTCAGTCTGCTCGTCTTCACGGGGGCCTCCCAGTTCGCCCTCGTCGGGGCGCTGGCGGCGGGCGGCAATCCCCTGACGGCGGCAGCGGGCGCCTTCTTCCTGGGCGTGCGCAACGCCTTCTACGGCCTGCGTCTGTCGCAGTCGCTGGCGCTCCCGCGCGCGGTGCGCCCGTTCGCCGCCCAGTGGGTGATCGACGAGACGGCGGCCGTCTCGCTCGCCCAGCCCGGGCGGCGTGCCGCGCGCATCGGTTTCGGCGTCACCGGCCTGACGCTGTACGTGCTGTGGAACCTCACCACGCTGCTGGGCGCCCTGGGCGCCGAGGCCATCGGGGACACGGACGCGTGGGGGCTCGACGCGGCCGGCCCCGCCGTCTTCCTCGCCCTGCTCGCGCCCATGCTGAGGACCACGGCCGAGCGGGCCGTCGCCGGGCTCGCGGTGCTCCTGGGGCTGGGCCTGCTGCCCGTACTGCCCGCGGGTGTGCCCGTGCTGATGGCCGCGCTCGCCGTGCCGGTCGTCCTGTACGTCGAGGGCCGCCGGGCCGGTCGGGCGGCCGGCCGGGTCGACACGGGGGAGGAGGAGCGTTGAACACCTGGATCGCCATCGCCGCGACCGCCCTCGGCTGCTACGCGGTCAAGCTCGCCGGACTGCTCGTCCCCGCGGGCCTTCTCGAACGGCCCCTCGTCAGGCGGTTCGCCGCCCTCCTGCCCGTCGCCCTGCTCGCCGCCCTCACCGCCCAGCAGACCTTCGCGGACGGGCACGCGCTCGTGGTGGACGCCAGGGCCGCGGGGCTCGCCGCGGCCGTCGTCGCCCTCGTCCTGCGGGCTCCCTTCCTGCTGGTCGTCGCGGCAGCCGTGGTGGTGACCGCGGGGGTGCGGGCCCTGGGAGGGTGAGAAGGACGCGGGGAGAGCCGTCCGGGGCCGGGCGGGCGTCGCCCGGGCGGTGGCCGCCCGGGTCAGCCGATGGCGCGGCCGTAGGCCCTGAGGGTGCGCAGGGCCTCGATCGTCACCATGGGACGGGCCTCCAGAGCGGTGCCGGGCGCCCAGCTGCGCCACCGGATGGGCCAGCCGCCGTCCTGCCGCTGATCGCCGGCGAGGTGGTCCAGGGAGCGTTCCATCTCGTCGTCGGTGAACCACGCCCGCGCGAGGGAGTGCGGCGTCCGCGCGAAGTCGTACGGGAAGTGGTGCTCGCCGGGGGCGTAGCCGGGCGCGACCGGGTACGCGTCCAGATGGTCCGGGTCCAGCGCGGCGAGCCGGTGCGCGCGCACCAGGCGGCCCAGCCGGTCGGCCGCCGCTTCCGCGCGCGGTCGGTCGGTCGCGGAGTCCAGGAAGGCCACGGCGGCCTGGATCTCGTAGGGATGGGACCGCTCCAGCGAGTCGATCGCCTGCCAGCAGAAGTCCGTGGCTCTGAACAGCCAGGCGTGCCACACGTCGTTGCGGTGCAGCAGGCCCACCACCGGTCCGGTGGCCAGGAGTTCGCTGGGCGGGTCGTCCACGATGGGGATGAAGGGGGCCGCCGGGTACCCGCGCTGGCTGGGATGGATCGCCGGCAGCGCGCCGTCGGCGGTGGAGACCGAGGTCAGATAGCTGCAGACCCGCTCCACGCGCCGGCCGCCGAGACGGCCGACGGAGTCCAGGACGCGCAGGGCCCGCGCGGTGTGCAGGGGCTGGCTCACGGGGCCGCGCAGATCGGGCTCCAGCGCGTGGCCGTATCCGCCGTCCTCGTTGCGGTAGGCGTCGAGGGCGGTCTCGACGGGGTCGGCGGCGCCGTGCAGGAAGTCGTGCGCGAAGAGGCGCTGCTCCAGCACGCGCGCGGTGAGCCAGACGAAGTGCTCGGCGCGGAAGAGCGGGGAGCGCGCCGTGGGCGTCGGGGGGAGTGGGGATGCTCCGGATTCGGCCATGCGTCAGACCGTAGGGCGGAAAGCGGTCTCGGCAGGCGGTCCCGGCGAGGGGCACCCCCGCGCGCGGGATACTGATGTCATGCGGTTGACGGTCTTCTGGCAGCGAATGGACGAGCACTTCGGTGCGGGGTACGCCGAGACGTTCGCGCGCGATCACGTGATGGCGGAACTCGGCGGACGTACGGTGCACGAGGCGCTGGCCGCCGGCTGGGAGGCCAAGGACGTGTGGCGCGTGGTGTGCACGGTGATGAACGTTCCCCAGGAGATGCGCTGATCCCGGGAGCAGACCGCCGGCGATTCTCCGATTGTCGGTGCCGTAGGCGAGACTTGGTCCGTGGCACCCACTGACGAGACCGGGCAGGTCGCCCGGCACACACCCGCGCCCGGCGCGACGCCGCCCACCGGGCGGCCCCCGGCCGACGGCGGAGCGGGACAGGGCGCGCGGATGCCGCGCTGGCTCCCGCGCGCCATGGTGCTCGCGCTCGCCCTCATCGGTGTGTTCCAGCTGGGGCTCTGGGCCTTCCACCAGCTCATCGGGCTGCTGCTCAACATCCTGATCGCGTTCTTCCTGGCCCTCGCCATAGAGCCGGCGGTCAGCCGGCTGTCGGCCCGCGGGATGCGCAGGGGGCTGGCCACCTTCCTGGTCTTCTTCGGCCTGCTGATCGTGGCCGCCGGATTCTTCACGCTGCTCGGCTCGATGCTCGCGGGTCAGATCATCAAGATGATCGAGGGCTTCCCCGACTACCTCGATTCGGTGATCAACTGGATCAACACCACGTTCCACACCGAGCTCAGGCGCGTGGACATCCAGGAGGGCCTGCTCCACTCCGAGTGGCTGAGGAAGTACGCCCAGAACAGTGCCGCCGGGGTGCTGGACGTCTCCACGCAGGTCCTGGGCGGTCTCTTCCGGCTGCTGACCATCGCCCTGTTCTCGTTCTACTTCGCCGCCGACGGACCGCGCCTGCGCCGCGCGCTGTGCTCCGTCCTGCCGCCCGCCCGGCAGGCCGAGGTGCTGAGGGCGTGGGAGATCGCCGTCGACAAGACCGGTGGCTATCTGTACTCGCGCGGACTGATGGCGTTGATCTCCGGCCTCGCGCACTACGTGCTGCTCGAGGCGCTCGGCATCCCGTACGCGCCCGTGCTCGCCGTCTGGGTGGGCGTGGTCTCGCAGTTCATCCCCACCATCGGCACCTACCTCGCGGGCGCGCTGCCCATGCTGATCGCCTTCACGGTCTCGCCGCTGTACGCGCTGTGGGTGCTCATCTTCGTCGTGGTCTACCAGCAGTTCGAGAACTACATGCTCCAGCCCAAGCTGACCTCGAAGACCGTCGACATCCACCCCGCCGTCGCTTTCGGCTCGGTCATCGCGGGCACCGCCCTCCTCGGCGCCGTCGGCGCGCTGGTCGCCATCCCGGCGGTCGCGACGCTCCAGGCCTTCCTGGGCGCCTACGTGAAGCGTTACGACGTCACGGACGACCCCCGTGTCCACGGACACCGCAGACGCGGTGAGGGGCCGGGCCCGCTCACGCGCGCGCGGCGGCTGTGGGACCGGACGCGGCGCCGGCAGGACGGGCCGCGGAGCGAGTCCGGCTGAGGGCGGACGGGTCGCGGGGGAGTCCGGCGCGGGATGGCGGAGGTCAGTACCTGAGGACCGCCCACAGTCCGGCCGCGGCGACCGCGGCCGCGTAGCAGCCCACCGCCGCGGCCACGACGCGCCGGCGCACCGCCTCGCTCCACGGCGTCCGGGACAGCAGCCAGGCCAGGGCGGGCAGCACCAGGACGGCGTGCAGGCTCACCCCGTGCAGCGGCTTGAGCGCGGCCGTCGAGTGATACGCGGCCTCCTGGTGTCCCGTGCGGGTGAGCACGACACCGCGCGCGATCATCGCCGCCCCCGAGGCGAGCGCGACGAGCAGGATCGCGAAGCCGGAGCGCACCGCGAGGGCCATCCCGGCCGGGCCCGTCGGCCGGTGCCGGAAGGACGCCACGGCGAAGCAGGCGAGCACCACCACGAGGACCCCGCCGCCGACCGCCAGCACCATGGACACGGCCGTGTCGAAGGGCGTCTCCATGTCCAGGTGGGAGGGCACTCCACGCCACGCCTGGAGGGTGATGCCCGCGACCTCCACGACACAGTCGGCGGCGAACACCCCGAGCAGCGTGGCGCGCGGCCGCGTCCCCATCCGCACATACGAGGTGACCCGGACGACGGCGAGGAGCGTCACCCCGAAGGAGAGCCCGAAGGTCACCGGCTTGCGCCGGGAGACGGGCCCGTTCCAGGGGCCGCCGTCGACGGCGAACACCACGAGGTGGACGAGCCCGGAGAGGATCAGCAGAAATGCCGTCGTCCCGTAGAGGTGGTAAAGGCGGTCTCGGGGGTACCGGACGTACGGGTGGTCCTGGCCGTGCGGGGGACGGGGGTGCGGGACCGGGTGCCCGGACTCCGCTTCGCCACGGGCGCCCCCGCTCTTCTGCTGATCCATGCACCGAGCGTCCCGGCCCGTGTCGTGCGCCGTCGTCGTCCCGCCGGAGACACCCGTCGTACGCCCGGGGAAGCAGCCGGGAACGCGGGGGACGCAGGCCCGCGCGAGAAGGAGCGGGGGTGCGGCCGGCGCGTGCACGTAGCCTCGGAAGCGCCGCGTGGTGCGCTTGACACAGAAATCGAACATCCATTCTTATTAAGGCTCCGGTGAGACGCTGGCCGGGTGTTCCGTCCCGTTTCGGACGGATGAGCACCCGAGTTATCCACAGGCCGGACCGGCGTCGGGGCGCATTGTCAGTGGCAGGCGTTAGCGTCTTTGACGTGAAGCGATCGACTCAAGCAAACCGGGTGGAACCCATGGCAGGAACCGACCGCGAGAAGGCACTCGATGCCGCTCTCGCACAGATTGAACGGCAGTTCGGCAAGGGCGCCGTGATGCGTCTCGGCGAGCGACCGAACGAGCCCATCGAGGTCATCCCCACCGGGTCGACCGCGCTCGACGTCGCCCTCGGGGTCGGCGGGCTGCCGCGAGGCCGCGTGGTGGAGGTGTACGGCCCGGAGTCCTCCGGTAAGACGACGCTGACGCTGCACGCCGTGGCGAACGCGCAGAAGGCCGGCGGACAGGTCGCCTTCGTGGACGCGGAGCACGCTCTCGACCCCGAGTACGCGAAGAAGCTCGGCGTCGACATCGACAACCTGATCCTCTCGCAGCCGGACAACGGCGAGCAGGCTCTCGAGATCGTGGACATGCTGGTCCGTTCCGGCGCCCTCGACCTCATCGTGATCGACTCCGTCGCCGCACTCGTCCCGCGCGCCGAGATCGAGGGCGAGATGGGCGACAGCCACGTCGGCCTCCAGGCCCGTCTGATGAGCCAGGCACTGCGGAAGATCACCAGCGCCCTCAACCAGTCCAAGACCACCGCGATCTTCATCAACCAGCTCCGCGAGAAGATCGGCGTGATGTTCGGCTCCCCGGAGACCACGACCGGTGGCCGGGCGCTGAAGTTCTACGCCTCGGTGCGCCTCGACATCCGACGCATCGAGACCCTGAAGGACGGCACGGACGCGGTCGGCAACCGCACCCGCGTCAAGGTCGTCAAGAACAAGGTCGCGCCGCCCTTCAAGCAGGCCGAGTTCGACATCCTCTACGGGCAGGGCATCAGCCGCGAGGGCGGTCTGATCGACATGGGCGTGGAGAACGGCTTCGTCCGCAAGGCCGGCGCCTGGTACACGTACGAGGGCGACCAGCTGGGACAGGGCAAGGAGAACGCCCGTAACTTCCTGAAGGACAACCCCGACCTCGCCAACGAGATCGAGAAGAAGATCAAGGAGAAGCTGGGCGTCGGCGTGCGTCCGGAGGAGCCCGCCGCCGAGCCGGCCGCGGTCGCAGCCGGTGCCGCGGGCACGCCCGCGGACGACGCCGCCAAGGCGGTTCCGGCTGCCGCCGCCAAGACGGCCAAGACCAAGGCCGCGGCTGCCAAGAGCTGATCCGTGACGCGACGAACGGACTGGGCCGAGTACGTCCGACCCGACACCCCCTGGGGGGCGGGGGGCGGGGCCGACGACGGCCCCGCCCAAGCCGGCGACGACCGGCCGGAAGGCGATGCGCACCACGACGACGGGACGGACGGCGACGTCCGGCCCCGTGGCGGCCGGGCGCGGCGCGGCGGCGATGGAGGTCCACGCGAGAGGCGTGGGCGCCGTCGGCGCGGCTTCGGAGAACCGTCCACCGAGGACGAAGGCGCCTCCTCCTCGTCGAGGGCCGAGCGGGGGGAGTCTTCAGGGGACCCGGCTGAGCGGGCACGGGCTGTCTGCCTGCGCCTGCTCACCGGGACCCCGCGCACCCGGAAGCAACTCGCCGACGCCCTGCGCAAGCGAGAGATCCCGGACGACGTGGCCGAGGAGGTGCTCTCGCGGTTCGAGGAGGTCGGTCTGATCAACGACGGCGCCTTCGCGGACGCCTGGGTGGAGTCGCGGCACCATGGCCGGGGGCTCGCCCGGCGGGCGCTCGCACGGGAGCTGCGGACCAAGGGAGTCGACTCGGAGCTGATCGAGGACGCCGTCGGCCGGCTCGACTCCGAGCAGGAGGAGGAGACGGCACGCGAGCTCGTCGCCCGCAAGCTGCGCTCGACCCGCGGCCTCGACCGCGACAAACGGCTGCGCCGCCTCGCCGGCATGCTCGCGCGCAAGGGCTATCCCGAGGGCATGGCCCTGCGGGTGGTCCGGCAGGCGCTGGAGGAAGAGGGCCAGGACACGGAGTTCCTGGACGGCGAGGAGTTCTGAACGGCGGGCGCTGAACGAGGGGTTGTCATCAGCGGGGTGGGGACAACCCCCGCTTGAGGACGCCGGGCCGCCTCAGCGCGCAGCCATCTGTGTACAGGCGAGTGTGTACGCATGCCCCAGGAACCCGGTGCCAACGAGCGTCCGGGAGCGGAACACGCCTCCCCGCCCCCTGTCGAACTCGGCGACCTCGCCGCACTCAAGGCGCTCGCCCAGCCGCGCCGTCAGCGCATGCTCGAACACCTCACCCTGTACGGCCCGGCCACCTCGGCGACGCTCGCCCGCGCCCTCGGCCTGAACACCGGGTCCACCAGCTATCACCTGCGTGAGCTGGCCCGGTACGGCTTCGTCGAGGAGACCGACGGAGACAAGTCCGCGCACCGGCACGAGAACCGGGCCGAAGCCAGACGGGCGGAGCCGTCCACGCACCGGGAGCGCTGGTGGCGGGCGGTCCCGGGCGACCGCCGGTTCCCGCCGCGCAGCCGTCAGAGTCCCGAGATGCGACTCGTCATGGACGAGCTGAACCACCATGCCTACGCCGCCGATCTGGACCTCTTCGAACGGCTCCAACGCGACGCCCAGGACGGTGATCCGTGGGCGGACGCGTTCCCCTGCTCGCGCGGCACCATCCGGCTCACGCTGCCCGAACTCCGCGAATTCTTCGAGGAGTACATCGCTCTCCTCAACCGGTACAAGCGACCCGCGGCAGCGACACCTCCTGGCGCGCGCACCCTGCTGACCCGCTTCCTCGCCTTCCCCACGTCCTCTCCCGGTCCCGCCCCCTCCATGGACTCAACCCCCTCCGCCCCGTCCATCCCCTCCGTCGACCTCTCGACCGCCGCCGACGCCGTCCGTCAGGAAAGAGAGGCCGACCCCTCATGATGCTGCGCTATGCCCTGAAGACTGTCCGCGCCCGCAAGACGGGCTTCCTGGGCGCCTTCCTCGCGCTGCTGTGCGCGGCCGCCCTGATCAGCGCCTGCGGCACCCTCCTGGAGACGGGACTGCGGGGCGCCATCCGCACCGAGCGCTATGCGGCGGCCCCGGTCGTGGTCTCCGCCGACCAGAACGTCCACCGAACCACCGTCAAGCACAAGAAGGGCAAGACCAAGGTCAAGCACAAGGCCAAACCCATCGCCGAACGCGCCTGGCTCCCGGCCGGCCTCGAACGCAGGCTCTCCGGCGCCCCCGGTGTCGCCCGGGTGATCCCCGAAATCACTTTCCTCGCCGAGCCGTTGATCCCCGCCGGTGCGACGAGCGGCGACGACAGGCCCGCCTACGGTCACGCCTGGGACTCCGCCGCGCTGACCCCCTACCGGCTCACCACGGGCACCGCTCCCGCAGCCGCCACCGACGTGGTCGTCGACCGCGACCTCGCCGCACGCGCCCGTCTCGCCCCCGGCGACCGGCTCACCGTCCAGTCGACCCAGGCCCCGCGCACCTACCGCGTCTCCGGCATCGCCGCACCCGCCACAGCCGTGCGCCACCAGAGCGCCCTCTTCTTCTCCACCGGCGAGGCCCGCCGTCTCGCCGCTCACCCCGGGCAGGTCACCGCGTTCGGTGTGCTGGGGACGCCGGGCACCGACCCGGGCCGGCTCCGCGAGGCGGTCGCCATGGCGCTGCACGGCACCGGAGCCCAGGTCAGCACCGGTGACGACCGAGGGTCCGTCGAGTTCCTGGACGCCGCCGCGGCCCGCGTCAAGCTGGTCAGCATGGGCGGAGCGATGGGCGGCACCTCACTGCTCGTGGCGGTCCTGGTGGTCGTCGGGACCCTCGCGCTCTCCGTCCAGCAGCGTCGACGCGAACTCGCCCTGCTGCGGGCCATCGCCGCCACCTCCGGGCAGATCCGCAGCCTCCTCGGGCGCGAGGCCCTGATCGTCGCGCTGGCCGCGGGCACGGCCGGATCGCTGCTGGGGCTTCCCCTGGGGGGTCTGCTGCACGACAGGTTCGTCGCCCTCGGCGCCGTGCCGGCCTCGCTCCAGCACACCGTGAGTCCTCTCCCGCCGCTCGCCGCGCTCGCCGCGACCCTGTTCGGCGCCTGGGGCTCCGCGCGGATCGCCTCCCGACGGGTGGCCCGGATCCGCCCGGCAGAGGCGCTGTCCGAGGCCCGGAGCGAGCGCACCCGGCCCGCCTGGGGGCGCCTGTTCGCCGGAGTGCTGCTTTTCGCGGCCGGGGCGGTCCTGGTCAGCGTCCTCGGCTTCCTGCGCACCGAGTCCGCCTCGACGCCCGTGACCTTCCTCGCCGTCGTCGTCCTGTCCACCTCCGTCGCGCTGCTCGGGCCTCTCCTGGTCGAGGCGGCCGTGTTCCTCCTCGCCGGTCCGCTGCGCCTGACCGGTCCCGGCGGCAGGCTCGCCACCGCCAACCTCCGCGGAAACGCGGTCCGTACGGCCTCCGTCGTCACCCCGCTCACCCTGCTCGTCGGCATGGCCTGCACGGTGCTGTTCGTCCAGCCCACCCTCGGCGACGCGGCCCGCGCCCAGGTCCGCGAGGGCGTACGCGCCGACTGGGTCGTCGCCGCGCAGGGACCCGGTGTGCCCGGCGAAGCGGCACGACACCTGCGCGCCCAGCACGATGTCGTCACCGAGGTGGTCCGTACGACCGTCCGGGTCGGCCTCGACAAGTACGCGGCCCAGGGCGTCACTCCGGCCGCCGTCAGCCGTACCTGGGACCCCGATGTCACCGCCGGCTCCCTGGACCGGCTCACCGAGCACACCGTCGCCGTCAGTGAACTGGCCGCGGACCAGCGCCATCTGAAGCCGGGAAGCACCCTGAAGCTCACGCTCGGCGACGGCACGCCCGCCACGCTCACCGTCGCCGCCGTCTACGCCAGGGGTCTCGGCTTCGGAGACCTCACCTTCTCGCACGACCTGATCGCCCGCCACGTCGACAACCCGCTCGCCTCCTCCCTGTTCGTCAGCACGACCCGCACACAGACACAACTCGCGACTACCCTGCGTGAGTTCCCGGGGCTCCACGTGATGTCACCCGCCGCGGCCGACTCACTGCAGGCCGGGCGGCAGCAGGCGAACGCCGAGGTCAACTTCCTGGCCATGGGGCTGGTACTGGCGTTCACGGCCATCGCCGTGGTCAACACGCTCGCCATGTCGGTCGCCGAACGGGTCCGTGAGTTCGCGCTGTTGCGCCTCGCGGGGGCGACCCGCCGCCAGGTGCTGTGCATGCTGCGCACGGAGGCCCTGTCGGTCCTGCTCCTCGGCGTCGCCCTCGGCAGTGCCATCGCCCTGGCGGTCCTGACCGCGTTCAGCGTCGGCATGACCGGGCGGGCGGCCCCGGCGGTCGTGCCGCTCGTGTACGCCACGGTGATCGCCGCAGCCGGGCTCCTCGCGCTGGTCGCCACCGCCGTGCCGGGACGCGTGGCGCTGAGGGTGCGCGCGGTCACGGTGGCGACGGCCAAGGAGTGAGCGACGCCCGCGTTTCCCGCGGGGCGGCGCGATCTCCGAGACCGCCGGGGGCATGGGCCTCGGGAGCCCGTCCCCCGCGGGCCCCGAACCTCAAGGGGTCACCGACCCCGCAGCTTCACAGCCAGAGGGTCGCAGCGCCCGAGGGAGCCCAGCCCCCAGGGAGCGCAGGATTACCTTGCGCTCCAGGAAGGGTGAGGTCGTCCGGCCTGCCGGTACCGTCTGCTGCCGCCTGTGAACCCCCTTTCTGCCAAGGGGGTTGTCTCCCGCACCTTCCGAAAGGCGGCCCCGCCATGCCCGTGCCCACCCGCTCCCGGAGACCGCTCGTCGTCTCGGTCGTCGGCGCCGGTCTGCTGCTCACCGGCTGTGGGGTGTGGCCCTCGCAGGCCACGGCACCCGCGGGCGCGGTCAAGGGCAGGATCACGCTCGGCTTCGTCAACGGCGGTACCAGCGAGTTCCATACGTGCCTCCAGGAGTCCTTCGAGCGGACGGCACGCAGCCACGGTGTCCACCTCTTCACGGCCAACTCGCGCCAGGACGGTGCCACGGAGGTGTCCCACATCAAGGCCATGATCGCCCGCAAGGTGGACGCGCTGGTCGTACAGACCGTCGACGTCGACGCCCTCGACGGGGACATCGCCGAGGCGAAGGCAGCCGGGGTGCCGATCTTCCTCACCTCGGTAGCCCCCGACGACACGTCCGATCTCCTGGGGGCCGTCGTGGTCGATCTGAAGAAGGTGGGCGAGCTCGACGCGGAGTGGATCGAGCGGGACGCCGCAGGCCGCGAGGTGAGCGTCGCGGTGATCGCGGGAGCCCCCGGTGCCGCCTCCGACCTGCTCACCGCCGCCTTCACCCGGCGGCTGCCGGACAACGCCGAAGTGGTCGCGAGCCGGCCCGGGATGTACGACCCCGTCAAGGCGCGGACGGTCGCCGCGGCCGTCATCAAGGACCGCCCCGGCCTGGACTACGCCTTCGTCGCCAGCGAGGAGATGGCGTTCGCCGCCCGCAAGGCCTTCGACGCGGCCGGTGCCGAGGACGTCAGGATCGTGACGGTGAACGGCACCGACGAGGCGCTGGCCGCGCTCAAGGCCGGCAGCCTCGCCGCCACCGTCTCCAACTCGGCCGCGGACACCGGTGAACTGGCGGTGCAGAACATCGTCTCCCTGCTCCGCAAGGACGGGAGGGCCGACAGGATCGCCAGGACGCCCGTCCGCCTGGTCACCCGGGACAACGCGGACACGGCCCCGCTCTACTGCCCGCCGCAGGACTGAGCCCGGCGCGCTACGGCCCGGCTACGACGTCACGGGAAGCCCCGCCGCCCTCCACGCCTGGAATCCGCCGACGAGGTCGGTGGCCCGGTGCAGACCCAGTCGGTGCAGGGACTCGGCCGCCAGGCTGGACGCGTAACCCTCGTTGCAGATCACGACCGCCCGCACGTCGTGACTCGTGGCCTCGGGGAGGCGGTGACTGCCCTGGGGGTCGAGGCGCCACTCCAGTTCGTTGCGCTCGACGACCAGGGCGCCGGGGATCAGTCCGTCCCGCTCGCGCAGGGCCGCGTACCGGATGTCGATCAGCAGGGCCTCGCCCGCGCGGGCGGCCTCGTACGCCTCTCGCGCCTGCACGCGCGCGTACCCCGCGCGCACCCGTTCCAGCAGCTCGTCCACGCCCGTCGGCCGCTCGCCGTCCGGTCGCTCGTCCCGAGGCGTGACCGGGCCGCTCACTGCCAGTCCTCGGGGCGCTCGACCTGCTCCAGCCGCAGGACGTGTCCCGTACGGCTGTAGCGGCGGATGCGCGGCAGCGGCGGGTAGTAGGCGTGGACGGAGACGGCGTGTTCCTCGGTGGACCCGTTGAGGACCTCGTGGACGTGGTGACGCCCGAAGGAGCGGCCCCGGCCGGCCGGCAGCGTGCGCTCCCGGTCCACGTCGTCCGTCAGCTCCAGGGTCTTCCAGCCGTCGGTGGGCAGCCGTGCGGCGAGCGAGTACTCCTTCAGCTCGCCCCGCGCGGTCAGGAAGGCGCCGACCGAGTCGGCGTGGTCGTGCCAGCCGGTGCCGGTGCCGGGCGGCCAGCCGATCAGCCAGGCCTCGCTGCCGCCGGGGCCCTCCAGGCGCACCCAGGTGCGGCCTTCCGGGTCCAGCGGGAGCGAGGCGATCAGCTCCGCGTCGGCGGCTGTGCGCCGGACGAAGTCGAGGAGGTCCGCCTGCGTGGGCGCGGCGACGGCGGTGGTGGGCACAGAGGGGGAGACAGACACGGATACCGTCCTGAGGGCGTTCGCGGGGAGCGTGCGGCCGCGCACGGGGTGCAGTGCGCATCGGCGGCGCGCGCCGGTGGGGAAGGGGGGTGCGAATTCAGCAGGACGGACGACACACGCAGCCCGCATAGCGGACGAGGTCCATATGGACCCTCCGCCACAGGCGCACATCGGTGTCGGTCACGATCCGGAGTACACCACGCCGGTGCACCCCGGTCAACTGACTGTCACCCTGTGGACCGCACGGTCACCGCCGGTGCGATCCCGCGTGCGCCCCTCGGTTCTCCTCCGGGTTCTCGGCTCCCACGTCTTCTCCGGTGGACGGGCCCGGCCCGCCCGCTCCCGGGGTCCGGTCACGGGCCCGGCCCGCGTGCTTCCGGGGTCCGGTCACGGGCCCGGCCCGCGTGCTTCCGGGGTCCGGTCACGGGCCCGGCCCGCCCGCTTCCGGGGTCCGGTCACGGGCCCGGCCCGCCCGCTTCCGGGGTCCGGTCACGGGCCCGGCCCGCCCGCTTCCGGGGTCCGGGCACCGGCCCGGTCCCGTGCGCTCGGCGTCCTGCACCTGATCGGGCGAGCGCCTGCCCCCCCCGGTGCCGGAGGGCGCCGAACTCCCCGTGCGGGAAGGTGTGGGACCCCCGTGTGCCCCCGTTGCGGGCGGGTGGCGGGTACTTCCGTCACTTGGCCGCTGAGCCCGCCGTGGCCTCCGTCCCGGACGTCTCCCGTGCCCCGGTGGGGCCGCCCACCGTCGCCTCCGCCGCCGCGTACAGGTCGGCCGCGCGGACCCCGCTGAGCGCGGTGACCAGATGACCGTCGGGCCGGATCAGCAGGACGGTGTGGGCGGCCGCGCCCGGATAGCTCTCGGCCACCAGCAGCTCGGCCGGGCTCGGCAGGGCCGTCACCGCGGCGGCGAGCCGGGGCATGATCCCGGCGCCCACCCAGTGCCGACGCTCCCACACGCCGGTGCCCGGCGCGATGAGCAGGACGAGCAGGGCGCCGCGCCCCAGCCGGTCCCGCAGCCGTACGAAGGAGCCGTCCTCCGCCGTCACGCGCACGTCCTCGACCGGCGCGCCGGGAAGGGTGTCCACGGGCACCTCCGCCTCCAGGTGACGGGGCGCGAGCGGCGAGCCGTCGTAGGTGCCCGGCGCGCCCAGCGGACCGCGGCCGAGGTGGCCGTCGGTGAGCAGCACGTCGTGACCGCGGGCCGTGCCGGGGACGTACGCCCTTATGCCCGCGCCGCCGCGCAGCACCGGCAGCGCCTGGTCGGCGGCGCGCAGCCGGGCGGCGACGGCCGCGCGGCGCTCCGCCTGGTAGCTGTCGAGCAGCGCCTCGTGCGAGCCGTGGTGCCAGGCCAGGCTCAGTTTCCAGGCCAGGTTGTCGGCGTCCCGCAGGCCCTCGTCGAGGCCCTGGGTGCCGAACGCGCCGAGCAGGTGCGCGGCGTCCCCGGCGACGAACACCCGGCCCACGCGCCAGCGGCGGGCGAGCCGGTGGTGCACGGTGTGGACGCCGGTGTCGAGCAGCTCGTAGGCGGGCGTGGCGCCGCCGGTCCAGCCCCCCAGGGTCTCGCGGACACGGGCCACGAGCAGCTCGGGGGTGACGAGGTCCTTGCCGGGGGGCAGCAGCCAGTCCAGGCGCCAGACGCCGTCCGGCAGCGGGCGTCCGATGACCTCCCCGGCGGAGGGGCCGGACGCCCGCCACGGGGGTGTCCGATGGAGCAGCGCCTCGTCGGGCCAAGGAAGTTCCGTGCGCAGCGCGGCCACGGCGTGTCGTTCCACCGCGGTGCGGCCGGGAAAGCGGATGTCGAGGAGCTTGCGGACGGTGGAACGCGGGCCGTCGCAGCCGACCAGGTGGCTGCCGCGCCACCAGGTGCCCCGGGGGCCGCGGGTGTGGGCCGTGACGCCGGAAGGTTCCTGCTCGATGCCGTCCAGGCGGCTGTCCAAGGCGATCTTCACCAGCCGCTGGTTCACGAGGGCGCCGCGCAGGACGCCCGTCAGCGCGTGCTGGGCGATGTGCAGGGGAGCGGGATCCGTCGCGTCGTCGAACCTGACCTCGCGTGTCACCTGCTTGCGCCGCATCGACCGCCATCCGGCCCAGTGGACCCCGGCCCCGTCGAGGGGCGTTCCGGTGAGCCGCTCGATCAGGGCGGCGGTGTCCTCGCGCAGGACGACGGTGCGCGCGAGCCGTGGTTCGTCCTTGCCGGGGCCCTCGTCGAGGACCACGGACGGCACCTGCTGGCGGGCCAGCGCGAGGGCGAGCGTGAGTCCCACCGGCCCCGCGCCGACGATGATCACCGGGTCCACGGCGTGCCGCCCCCTGCCCGCGACGGTGTCCTCAGGGACGTAAGGGAACAAGAGGCAGGAGCAGGGTGCACGATCACAGAACGTATGCAACCCATTGCCGCTGCTTGCGTCAAGTGACGGAGGCAGTGGCGCGCACGCCACTGCCTCCGTACAGGTCACACCACTTGAGCGGGCGTCAGGCGGACGCGCCGCTTCCGAAGCCGCCGCCGACCTCGGCCGCGTTCAGCTCGTCCACCTTGTCGACGCCGAGCACCGCGCCCGTGCTGCGCTTGCTGCGCCGCAGGTAACGCTCCAGCCAGCTCGCGAAGCTGGTGAGGATGAAGTTCAGCACGATGAACATGATCGCGACGACGATGAAGCTCGGGATCACGTTGGCGTAGTTGGCCGCCAGCGTGCCGCGGGAGTTGAGCAGCTCGGGGAACCCGAGCATCACACCGCCGAGCGCGGTGTCCTTCACGATGACCACCAGCTGGCTGACGATCGCCGGGAGCATCGCGGTGACCGCCTGCGGAAGCAGGATGCTGGTCATCGTCTGCCCCTTGCGCAGGCCGATCGCGTACGCGGCCTCCGTCTGCCCCCTGGGCAGGGAGAGGATGCCGGCCCGGACGACCTCGGCGAGGACCGAGGCGTTGTAGAGCACCAGGCCGGTGACGACGGCGTAGAGGGGCCGGTCCTCGCTGGTGACGTCCGTGGAGCGGGCGTAGAACTCGTTGGCGAACAGCATCAGCAGCAGTACGGGGATCGACCGGAAGAACTCGACCACCGTGCTGGAGACGGCCCGCACCCACCGGTGCTCGGACAGGCGGGCGATACCGAAGACCGCGCCGAGCGGAAGGGCGATCACCATGGAGAGCGCGGCCGCTTTGAGCGTGTTCTCGAGGCCGGGCAGCAGGTACGTCGTCCAGGCCTCGGACTCGGTGAACGGCTTCCACAGCGCGGAGGTGAGCTGGTCCTTGTCGTCCATCTTCTGCCACACCCACCACAGGAGAAGGGCGAGCAGGACGGTGAAGACCACCGAGAAGAGGACGTTGCGCCGCTTGGCGCGAGGGCCGGGAGTGTCGTAGAGGACCGAGCTCATCGCTTCACCGCCAGTCGCTTGCTGAGCCAGCCGAGGAAGAGGCCGGTCGGCAGGGTCAGTACCACGAACCCGAACGCGAAGACCGCGCCGATGAGCAGCGTCTGCGCCTCGTTCTCGATCATCGTCTTCATCAGGTAGGCGGCCTCGGCGACGCCGATGGCGGCTGCCACCGTGGTGTTCTTGGTCAGGGCGATCAGAACGTTCGCGAGCGGGCCGATGACCGAGCGGAAGGCCTGCGGCAGCACGATGAGCGTCAGGGTCTGGGTGAAGCTCAGCCCGATGGCCCGGGCCGCCTCCGCCTGTCCCATGGGCACCGTGTTGATGCCTGAGCGGATCGCCTCGCACACGAAGGCCGCGGTGTAGCCGACCAGACCGAGCACGGCCAGCCGGAAGCCCTGGACCTTGAAGTCCTCGGCGCCCAGGGTCATACCGAAGACGTCGGCCAGGCCGAGCGAGCTGAAGAGGATGATGACCGTCAGGGGGATGTTCCGGACGATGTTGACGTAGGCGGTGGCGAACCCGCGCATCAGCGGGACCGGGCTGACCCGCATGCCGGCCAGCAGGGTGCCCCAGACCAGGGAGCCCACGGCGGAGAGGGCGGTGAGTTTCACCGTCATCCAGAACGCCCCTAGGACGTCGTAACCTTCAAGAAAGTCGAACACGATCTCCCGCGCTTCCGGGTGGGTGGCGTATGTGGAGGGCGGGGCGCGCCGCCGCCGTGATCGCGACGGACGGCGGCGCACCGCGGATACCCCGCTTGCTGAGCTGTGGTTACGAGGCGTTCGGGACGATCACGCCGATCTTCGGGGCGGGCTCGTTCTTGTAACCGGCCGGGCCGAAGTTGGCGTCGACGGCCTTCTGCCAGGAGCCGTCGCTGACCATCTGCTCCAGCGCCTTGTTGATCTTGTCCACGGTCGCGGAGTCGCCCTTCTTGACGCCGACGCCGTAGTTCTCGTTGCTGAGCTTCAGGCCCGCGAGCTTGAACTTGCCCTTGTACTGGTCCTGCGAGGCGAAGCCGGCGAGGATCGAGTCGTCGGTGGTGACCGCGTCGACGGAGCCGTTCTGGAGACCGGCGATGCACTCCGAGTAGGAGCTCACCTCCTTGAGGTTCGCCTTCGGGGCGATCGACTTCTGCACGTTCTGCGCAGAGGTCGAACCCGTCACGGAACACAGGTTCTTGCCGTTGAGGTCGTCGCCCTTGGCGATCTTCGAGTCCGACTTGACCAGCAGGTCCTGGTGGGCGAGCAGGTACGGGCCGGCGAAGTCGACCTTCTGCTTGCGCTCGTCGTTGATCGAGTAGGTGGCGGCGATGAACTTCACGTCGCCGCGCGCGAGGGCGTTCTCGCGGTCGGCGCTTTTGGTCTCGACGAACTCGATCTGGCCCGGCTCGTAGCCGAGCTGCTTGGCGATGTACGTCGCGACGTCCACGTCGAAGCCGGCGAAAGACCCGTCGGGCTTCTTCAGGCCGAGGCCGGGCTGGTCGTACTTGATGCCGACCTTGATCTTGCCGCTGCCGCCGCTGGAGCTGCCGCTGCCGGTGTCGTCCTTGCTGTCGTCGCCACCGCAGGCGGTCGCGGTGAGGGCGAGGACGAGGGCTGCGGCGGAGGCGGCGGTGACCTTGCGAAGCTTCATGGGGAACTTCCTTAGAAGAGTGGTGAAGTACTGCGTGCGGTGCGGGCTTCGTCAGGGGTGCAGATCAGTGGTGCAGGATCTTCGACAGGAAGTCCTTGGCACGGTCGCTGCGCGGATTGCTGAAGAACTGGTCGGGCGCAGCCTCTTCGACGATGCGCCCGTCCGCCATGAACACCACGCGATTTGCAGCCGATCGTGCGAAACCCATCTCGTGGGTGACGACGATCATCGTCATGCCGTCCCGGGCCAGTTGCTGCATGACCTCGAGGACCTCGTTGATCATCTCGGGGTCGAGGGCGGAGGTCGGCTCGTCGAAGAGCATGATCTTCGGGTCCATCGCCAGCGCCCGCGCGATGGCGACGCGCTGCTGCTGACCACCGGAGAGCTGTGCGGGGTACTTGTCGGCCTGGGTGGCCACACCGACCCGGTCGAGGAGGGCGCGCGCCTTCTCCTCGGCCTTCGCCTTGTCGGTCTTGCGGACCTTGATCTGGCCGAGCATCACGTTCTCGAGCACGGTCTTGTGCGCGAACAGGTTGAACGACTGGAACACCATGCCGACGTCGGCGCGGAGCCGGGCCAGCGCCTTGCCCTCCTGGGGCAGCGGCTTCCCATCGATAGTAATGGCGCCCTCGTCGATCGTCTCCAGGCGGTTGATGGTGCGGCACAGGGTCGACTTGCCGGACCCGGAGGGTCCGATGACCACGACGACCTCGCCGCGGTCGATCGTGAGGTCGATGTCCTGGAGAACGTGCAACGCGCCGAAGTGCTTGTTGACGCTCTTCAGGACGACCAGTTCACCGCTCGCGACCGCGTCTTCCTTGGTCACCGATACTTCGGTCATCGCTCTGGTGCTCCGTCCTCCTCGGTTTCGGAGGACAGTAGTGACCTGCCGCGACCAGCGTCATTACATCTGAGGGGAATCTGAGCATCACGATCCGATAGCAATCGGACACGTGTCGTAGCACTTGTGACCTGCGGGCGTATCGGGCGGATAACGGAAGCCGGGCGCAACCGGAACCCTCTTGACGGCGTCCTCGTCCATCAGCGTGACTGCCATGATGCACACACGCGTGTGCCCGTGTTTTCCCGACCGGAGAACCGAACGCCTGTATTAGTGAGTCAGACCGTATGCCCGATAAACCGGAGGAGGCCGGCATGAGACTGCTGCTCGTCGAGGACGACAACCACGTCGCCGCCGCGCTGTCCGCCGTCCTGAAGCGGCACGGTTTCGACGTCACCCACGCGCGCAGCGGCGAGGAGGCCCTCCAGGCCCTCGTCCCGGAGGGCCCCGGCTTCGGGGTCGTCCTGCTCGACCTGGGCCTGCCCGACCAGGACGGCTACGAGGTCTGCGGCAAGATCCGCAAGCGCACCGCCACCCCGGTGATCATGGTGACCGCGCGCTCCGACGTGCGCTCCCGCATCCACGGCCTCAACCTGGGCGCCGACGACTACGTGGTGAAGCCGTACGACACGGGGGAGCTGCTCGCCCGTATCCACGCCGTCAGCCGCCGCACGGTCCCCGAGGACCAGGAGGCGGGCGGCGAGGACGCGCTGCGGCTGGGCCCCGTGCACATCGAACTGCCGACCCGGCGCGTCACCGTGGACGGTTCGGTCGTCCAGCTGACCCGCAAGGAGTTCGACCTGCTGGCGCTGCTCGCCCAGCGTCCCGGCGTGGTCTTCCGCCGGGAACAGATCATCAGCGAGGTGTGGCGCACCAGCTGGGAGGGGACCGGGCGCACCCTGGAGGTGCACGTGGCCTCGCTGCGAGCCAAGCTGCGCATGCCCGCGCTGATCGAGACCGTACGCGGCGTCGGCTACCGGCTCGTCGCCCCGGCCGCTTAGCGGGGACCGCGGTTGCGTACCCGTCTTCTCCCGCTGCTCATCGTGCTGATGGCGGCCGTCCTGCTGGCCCTCGGGGTGCCGCTGGCCGTCAGTGTGGCGGGCGCCCAGCAGCAGAACGTGGTCGTCGACCGCATCGACGACACCGCGCGGTTCGCGGCGCTCGCCCAGTTCGTCACCGCCTCGTCGGGTGTCAACGACTCCGCGTCGGCGACGAACGAGCGACGCGCCACGCTCAGCCGGGAGCTCGACAGCTACTACGACGTCTACGGCATTCGCGCCGGTGTCTTCTACGGCACCGACACCCCCATGGCTCATGCCCCGAGGGACTGGTACCTCCCCGAAACGGGGGAGGTGCGGGAAGCCTTCGAGGAAGCGCTGCTCAGCCGGCGCAGCCACGACCCCCGCCAGGTGTGGCCATGGCAGCGCAACCGGCTCGTCGTGGCGTCACCGGTCATCCGGGACGGAGACGTGGTCGCCGTCGTCGTCACCGACTCGCCCACCGGGCCGATGCGGTCGCGGATCCTGCACGGCTGGCTGGTCGTCGGCGCGGGTGAGATCGCCGCCATGCTGCTGGCCATCGGCGCCGCCCTGCGGCTGACCGGCTGGGTGCTGCGGCCGGTGCGGGTCCTGGACGCCACCACCCACGAGATCGCGAGCGGCCGGCTGAAGTCCCGGGTCGCGGTGGCCGGCGGGCCGCCGGAACTCCGGCGGCTGGCCGGAGCGTTCAACGAGATGGCGGACAACGTCGAGGACGTGCTGGAGCAGCAGCGCGCCTTCGTCGCCGACGCCTCGCACCAGCTGCGCAACCCGCTCGCCGCACTGCTGCTGCGCATCGAACTGCTGGGGTACGCGCTCCCGGAGGGCAACGAGGAGATCGCCTCCGTCCAGAACGAGGGCAAACGACTGGCCCAGGTCCTGGACGACCTGCTCGACCTGGCCCTGGCCGAGCACGCCGAGGCCGACCTGCGGGTCACCGACATCGGCGCGCTGGCCGCCGAGCGGGTGGCCGCCTGGGCGCCCACCGCCGACGCCAAGGGCGTGCGGCTGGTCGGCGACTGCCCGCCCACCACCGCGTGGGCCGACCCGGTGACGCTGTCCAGCGCGCTGGACGCCGTGATCGACAACGCGGTGAAGTTCACCCCGGCGGGAGAGGACGTCACGGTCACGGTCACGGCCGACGGCGAGACCTCCACCGTCGTCGTCACCGACAACGGCCCCGGGCTGACCGACGAGGAACTCACGCGCGTGGGCGACCGCTTCTGGCGCAGCGGCCGCCATCAGAACATCAAGGGCTCGGGGCTCGGCCTGTCCATCTCCCGGGCGCTGCTGGCGGCGGGCGGCGGCTCCCTCTCCTACGACCACCACGAGCCCAGCGGACTGACGGCGACCGTGTCGGTGCCGAGGTCGCCGACGTCGTAGCCGGGGGGCCTACGGCTTGACGGAGCGGTAGTAGCGCCGGGCGCCCTCGTGCAGCTTCAGCGGGTCGGTGTAGATGGCCGTGCGCAGGTCGACCAGCTGCGCGGAGTGCACATGCGCACCGATCCCGTCCCGGCTCTTGATCACGGTCCGGGTGAGCCACTCGGTGAGCCGGGGCGCCGTGTCCGTACGGGTCATCAGCAGGTTGGACACCGCGATCGTCGGCACGGTCGAGCCGTTCTGGATCGTGGGGTACGCCGACTCCGGCATGTTCGTGGCCCGGTAGAAGCCGGTGGAGTCGTCCTGGTCGTGCATCTTGGCCACGAGGTCGGGGCCGATCGGCACGAACCGGAAGGTGAAGGTGTCGGCCAGCTTCTCCAACCCGGCCGTCGGCACCCCGCCGGACCAGAAGAAGGCGTCGATCGTGCCCTTCTTCAGCTGCTCGGGGCCGGTGTCGATGCCCTGCGAGACGGCCTTGATGTCCTGCGCCGGGTCCAGGCCCGCCGCCCGGAGCACCCGCTCGGCGATCAGCCGCACACCCGAGCGGGGCAGCCCGGTCGCCACGGTCCTGCCCCGCAGGTCGGCGACGGACCGGACGTCGGAGTCGCGCGGCACCACGAGCTGGACGTAGTCGTCGTACAGGCGGGCCACCCCGCGCAGCCGGGCGGCCGAGCCGGGGTGCTGCCGCTCGTAGGTCTCCACCGCGTCGGCGGCGGCGATGGTGAAGTCGGCCTCGCCGGTCGCCACGCGCGCGACGTTCTCCTGCGAGCCGTTGCTGGTCGACAGCTTCACGTCCAGGTCGGGCATGTCCCGGGCGAGCTCGGCGCGCAGCCGGCTGCCGTACTCGTAGTAGACGCCGCTCGTCGTGCCCGTGCTGAAGGTGATCGACCCGCTCGGCGGGTCCTCGCCCAGCGGCAGCAGCCACCACAGCAGCAGCCCGAGGACGACGGCACCGGCGGCGGTGCCCAGGAGGGCGCGCCGCCTGCCGATACGGGAGAACAACGGGGACATGGGCGCGATCCTGCCAGCCGGGACGCGGTGCTGGCCAGGGCGGGGCTCACCGGGCCGGTTCCGGACCGGGCTGTCAGTGGCCGTCGTTACAGTCGGTGCATGAGTTCCTCGCCCGCCGAACTGGTCCGTGAGTTCCACCGCGCCTTCGGGCTCGACGCCCGCAGCACGCCGACGGAGGTGTCGCCCCGCCTCGCCGCGCACCGCGGGGAGCTCCTCGCCGAGGAGGCGGCGGAGGTCGCCGAGGTGTCGGTGAGCGGCCCGCTGGACCGCCTGGCGCACGAGCTGGCCGACGTCGTCTACGTCGCCTACGGCACGGCCCTGGTGCACGGGATCGACCTCGACGCGGTGCTCGCCGAGATCCACCGGTCCAACATGACCAAGCTGGGCCCGGACGGCCAGGTCGCCCGTCGGGCCGACGGCAAGGTCCTCAAGGGGGAGCACTACGAGAGACCGGACGTGTCCGCGGTGCTGCGCCGCCAGGGCTGGACCCCCGACGGCGCCGCCTGAAGCCGCCTCGGTCGCGGACCGTCGCCCGGTCGCGGGCCGTCCCTCAGTCGTGGACCGCGGGCTGTGTCGTCCTCGCCTCGGGAAGCTGCCCGGTGGCGCCGTGGCCGTCGTCGTGGGGCGTCCGCCGCCGTGCCCACCAGGCCGCCAGCGGCTCGGTGTAGCGGGCGGTCAGCGGGCCCACCACGACCAGGATCAGGACGTACGCCGTTGCCAGCGGTCCGAGGGAAGGCTCGATCCCGGCGGTCACCGCCAACCCCGCGATGACGATCGAGAACTCGCCGCGCGCCACCAGCGCGCCGCCGGCCCGCCAGCGCCCCTTGACCGAGATCCCGGACCGCCGGGCCGCCCAGTAGCCGGTGGCGATCTTGGTCGCGGCGGTGACGACGGCCAGCGCGAGGGCGGGCAGCAGGACGGGCGGGATGCTCGCCGGGTCGGTGTGCAGCCCGAAGAAGACGAAGAAGACGGCGGCGAACAGGTCGCGCAGCGGGCTCAGCAGGGTGTGCGCGCCCTCGGCGACCTCCCCGGACAGCGCGATGCCCACCAGGAACGCCCCCACCGCCGCCGACACCTGCAGCTGCTGCGCCACACCGGCGACCAGGATCGTGAGCCCCAGCACGACGAGGAGCAGCTTCTCCGGGTCGTCGCTCGACACGAACCGGGAGATGACCCGGCCGTAGCGCACCGCCGCGAACAGCACGAGTCCCGCGACACCGAGCGCGATCGCCAGGGTGACGCTGCCTGCCGCCAGTCCGACCCCGGCCACCAGCGCGGTGACGATGGGCAGGTAGACCGCCATGGCCAGGTCCTCGAGAACCAGGACGCTGAGGATCACCGGGGTCTCCCGGTTGCCCACCCGGCCCAGATCGCCCAGCACCTTGGCGATCACCCCGGACGAGGAGATCCAGGTGACGCCCGCGAGCACCACGGCCGCCACCGGCCCCCAGCCCAGCAGCAGCGCGGCGGCCGCGCCGGGCAGGGCGTTGAGGGCGCAGTCGACGAGACCGGCCGGATAGTGGGCCTTGAGGTTGGAGACCAGATCGCTCGCCGTGTACTCCAGGCCGAGCATCAGCAGCAGCAGGATGACGCCGATCTCGGCGCCGGTGGCGACGAACTCCTCGCTCGCGCCGAGCGGCAGCAGCCCGCCCTCGCCGAAGGCCAGACCGGACAGCAGGTACAGCGGGATCGGCGAGAACCGGAAACGGGCGGCGAACCGGCCGAGCAGGCCGAGGCCGAGGATGATGGAACCGAACTCGATCAGCAGGACCGCGGAGTGCACGCGATCACTCCCGACCGAGTATGGCCGCGGCCGCGTCCACACCTTCGCGGGTGCCGATGACGATGAGGGTGTCGCCGCCCGCGAGACGGAAGTCCGGCGCCGGGGACGGGATCGCCTCGGCCCGCCGCAGCACCGCGACGATGGAGGTGCCGGTCTCCGTGCGCATCCGGGTGTCGCCCAGCAGCCGCCCGTTCCAGCGCGAGGTGGCCGCCACCTCGATGCGCTCGGCGACCAGCCCCAGGTCGGTGGTGTACAGCAGGCTCGCGCTGTGGTGGGACGGCATCAGCGCGTCGATCAGCGAGCCCGCCTCGGCGCCGGTCAGCCGCAGGGACTGGGCGCAGGACTCGGGGTCGTCCGCCTGGTACAGGCCGACCGTCCGCGTGCCGTCGCGGTGGGCCACCACGGACAGGTGGCGCTGCTCCCGCGTCACGAGGTCGTACTGGACTCCGATGCCTGGCAGCGGTGTCGTCCGGAGACGTGGAGCAGACACGTTTCTTCCCCTTGCTGGTCATGTTGTTCGGCCGTTGGTGGTCGCTTTCCGCGACGTATGGGACACGTGCCCGAAGCCGCCATGCTGCCATCCCCCCGTACCGTGACGACATGGGTGTCGTGACGGATGGACAGCGCCGGCGGTGGGCGGAGAGGCTGGTCACGGCAGTGCCATGGAGACCGGGAGGCCGGCGTGACCGGCCCGGAAGCCGGCAGGAGCCGAACGACGAGCGAGGCGCAGGAGACGTCCGAGTCGCAGGAGAGGACCGAGGCGCAAGAGGCGACCGAGACGAGCGGGTGGGCCGAGTCGGCCGAGTCGGCAAGGACGGGCGAGCCGGTGAAGACAGGGGAGCAGGCGGAGACGGGCGAGCCGGTGAAGACGGGCGAGTGGGCCCGGTCGGGCGCATCGGACGAGTGGGACGAGGAGGAGCCGCGCACATGTCACTGTTCTGGCGGATCTTCATGCTCGACGCCGTCGGTCTGATCGTCGCGGCCGCCCTGCTGCTGGGCCCGGTCACCGTCTCCACGCCCATCCTGCCGGGCGAGGTGCTCGTCGTGGTCGCGGGGCTGGCCGCGCTGCTGACCGTCAACGCGGTCGTGCTGCGCGTCGGCCTGGCCCCGCTGGGGCGGCTGGGCCGGGCCATGGCCGACGCCGACCTGCTGCACCCCGGGGCCCGGGCCGTCGTCTCGGGACCGGTCGAGACGGCCGAGCTGATCACGACGTACAACGCCATGCTGGACCGGCTGGAGGCCGAGCGTGCCGCCAGCGCGGCCGGGGCGCTGTCCGCCCAGGAGCGCGAGCGGCACCGCATCGCCCGCGAACTCCACGACGAGGTCGGCCAGACCCTCACCGCCGTGCTGCTCCAGCTCAAGCGGGTCGCCGACCGGGCCCCGCGGGATCTGCGCGCGGAACTGGGCCAGGCGCAGGAGGCCACCCGGGCCGGTCTCGACGAGATCCGCCGTATCGCCCGTCGGCTGCGCCCCGGCGTCCTCGACGAACTCGGACTGCTCAGCGCCCTGCGCTCGCTCGCGAGCGAGTTCACCACCCACGGGCTGACCGTGCGCCACGACCTGCGCGCCGGCCTGCCCCCGCTGACCGAGGAGACGGAACTCGTGCTCTACCGCGTGGCCCAGGAGGCCCTCACCAACACCGCCCGGCACGCCGGCGCCGACCGCGCCGAGCTCGGCCTCCGCCCGGTCGCCGACGGCGTCGAGCTCCTCGTCCGGGACAACGGCCGAGGCCTGGGCGCGGCGGCCGGGGAGGGCGCCGGGATCCGGGGCATGCGGGAGCGGGCCCTGCTGATCGGCGCGACCCTCACCGTGTCGTCGAGGGCGGACGGCGGCGGGACGGACGTACGGCTGCGTGCGGCCGCGGGCACCGGCCGGGCGGCGGACGCGGCGGCCGCCGCGGGAGGCCGCTGATGGCGCCCCGCACGGCACCGGCCGGCTCCGGGGCGGCGCCCTCTCCGACCCGGGTCCTGCTCGCCGACGACCACACCCTCGTACGCCGGGGGGTGCGGCTCATCCTGGACGGCGAGCCCGATCTGACGGTGGTCGCCGAGGCCGGGGACGGCGCCGAGGCGGTCGAACGCGCCCGGGCCGGGGACATCGACCTGGCCGTACTGGACGTGGCCATGCCCCGGATGACCGGTCTCCAGGCGGCCCGTGAACTCTCCCGCCGCCTGCCGGCCCTGCGCATCCTCATCCTGACCATGTACGACAACGAGCAGTACTTCTTCGAGGCGCTCAAGGCCGGAGCGGGCGGGTACGTGCTGAAGTCGGTCGCCGACCGGGACCTGGTCGAGGCGTGCCGGGCCGTGGTGCGGGACGAACCGTTCATCTATCCGGGCGCGGAACGGGCGCTGGTCCGCTCGTACCTGGAGCGGCTGCACCGCGGCGACGGCGTCGACGGGCTGCCCGAGCGGCCCATCACCGAGCGCGAGGAGGAGATCCTCAAGCTCGTCGCGGAGGGGCACACCTCCAGGGAGATCGGCGCGCTCCTGTTCATCAGCGCCAAGACGGTGGAACGGCACCGCGCCAACCTCCTGCAGAAGCTCGGCATGCGCGACCGCCTGGAGCTCACCCGCTACGCGATCCGCGCGGGCCTCATCGATCCCTGACGCCCGGGGACGGCGTACGACGCTGGTGCTGGTGCTGGTGCTGGTGCTGGTGCTGGTGCCGGGGGCCGAGGCAGGCGGGCGTGCTCCTGGGAGCGCCTACCCTTGAGCCATGACCAGCAGCAGCGACCGGAGCCTCGCAGTGGACGTTCACACACCCAAGAGCTACGAGATCCGCACCTATGGGTGCCAGATGAACGTCCACGACTCCGAGCGATTGTCCGGTCTGCTCGAAGAAGCCGGGTATGTGCGCGCCCCCGAGGGGTCCGACGGTGACGCGGACGTCGTCGTCTTCAACACCTGCGCGGTCCGTGAGAACGCCGACAACCGCCTCTACGGCAACCTCGGGCGGCTCGCGCCGAGGAAGGCGAGCCGCCCCGGGATGCAGATCGCGGTCGGCGGCTGCCTCGCCCAGAAGGACCGCGACACCATCGTGAAGAAGGCGCCCTGGGTGGACGTCGTCTTCGGCACGCACAACATCGGCAAGCTCCCCGTCCTGCTGGAACGCGCGCGCGTGCAGGAGGAGGCCCAGGTCGAGATCGCCGAGTCGCTCGAGGCGTTCCCCTCCACCCTGCCGACGCGGCGCGAGAGCGCCTACGCGGCGTGGGTGTCGATCTCCGTCGGCTGCAACAACACCTGCACCTTCTGCATCGTCCCGGCCCTGCGGGGCAAGGAGAAGGACCGCCGCACCGGCGACATCCTCGCCGAGATCGAGGCGCTGGTCGCCGAGGGCGTCTCCGAGATCACCCTGCTCGGCCAGAACGTCAACGCCTACGGCTCCGACATCGGCGACCGCGAGGCCTTCAGCAAGCTGCTGCGGGCGTGCGGCGCGATCGAGGGCCTGGAGCGCGTCCGCTTCACCTCCCCGCACCCGCGCGACTTCACCGACGACGTCATCGCGGCCATGGCCGAGACGCCCAACGTGATGCCGCAGCTGCACATGCCCCTGCAGTCCGGCTCGGACACGGTCCTGAAGGCGATGCGCCGGTCCTACAGGCAGGAGCGCTACCTGGGGATCATCGAGAAGGTGCGGGCCGCCATCCCGCACGCGGCGATCACCACTGACATCATCGTGGGCTTCCCCGGCGAGACCGAGGAGGACTTCGAGCAGACCCTGCACGCGGTCCGCGAGGCCCGTTTCGCGCAGGCGTTCACCTTCCAGTACTCCAAGCGCCCCGGCACCCCGGCCGCGACCATGGAGAACCAGATCCCCAAGGAGGTCGTGCAGGCGCGCTACGAGCGTCTCGTCGCCCTGCAGGAGGAGATCTCCTGGGAGGAGAACAAGAAGCAGGTCGGCCGCACGCTCGAGCTGATGGTGGCCGAGGGCGAGGGCCGCAAGGACGGCGCCACCCACCGCCTCTCCGGCCGTGCCCCCGACAACCGCCTGGTCCACTTCACCAAGCCGGAGCAGGAGGTGCGCCCCGGCGACGTCGTCACCGTCGAGGTGACGTACGCCGCCCCGCACCACCTGCTGGCCGAGGGCCCGGTCCTGGAAGTGCGCCGCACGCGTGCGGGGGACGCCTGGGAGAAGCGCACCGCCGAGAAGGCGGCGAAGCCGGCCGGCGTGCTGCTCGGCCTGCCCAAGATCGGCGTGCCCGCGCCGCTGCCGGTGGCCACGGGCAGCGGCTGCGGCTGCGACTGACCGCCGGCGCGGCGCCCGGCCGGTAGTCCCGTGACCCGCGTGCGGGGTTACGCTGCCGATCATGCTTGTCGCCGCCGCTGTGTGTCCCTGTCCGCCCCTGCTGGTGCCCGAGGTCGCCGCGGGCGCCGCCGCCGAGCTCGACACCGCGCGGGCCGCCTGCTCGGACGCGCTGGCCGTCCTGGCCGCCGCCCGGCCGGACCGGCTCGTGGTCGTCGGGCCGGCCGAGCAGTCCGGGCGTGGCCCGCACCCGGAGGGCGGACGGGGCTCGTTCGCCGGCTTCGGGGTCGATCTCGCCGTACGGCTGGGCCCGGGCGGCGGTGACCCGACGTCCGCACGCGAGCTGCCGCCGTCCCTGGCCGTCGCGGCCTGGCTGCTGGAGCGGGCGGGATGGTCGGCGGCGCCCGTCGAGGGGCTCGGCGTCGGGGAACCGCTCGCGGCCGAGCGCTGCGTGGAGGTCGGCCGGGGCATCGGCGCGTCGGCGGAGCGGGTCGCGCTGCTGGTGATGGGCGACGGCAGCGCCTGCCGGACGCTGAAGGCGCCGGGCTATCTCGACGAGCGCGCGGCACCGTTCGACGCCGAGGTCGCACGGGCGGTCGGCACGGCGGACCTCGCGGCACTCAAGGCGCTGGACGCCGAGTTGGCGTACGAGCTCAAGGCCTCGGGCCGCGCGCCCTGGCAGGTGCTGGCGGGCGCGGCCGAGGACGCGGGCCTGACGGGCGAGCTGCTCTACGAGGACGCCCCCTACGGGGTCGGATACGTGGTGGCGACCTGGTCGTAGGCGGCCCTGCGGGGATGTCGTCCCGCGGATCCGGACGGCGCATCCGGACGGCGGAATCGTCCGGATCCCGGTGAGTGGCGCGGGCCGACGCGACGCGCGGGCCCCGGTGATACGGCGGACGGCCGCGCGCGTTTCCGCTGCGGGGCCGTCCGCCGATCTACGGGCCCGCGTGAGGTGCCGGTCAGGAGGCCGGCGGGGGAGTCTTCGGCGGGGTGAAGGTGTCGCCGCCCCCGGCGGGCTGGTCCTTGTGCGCGAGCCGGTCCACGGCGCCCTTGGCCTTGCCGGTGCCCGAGTGGATCCGGTCGCTGTACTTGCCCTTGGTCTTCTCGTCGACGACCTTCGCGGCCTTGTCGAGACCGTGCTGCACCTTGTCCCCGTGCTGGTGCGCGAGGCCCGAGACCTTGTCCTTGGCCGGGGAGAGTCTGGCCTTCAAGTTGTGCAAGAGACCCATGGGGCACCTTCCTCGCGGGTTCCGTTACGCGCGGGCGCCTTCGCCCGCTTCGCTGTCGGCCGCCTCTTCGGCGGACTGCTGCCGGGGAATCTCGACCCCGTCGGCGGCGATGGCGGCAACCGGTTCCGCCGTCGCCTCCGTCTCTGTCTCCGGTCCGGCGGCGTCCGCGGCGTCCCCGTCCTCGGCCGGCTCAGATGCCGCCGACGTCGGCTCGCCCGTCTGCTCGGCCTCGACGCCGTCCACCCGCGGACCGGTCGCCGCGCCGGCCGTCTCCGCCGTCGCCTCCTCCGTCGCCTCCTCCGTCGCCTTCGGCCTCCGAAGAATTCGCGCCAATACGCCCATTTCCACTCCATACGGTACTCGTGCGGGCGAAATCCCGCGTCGGCCGGTGCGTCCGTTCGCGTCACCGGGTCACCGCCCCCGCGAAGGGTGACGGGAATCTCGCAACGGGCAACGACGGCGGACGGGCCCCGTCACGCAACTCGTTCGAGGGCGGTGCCCGGGGTTTGCGAGACTGGTGCAGTGAGCAGCGCACCCCCCGCCCCCCGCGTCATCGCCGTCGTCGGACCGACCGCAGCCGGAAAGTCCGATCTGGGCGTTTTTCTGGCCCAGCGGCTCGGCGGCGAGGTCGTCAACGCCGACTCCATGCAGCTCTACCGAGGGATGGACATCGGCACCGCCAAACTGACGCTCGAGGAGCGCGGCGGCGTCCCGCACCACCTCCTGGACGTCTGGGACGTGACGGAAACCGCCTCAGTCGCCGAGTACCAGCGGCTGGCGCGCGAGCGGATCGACGCCCTGCTGGCCGAGGGGCGCTGGCCGGTCCTCGTCGGCGGCTCCGGGCTGTACGTCCGAGGCGCCGTCGACAACCTGGAGTTCCCCGGCACCGACCCCGAGGTCCGGGCCCGGCTGGAGGAGGAGCTCACACTGCGCGGCTCGGGCGCGCTGCACGCCCGGCTGGCCGCCGCCGACCCGGAGGCCGCGCAGGCGATCCTGCCGGGCAACGGCCGCCGTATCGTCCGGGCCCTGGAGGTGATCGAGATCACCGGCAAGCCCTTCACGGCCAACCTGCCCGGTCACGACTCGGTCTACGACACCGTCCAGATCGGGGTCGACGTGGCACGCCCCGAACTCGACGAGCGCATCGCCCGCCGCGTCGACCGGATGTGGGACGCGGGGCTGGTGGAGGAGGTCCGCGCGCTGGAGGCGCGGGGCCTGCGTACGGGGCGCACGGCGTCGCGCGCGCTCGGCTACCAGCAGGTCCTCACCGCCCTGGCCGGCGGGTGCACGCAGGACGAGGCGCGCGCCGAGACGGTCCGTGCCACCAAGCGCTTCGCGCGCCGTCAGGATTCGTGGTTCAGGCGCGATCCGCGGGTGCACTGGTTGAGTGGGGCCGCGGCTGACCTCACAGAACTTCCGGAGCTCGCGTTGGCGTTGGTGGAGCGACCGGTCACAGCCTGATCACGTCATGGCATCGGGACGCCCAGGCCGTCATCCGGGCCTCCGGCGCCGTGCCATCATCGAGCTTCGATCGACCAAGTGGAGTCCGAGTTGGGAGGGCGCGTGGCGATGGAGGCCGGCCCTCGCGACACCGCAAAAGGCACCGAGCACCTCACCACCGAGCGTGGTGAACCGGAGCCCGAGGAAGGCCGTCTGAGCCCCGACGGGCCGGACGAGGACGACACCCGGGACGGTGTGAGCGACGACGGTCCCGAACCCGAGGAGATGTTCACGGGCGGGCCCGAGGTCGAGGTCGAACTGCGCCCGCAGCGTCGGCTCCGGATCTGGCAGCTCGCGCCCATCGTGACGCTGGCCGCGGTCGGCTCCCTCATGTTCGCCTTCCCGCTCGCCTTCGACTTCGGCGACAGCGGCGCCATGATCGCCATGCTCGGGCTGCTGATCTGCTCCTGTGCCGCGGGCTGGGGAATGACGGCCGCGCGCCGCGTGGGTCACACGTGGCCCGGGCTGCCCGCGCGCGGTTCCGGGCGGCGTCCCGACTGGCGGGTCGTCCTCGCGTACGTCGTGCTGGTCGCCGCGGTGGTGGCGCTGGCCGTCGGGCGGGTCGCCCGGCTGCGCTGAGCTCCACGCGCGCGTGCCGCCGGCGCGGCCGCCCGGGGACGGGGTGTCCCCGCCAGCCCGTACGATCGAGGAATGAGCACGCGGATCGCCTTCCTCAAGGGGCACGGCACCGAGAACGACTTCGTGATCGTCCCGGACCCCGAGAACGCCGTCGACCTCCCCCCGGCAGCCGTCGCCGCCCTGTGCGACCGCCGCGCGGGCATCGGGGGTGACGGGCTGCTGCACGTCGTGCGGTCCGCCGCGCACCCCGAGGCGAAGGACATGGCGGCCGAGGCGGAGTGGTTCATGGACTACCGCAACGGCGACGGCTCCATCGCGGAGATGTGCGGCAACGGCGTCCGGGTGTTCGCGCGCTACCTCCAGCACGCCGGGCTCGTCACCGAGGGCGATCTCGCGGTCGCCACGCGCGCGGGTGTGAAGCGCGCGCACCTCGACAAGGAGGGCGACGTCACCGTCGGCATGGGCCGGGCCCGCCTCCCCGAGGGGGACGTCACGGTGAGCGTCGGCGAGCGCAGCTGGCCCGCGCGCAACGTGAACATGGGCAACCCGCACGCCGTCGCCTTCGTGGCGGACCTCGCGCACGCGGGCGACCTGCTGGCCCCACCGCCGTTCAGCCCCGCCTCGGCCTACCCGGACGGGGTCAACGTCGAGTTCGTCGTGGACCGCGGTCCGCGGCACGTCGCCCTGCGCGTGCACGAGCGCGGGGCCGGCGAGACCCGCTCGTGCGGCACGGGCGCGTGCGCCGTCGCCGTGGCGGCCGCGAGGCGGGACGGCGCCGACCCGGCGGCCACCGGCGTGCCCGCGACGTACATCGTCGACGTCCCCGGTGGACGTCTGGTGATCACCGAGCGGCCCGACGGCGAGATCGAGATGACCGGGCCCGCAGTGATCGTCGCCACAGGCGAGATCGATCCGGCGTGGCTGGAATCAGTCGCCCGCTGATTCCGTCGCGGTTTGGCATCGGAGGCGGGAGCGGCCCGTGAGCCCGGAGGGCCGCCTCCGGGTGCCCGGCCGTGGCCTCGAATCCACGATCGAGATCAGGCCGGGTGGCGCAAAACCATAAACCTCGGGGCCTTCGCTCGAATGGGTGATCCGTTTCACGCTCGGCGAGAGGCGGTCGGTCGCACGTGATGGGCTCGGTAGCATCAAGCACCGGCCCGGACGGGGGACCGTTCGCCAGTCCCCTGAGCCGTGTCCGCCCTGGGACACCCCGTCCGCCGGTCCACGCAGCCGGAGGTGCCCATGAGTGCGGAGGCCACGAATCCCGCGACCCCAGGCCCGGTAGTGCCTTCAGCGCCCCGCAGGCGCAGTCGCCCCCGGATCGACCTGCGTCGCCTCGGCCGGGCCGCGCTGCTCGGCCCGGCCTCCCGCGGCCGGCTGCCCGACGCGATCGGCCACGTGGTCGAGGCCCATCGCGCCCACCACCCCGACGCCGACCTGGAACCGCTGCACCGCGCCTACGTGCTCGCCGAGTCCTCGCACCGCGGCCAGATGCGCAAGAGCGGCGAGCCCTACATCACCCACCCGCTCGCCGTGACCCTGATCCTCGCCGAACTCGGCGCGGAGACCACCGCCCTGACCGCGTCGCTGCTCCACGACACCGTCGAGGACACCGATGTGACGCTCGATCAGGTCGGCGAGCAGTTCGGCGCCGAGGTGCGCTATCTCGTCGACGGCGTCACGAAGCTGGAGAAGGTCGACTACGGCGCCGCCGCCGAGCCCGAGACCTTCCGCAAGATGCTCGTCGCCACCGGCAACGACGTCCGCGTGATGTCGATCAAACTCGCCGACCGGCTGCACAACATGCGCACCCTCGGCGTGATGCGCCCCGAGAAGCAGGAACGCATCGCCAAGGTCACCCGTGACGTCCTCATCCCGCTCGCCGAGCGGCTCGGGGTCCAGGCCCTCAAGACCGAGCTGGAAGATCTCGTCTTCGCGATCCTGCATCCCGAGGAGTACCGGCACACCCGCGAGCTGATCGTCGAGAACGCCTCCCGCGCGGACGACCCCCTCGCGGAGTTCGCCGAGGCGATGCGCACGGTCCTGCGCGACGCCGACATCCAGGCCGAAGTCCTCATCCGGCCACGGCACTTCGTCTCCGTGCACCGCGCGTCCCGCAAGCGCGGCCGCATGCGCGGCGCCGACTTCGGCCGGCTGCTGGTGCTGGTGAACGAGGACGCCGACTGCTACGCCGTCCTGGGTGAACTGCACACCTGTATGACGCCGGTGGTCTCGGAGTTCAAGGACTTCATCGCGGTTCCCAAGTTCAACCTCTACCAGTCGCTGCACACCGCCGTCGCCCGCGAGGACGGCCAGGTCGCCGAAGTCCTCATCCGCACCCACCAGATGCACAAGGTCGCCGAGGCCGGCGTCATCGCCCTCGGCAACCCGTACACGGCTCCCGCCGAGGAGCAGAGCCGGGGGAAGGTCCCGGCCGACGAGGAACGCGTCGACCCGACCAGGCCCGGCTGGCTCTCCCGCCTCCTGGACTGGCAGGAGGCCGCGCCCGACCCCGACACCTTCTGGTCCACCCTGCGCGAGGACCTCGCCCAGGACCGCGAGATCACCGTCTTCCGCCCCGACGGCGGCACGCTCGGCCTGCCCGAGGGAGCCACCTGCGTCGACGCCGCCTACGCGCAGTACGGCGAGGACGCCCACGCCTGCATCGGCGCCCGGGTGAACGGCCGCCTGGCGACCCTCAGCACCGTGCTGCGGGACGGCGACACCGTCCAGCTCCTCATGGGCCAGGACCCCGCCTCGGAGCCCTCCAGGGAGTGGCTGGAGCACGCCCACACCCCCGCCGCCCGCATCGCCATCCAGCGGTGGCTGGCGACGCACCCGGCCCCGGCCGAGCCCGAGGGAGCGGAGACGGCGGCCGACCCCGGGGCCGCGAAGGCCGCCGAGGCGACCGCCCGGTCCGCGGCCGACCCGGCCGCGCCGGACGCCCCCGTCTCGCGGCCCGGCGCCGCGATCACCGTCGTCGGGCGGCCCGGCGCGAGCGTACGGCTCGCCGGATGCTGCACGCCCGTGCCCTTCGACGAGGTCACCGGCTTCGCCGTGCGCGGGGGAGTGGTGACCGTGCACCGTGCCGAGTGCTCCGCCGTGGCGCGGATGGCCGGCGCGGGGCGCGAGGAGGTCGAGGTGCACTGGAGCGACACCAGCGGTTGCCGGGTCACCCTGGTCGCCGAATCGTTCGGCCGCCCCCATCTGCTCGCCGACCTCACCGAGGCGATGGCGCTGGAGGGCGCCGAGATCGTCTCCGCGACCGTCGAACCCCCGAGCCAGCAGCGGGTGCGCCACACGTACACGGTGCAACTCCCGGACGCCGGCCACCTGCCCACCCTCATGCGCGCCATGCGGAACGTGCCCGGCGTCTACGACGTGGGCCGCGCGCAGCACCACGCGCCCGCCTCCCCGGAAGAGGCGTAGACCCCGGAAGAGGCGCAACCGTCTCCCCACGCGCGTGAGGCGCACGGCCGATCCGGTGGATCCCGCGCGCGTGGAGCGCAGACGCGCCGCGGTGCCGGCCCCGCATCATCAAGCACGCGCGCGTAACCCGTTCGAGTGCGCCGGGTGCGCGTCGCCGCCGCCGCGGACGTGCGCGCTGGTAGCGGTGGGACATGCTGCTCACCCCTCGCGCCCGGCTGAAATCCGCGCTCCTCGCCTCGGCCGTATCCGTCTGCCTCGTCGCCGCGAGTGCCCCGGAGGTCCCGCTCGGCGTCGGCGACCGCCTCTTCCCGTTCCTGGGCAACCCCGGCTACGACGTCGCCTCGTACGACCTCGCCTTCGTCTATCCCGGCACCAACACCAAGCCCCTCCAGGCGGTCACCACCATCGACGCCTGGACCACCACGGCCCTGGACCGCATCAACCTCGACTTCGCCCAGGGCAAGGTCGAATCGGTCGAGGTCGACGGCGACCCCGCCACCTTCACCAGCGCCGGCGACGATCTCGTGGTCACCCCGGAGGACGCGCTGCCCGCCGGCAGCTGGACGCGGATCACCGTGCGGCACACCAGCGATCCGGTGAGCACCGGCGGCCGGGACGGCGGCTGGGTGCGGACCGCCGACGGCCTCGCCATGGCCAACCAGGCGGACGCCGCGCACCTGGTCTTCCCGTGCAACGACCACCCGTCCGACAAGGCGATGTTCACCGTCCGGATCACGGCCCCCAACGGCTACACGGCCGTCGCGGGCGGGCTGCCGACCGGTGTCGAGCGGGTCGGCAAGGCCACCACCTGGACCTATCGCACCCAGCACCCCATGGCCACCGAGCTCGCCCAGGTGTCCATCGGCCGCTCCACGGTCGTGCACCGCGAGGGGCCGCACGCACTGCCGGTACGGGACGTCGTACCCACCAAGGACCGCGAACTCCTCGAACCGTGGCTGAAGAAGACCCCCGACCAGATCGCCTGGATGGAGGGCAAGGTCGGCCCGTACCCCTTCGAGACCTACGGGCTGCTCATGGCGGAGGCCTCCACCGGCTTCGAACTCGAGACGCAGACCCTCTCCCTCTTCGAGCGGGACCTCTTCACGGAGCCCGGCTACCCCCAGTGGTACATCGAGTCGATCATGGTGCACGAGCTGTCCCACCAGTGGTTCGGCGACAGCGTCAGCCCGCGCACCTGGTCCGACCTGTGGCTCAACGAGGGACACGCCACCTGGTACGAGGCGCTGTACGCCGAGGAGAAGGCGGGGCGCACCCTGGAAGCGCGGATGAAGGCGGCGTACGGCGCCTCCGACCGCTGGCGCTCCACGGGCGGCCCGCCGGCGCAGCCCAAGGCCCCCAACCCCGGCCAGAAGATCAGCATCTTCCGGCCCAACGTCTACGACGGCGCCGCCCTCGTCCTGTACGCCCTGCGTCAGGAGATCGGCCGGGCCGCGTTCGAGCACCTGGAGCGCGCCTGGGTGCACAACCACCGGGACTCCACCGCGACCACGGCCGACTTCGAGCGCCTCGCCCAGGAGATCTCCGGACGGGATCTGGCCCGGTTCTTCAAGGACTGGCTGTACGGCGAGAAGACGCCGCCGATGCCCGGCCACCCCGACTGGAAGCCGGCGGCGCCGGTCGCCAAGGGCGAGCCGAAGGTCGCCCCACCGGTCGCGCGGGCCGCGAAATAAGGCCGTGACGAGACGGGCCGTACCGTGCGACCATCGTGAGGTCGGTGCAGCGCGGGACGCGGGAATCTCCCGGGGCCCTCACGCGTTGTCCACCATGAAGGCAGCCGTACCGGCATCCAACGACGTAAGGACCCAATGACCTCCTCTTCTTCCCCTTCCCAGGACACCCAGCGCGTTGCGCACGCCTACCCCGAAGGTCTCCGGGCCGATGCCCTGATGGAAGAGGACGTCGCCTGGAGCCACGAGATCGACGGAGACCGGGACGGCGACCAGTTCGACCGCTCCGAGCGCGCGGCCCTGCGCCGCGTGGCGGGTCTCTCCACCGAACTCGAGGACGTCACCGAGGTCGAGTACCGCCAGCTCCGCCTGGAGCGGGTCGTGCTCGTCGGCGTCTGGACCACGGGAACCGCGCAGGACGCGGACAACTCCCTCGCGGAGCTGGCCGCCCTCGCGGAGACGGCGGGCGCTCTGGTGCTCGACGGCGTCATCCAGCGCCGTGACAAGCCCGACGCGGCCACCTACATCGGCTCGGGCAAGGCCCAGGAGCTGCGCGACATCGTGCTCGAGACGGGCGCGGACACCGTCATCTGCGACGGTGAGCTGAGCCCGGGCCAGCTGATCCACCTCGAGGACGTCGTCAAGGTCAAGGTCATCGACCGGACGGCCCTGATCCTGGACATCTTCGCCCAGCACGCCAAGTCCCGAGAGGGCAAGGCGCAGGTGGCGCTCGCGCAGATGCAGTACATGCTGCCGAGGCTGCGCGGCTGGGGTCAGTCGCTGTCCCGCCAGATGGGCGGCGGCAAGGGCGGCGGCCTCGCCACCCGTGGCCCCGGTGAGACCAAGATCGAGACGGACCGGCGCCGGATCCGCGAGAAGATGGCGAAGATGCGCCGGGAGATCGCGGAGATGAAGACCGGCCGCGAGATCAAGCGCCAGGAGCGCAAGCGCCACAAGGTGCCGTCCGTCGCCATCGCGGGCTACACCAACGCAGGCAAGTCGTCCCTGCTCAACCGCCTCACCGGCGCGGGCGTCCTGGTCGAGAACTCCCTGTTCGCGACCCTGGACCCGACCGTGCGCCGGGCGGAGACGCCGAGCGGCCGCCTGTACACGCTGGCGGACACGGTCGGCTTCGTCCGGCACCTGCCGCACCACCTGGTCGAGGCGTTCCGTTCCACCATGGAGGAGGTCGGCGAGTCCGACCTGATCCTGCACGTGGTGGACGGCTCGCACCCGGACCCGGAGGAGCAGCTGGCCGCCGTGCGCGAGGTGGTCCGGGACGTCGGCGCCACCGGCGTGCCCGAGATCGTCGTGATCAACAAGGCGGACGCGGCCGACCCGCTGACGCTCCAGCGGCTCATGCGGATCGAGAAGCGCTCCATCGCCGTCTCGGCCCGCACCGGCCAGGGCATCGACGAGCTGCTCGCGCTGATCGACAACGAGCTGCCGAGGCCGTCGGTCGAGGTGGAGGCGCTCGTGCCGTACACCCACGGTGGTCTGGTCGCCCGTGCTCACACCGAGGGCGAGGTGATCTCCGAGGAGCACACGGCGGAGGGCACCCTGCTGAAGGTGCGGGTGCACGAGGAGCTGGCGGCGGACCTCGCGCCGTACGTGCCGGCTCCGCTCGCCTGAGCCGTCCACCCCGTTCCGCGCCCGAAGGCCCGGCCCCGCGTCACGCGGGGCCGGGCCTTCGGTGCGTGCGGCGCTGGTGCGCCGGCTCACCTGCCGCCGTACGTCTTGCTCATGTTCTCGTAGAGGGCCTCGGCCTCCCGGCCGAGCTGGGGACCCGCCAGCCAGCTGTTGTCGGCCGGGCCGATCGAGGTGTTGGAGACCAGCGCGGTTCTGCCGTCGACCACCCGGAACCAGCCGCCGCCGGACGAACCGCCGGTCATCGAGCAGCCGATGCGGTACATCGTCGGCAGCGACGGGTCGAGGGAGAACCGCCCGGGCCGGTCGAGGCACTTGAACATCTTCAGCCCGTTGTAGGGCGGCGCCGCCGGGTAGCCCCAGGCGCCCATCGAGGCCACCTCGGTCGCGGACGGCGCGGAGAAGTCCACGTCCAGCGCCGCGCCGACCGTCTCCTCCAGCGACTCGGAGCCCTGCTCCGGCGTCACGTGCAGGACGGAGTAGTCGTACGCCGCCCCCGCACCGCCCGTCTCCGAGCCGCCGGCGATCCACTCGTTCGACGTGGACGCCCAGTCGGCCCACCAGTTGCCGTAGGGGGCGATCTCCGACGCCGTGGCGTCGCCGAGCCGGGCCTCCGACTTGCCGAGGTCGTTGTAGGCCGGGACGAAGACGAGGTTGCGGTACCAGCCGCCGTCGCCCCCGGCGTGCACACAGTGCCCGGCTGTCCACACGAGGTTGGACTTGCCCGGGTGGTTCACGTCCTTGACGACCGTGCCGGAGCAGACCATCGCCCCCTCGGGCGAGTCGAAGAAGACCTTGCCGACGGGGGCCGCGTTCTCGTGGTACGGCGTCTTCTCGGCCTGCGCCTTCACGGCCGCCGGATCAGGGTCGCTGACGCCCTGGTCGGCGGCGGCGTCCTTCGTGGTGACGGTCTTGTCGGCCTCCTTCGCGGACCGCATCCGCTCGGGCTTCCAGAGCCCCTCGATCACCGGATTGGCGAAGTCCTCGGCGGCGCTGAGCCACTTGTCCTTGTCCCAGTCCTGCCAGCCGCCGTCGGCCCACTTGTCGATGTCGACGCCGTGCTTCTCGAGCTTGTCGGCGATGTCGGCCGGGACCTCGACCTTGCCACCGGAGGAGCCGGTGGCCGTGGCGGTGGCGTGCGCGGCGCCGTCCTCGGTGTCGTCGGAGCCGTCGCACGCGGTCGCCGTCAGGATCAGGGCGGTGACGAGACCGGCCGCGAGCAGGGTGCGCCGTCGGCCGTGTGGCCGCGCGCCGGGTGTGCGTGTGGAACGCATGGTGCGATGTCCCCCGTTGATGCGTGTGTCGGTGAAGCGTGTGCAGGTGAGGCGCGTAAATCCTCGGGCGCCCGAGGCCGCACCGTAGTGTCATGGGCCTGACAGGCGCAGCGCCGGGTCGACGCGGCGTCCGCCCACGGACAACACCCCATGATGCCCGTGGAATTCGGGACGAACGGCGGTGGGACGGTGAAGGTTCCCGTCAGGCGTCCCACCGCCGGTCAAGCTACTGACCGGCGAACTTGTCGCTCACCGAGTCGTACACGCCCTTGGCCACGTCACCCAGCCGCGGCCCCGCGAGCCACCCCGCGTTCACGGGGCCGATCGAGGTGTTGGACACCAGCGCGGGCTTCCCGTCCGATCCCGTCGCGACCCAGCCGCCGCCGGACGAACCGCCGGTCATCGTGCAGCCGATGCGGTACATCGTCGGGTCCGAGGAACTCAGCGAGAACCGCCCCGGCTTGTCCTGGCACTGATAGAGCTTCTGACCGTCGTACGGCGCCGCCGCCGGGTAGCCGGTCGCGGTGATGCCGCTCACCTTCGGCACCGCGGGGGCGTTGAAGTCCACCGGGAGCGCCGAACCGACCGTCTCCTCCAGGGACTTGCCCGTACCGCCCTTCTCCGGCGTCACATGGATGACGGCGTAGTCGTACGAGGCGCCGTCACCGCCGGTCTGGCCGCCCTGCGCGATCCACTGGTCGGACGTCTTCGTCCAGTCGCCCCACCAGACGCCGTAGGGAGCCGCCTGCTCCGTGGTGGCCGTCTCCAACTGCTCGGCCGACATGCCCGAGTCGTTGTACGACGGCACGAACGCGATGTTGCGGTACCAGCCGCCGCCCTTGCCCGCGTGCACACAGTGCCCGGCCGTCCACACCAGGTTGGACTTGCCGGGGTGAGCCGGGTCCTCCACGACCGTGGCCGAGCAGACCATGGTGCCCTCGGGGGAGTCGAAGAACACCTTGCCCGCCTCGGCGGCGTTCTCGTGGTACGAGGGCGGAACGGCCTTCGCGTCCACCGCCTCCGGCGTCGGGTCCGTCACGCCCTGGTCGCCGGAGAGGTCGTTCTCGTCGACGCTCCGGTCCGGGTCCTCGGCCTCGCGCATCCGGTCCGGGTCCCACAGCCCCTGGATGATCGGGTTGATGTAGTCCTGCGCCTCACGCAGCCAGTCGTCCCTGTCCCAGTTCTTCCAGGCGCCGTTCTTCCACTTGTCGAGATCGATCCCGTGCTCTTTCAGCCTGTCCTTGATGTCGTCCGGGATCGTGATCTTGCCGTCGGCGCCGGTGGACGCCGTCGCGGCGGCCTGGTCGTCCGCCTGGGTGTCGCCCGAGTCACAGGCGGTCGCGGTGAGCGCGAGCACCGAGGCCAGGGCCAAGGCGCCCAGTACGGGGGAGGTTCTGCGGCGCGCGTTCCTCCCCCGCCGAGCGGTGAACGACGGCCGTATGGATCGCATGATCTGACTCCCCCTGCTGTCAACGAACTTGAAGTACCGGCCGCCCCCGCCGAGTGGAACTCATGGTGATCTCACACCGAGTTCAAGCGGGTCTCACGGCCATGTGTGATGCCACCACACGATATGCGGTCGCCGCGGGCGACTCCCGACCGAATGGCAACTGTTCCGCCACAGACCGCAGACAGAACCGGCCAGGAGCGTCCAGGAGCGGCACCGCGGCGGGCGGTCCGGGGTGGCCCGTCCGGACGGGCACGGTCATTCTCGGCACGACCCGTAACCAGCAGGGCCGTCCGGTGTTGGTAGCGATGAGGGCTGATGTGTCTGCTCGCCCTGGGACCCGCGGCAGGACAGGGGGAGGCGTGGCCGTGACCGAGCCAGTACCCGAGGAGGCCCCCTCGGGGCATGTCACCGGAACCCGCCCCGGCGGAGCCCCTGACGCCGGATCGCCTGTCGCCGGCTCCCCCGTCGGCGGAACTCCCGCCGCAGGAGACGTCGTCGCCGGCAGGGAGCACGCCGGGAGGCGGACGGGTGGACGGCCCGCGCACGAGGGGATCCTGCGGCGCCAGTCGGCCCGGGAGTCCGCGGCGCGCACCTATGCCCGTGCCCTCCCGATCGTGCCGGTACGGGCACGCGGGCTGACCATCGAGGGGGCGGACGGCCGCCGTTACCTCGACTGTCTCTCGGGCGCCGGAACACTCGCGCTCGGCCACAACCATCCCGTCGTGCTGGAGGCCATCCGCAAGGTCCTCGACTCGGGTGCGCCCCTGCACGTCCTCGACCTCGCCACCCCGGTCAAGGACGCCTTCACCACCGAACTCTTCCGGACCCTGCCGCCCGGTCTCGCGGACCACGCGCGCGTGCAGTTCTGCGGGCCGGCCGGTACGGACGCCGTGGAGGCCGCCCTCAAGCTGGTCCGGGCCGCCACCGGCCGCACCGGCGTCCTGGCCTTCACCGGCGCGTATCACGGCATGACCGCCGGATCCCTCGAAGTCTCCGGGGGCGCCTACGACGTGCGGGTGGCGCGGCTGCCCTATCCGCAGGACTACCGCTGTCCTTTCGGTGTCGGCGGGGAGCGGGGCGCCGAACTAGCCGCCCGCTGGACCGAGTCCGTCCTCGACGATCCCAAGTCGGGGGTGCGGCAACCCGCCGGGATGATCCTCGAACCGGTCCAGGGCGAGGGCGGGGTGATTCCCGCGCCGGACGGGTGGATGCGGCGCATGCGGCAGATCACGGCCGAGCGCTCGATCCCGCTGATCGCCGACGAGGTCCAGACGGGGGTGGGCCGGACCGGCGCCTTCTGGGCGGTGGAGCACAGCGGGGTCGTCCCCGACGTGATGGTCCTGTCCAAGGCCATCGGGGGCAGCCTGCCGCTCGCCGTCGTCGTCTACCGTGACGCCCTGGACGTCTGGCGACCCGGTGCGCACGCGGGCACGTTTCGCGGCAACCAGCTCGCCATGGCCGCCGGTACGGCCACCCTCGCCTACGTCCGCGAGAACCGTCTCGCCGAACGAGCGGCCGTCCTGGGAGACCGCATGCTCGGCCAACTCCGCCGGCTCGCCGAGGATTTCCCGTGCATGGGAGACGTACGGGGGCGGGGGCTGATGATCGGGGTCGAGATGGTGGATCCCGACGGCGAGAGCGGCTCCGGCGCCGTCGGCGCCCCGCGGGATGCGGCGCACGGCGTGGCGCGAAACCATGGAGCGCCCGGCTCGTCGGCCTACGGTGTCCAGGACCCTGACTTCGGGTCCCGCCCGGCGCCTCCCGCCGCTCCCGCGCTGGCCGCCGCCGTCCGCCGGGAGTGTCTGCGGCGGGGCCTCATCGTCGAGCTCGGCGGACGTCACGCCGGCGTCGTACGGCTGCTTCCGCCCTTGACGATCACCGACGAGCAGGCCGCCGCGGTGCTCGACCGACTGGCGGACGCGATGGCGGCGGTGTCGCGCCGCCATCTCCGCGGCGCGGGCCGCGAAGTGCCCGATCAGCTGAGGCAGCAGCCTTGTCCCGAGCACCAGCCCCAGCACCGGCAACAGCAGGAGAGCCGGCAGGACCAGGGCCGGAGCCGGTCGGACCGGCTCCGGGACGGCCGGGCCGAGTGGGCGGAGTAGCCAAGGGCGACCGCAGGCGCACCCCCGCGACCGCGGACGCCGGACGTACCGGCGTCGACCCCTCCATCGGGGTGCGACGCCCGCGCGACCCGCGCATGAGCGAGCTCCGCGCCACCGCCGGCTCGCCGCCGACCCCACCACTTCACGAGGAACGACCTTGACCACCTCCTTCCGTCAGTCCGCCTCCCTGGCGGCGCCCGTCCCCCACCAGCAGGGGGACGCCGCTCACGCCGAGCCGCTGAGCCACGCCGCCGATCTCCTGGACCACCCCGATCCGCACACGGCGGCCGACGCGGCTGCCGTGGAGAACCTGCTGCGTTGCTGGGTGCGTGAGACGGGCCTGTCCGCACCCCGGGACGGCGTTCTGCGCGTGCCGCTGCCCGCCAGCGGCATCGCCCTGCTCGTCCCCGTCCACCACTGGTCCCCGACCGGCTGGCACCGCTTCGGCCTCCCGCGCTTCGCCGGCGCACCCGAGCAGTCCCCGCCCGCGAACGCCGTCACGGTCGCGGCGCTGATGGTGCGCGAGACGCTCCGGGCCGCCGACCTGTCCGGCGCTTCTGGTGCGCCCGGTGCGCCCGGTGCGTCCGGCGGATCCGATGCGTTCGTTGCGACCGCCGATGCCTTGGCGGCTCCCGAGGGTGTCGTCCCGGTGGCGCGGGCCACGGCAGCCGAAACGACGCCGCGTCCCGCGCTCACGGACACCAGCGGCGGCGAAGGCACCGACCTCGTCGCACGCGTGGCCGACTCGGTCCGCCGCACGGCGGTGTTCATCCGCGACCGCCGGGAACGCCCCGACGACCGGGCCGACCTCTTCCTGAACGCCGAACAGGCACTGGTGCTCGGGCATCCGCTGCACCCGACGCCCAAGAGCCGGGAAGGCCTCTCGGACGGCGAGGCGCGGCGCTACTCACCCGAGTCGTGCGGCTCCTTCCCCCTGCGCTGGCTCGCTGTCGCTCCCTCTGCGGTCGCCGCGGACTCCGCCTGGACCGAGGGCGGCCGCCCCGTCCCCGCCGAGCGGTTGACGGCCCGACTCGGCGGCGCCGGGCTGCCGTTGCCGACCGGGTTCGCCGCCCTGCCGGTGCACCCGTGGCAACTGCGCGACGTCCGCCACCGCCCCGAGGCCGAGGCCCTGTTCGACGCCGGACTCCTCCAGGACCTCGGCGCCCATGGCCCCTCCTGGTACCCGACCTCCTCGGTGCGCACCGTTCATCGGCCCGGAACCCCCGCGATGCTCAAACTGTCGCTCGGCCTGCGCATCACCAACTCCCGTCGTGAGAACCTCCGCAAAGAACTCCACCGCGGTGTCGAGGTGCACCGCCTCCTGCGCGCGGGCCTGGCCGAGGAGTGGCAGGCGGCCCACCCGGACTTCGACATCGTCCGCGACCCGGCCTGGCTCGCGGTCGACGGTCCTGACGGCCTCCCGCTGACGGGCCTCGACGTGATGATCCGCCACAACCCGTTCGCCCCGGAGGACGACGTCTCCTGCGTCGCCGGTCTCGTAGCACCCCGGCCCGACTCGGTCTCTCCCCGCTCCCGGCTGGCCGCGATCGTCGGGCGTCTCGCCGAACGGACGGGCAGGCCGGTGCCGGCTGTCGCCGCCGAGTGGTTCCTGCGCTACCTGGAGCAGGTCGTCCGCCCTGTCCTGTGGCTCGACGGCGAGGCGGGGATCGCCCTGGAGGCGCATCAGCAGAACACGCTCCTCCTCCTGGACCCCGAGGGCTGGCCCGCCGGCGGCCGCTACCGCGACAACCAGGGCTACTACTTCCGTGAGTCCCGCCGCGCGGAACTCGAGGCCCGGCTGCCCGGCATCGGGGTACGCAGCGACACCTTCGTGTCCGACGACGTCACCGACGAGCGCTTCGCCTACTACCTGGGCATCAACAACGTGCTCGGACTCGTCGGAGCGTTCGGCTCCCAGCGGCTCGCCGACGAGCGCCTGCTGCTCGCCGCCTTCCGGCGCTTCCTCACCGCCGCCGCCACCGGGCCCCGGCGGCTGCGCGGTTCGCTGGCCGCCCGGCTGCTCGACTCGCCCCGCCTGCGCTGCAAGGCCAATCTGCTGACCCGGTTGCACGGCCTCGACGAACTCGTCGGTCCCGTGGACACCCAGTCCGTCTACGTCACCATCGCCAACCCCCTGTACTCCTGAGCCGTCGCCCCACCGGCGATCGGACCATGCCATTCCCAGGGACACGTCCCGCCCGACGGGGAACACGTCCCGCCCGACCTGCTGAGAGGAGCTGCCGTGGCTCCCGTAGAGACGGCCCCCGACAGCCGTACCCCTCCTGTCGCCTCCGATCTGCTCGACCGCGTCGGCTGCTGGGGTCCGACCGCCACCCCGGCAGGTGTTTTCCACCTCGTACCAGTCCAGGTCGAGAGGGACCTCCCGCTCGTCTGCCGGTGGATGAACGACCCCGTCGTCGCGGCCTTCTGGGAGCTGGCGGGCCCCGAATCCAGGACGGCGCGACATCTGCGCCGGCAACGCGCGGACGGGCGCAGCGTCCCCTGCCTCGGGGTGCTGGAGGGGCGGCCCATGAGCTACTGGGAGATCTACCGGGCGGACCTCGACCCGCTGGCGTGCCACTATCCGGCCCGACCGCACGACACCGGCGTCCACCTCCTCATCGGCGGTGACGCCGACCGCGGGCGAGGCCTGGGCGGTCGCCTGCTCACGGCCGTCGCCGACCTGATCCTCGACAGGAGGCCGGCCTGTACCCGCGTCCTCGCCGAACCCGACCTTCGCAACATTCCGTCCATCGCCACCTTCCTCGGCGCGGGTTTCCGGTTCCTCGCAGAGATCGACCTGCCCACCAAGCGGGCCGCGCTCATGGTGCGGGACCGGGTCCCTGTGATCTGTCGTGACGCTGAGTGATCAATCCGTCACAGGTGGAACGCGTGTCGTGACGCGTCGGTTCCCGCTCCCGCCGCCCGGCTTCCCCGCCCTCATCGAGAGACGCAGAGTCTTGATCCGTTCCCTCCCGTCCGCCTTGACCACACGTTTGTCAGTGCCGCGCCGTAGGGTGGTCGCGCTATGACGAAGCCCTCACTCCCCGAACTCCTGCACGCTGCCGTCACCGCTGTCGGCGGCACGGAGCGCCCCGGCCAGGTGACCATGGCCGAAGCCGTCGCCGAGGCGATCGACGACGGATCCCATCTGCTGGTCCAGGCCGGCACCGGCACCGGTAAGTCGCTCGGCTACCTCGTGCCCGCACTCGCGCACGGGGAGCGCGTCGTGGTCGCGACCGCCACGCTGGCCCTCCAGCGCCAGCTCGTGGAGCGGGACCTGCCGCGCACGGTCGACGCGCTGCACCCGCTGCTGCGCCGCCGTCCGGAGTTCGCGATGCTCAAGGGCAGGTCGAACTACCTGTGTCTGCACCGCCTCCACGAAGGCGTCCCGCAGGACGAGGAGGAGGGCCTCTTCGACCAGTTCGAGGCGGCCGCGCCCACCAGCAGGCTGGGCCAGGACCTGCTCCGGCTGCGGGACTGGTCGGACGAGACCGAGACCGGTGACCGGGACGACCTCACGCCCGGTGTCTCCGACCGCGCCTGGGCGCAGGTGTCGGTGTCCTCCCGCGAATGCCTGGGAGCCACGAAGTGCGCCTACGGCGCCGAGTGCTTCGCGGAGATGGCCCGTGAGCGTGCCAAGCTCGCCGAGGTCGTCGTCACCAACCACGCGCTGCTCGCCATCGACGCCATCGAGGGGGCGCCGGTCCTTCCGCAGCACGAGGTGCTGATCGTCGACGAGGCGCACGAGCTGGTCTCGCGCGTCACCGGCGTGGCCACCGGCGAGCTCACTCCCGGCCAGGTCAACCGGGCCGTGCGCCGGGCGGCGAAGCTGGTCAACGAAAAGGCCGCCGACCAGCTCCAGACCGCCGCCGAGGGCTTCGAGCGGCTCATGGAGCTGGCGCTGCCCGGCCGCCTGGAGGAGGTCCCGGAGGACCTCGGATATGCCCTCATGGCCCTGCGCGACGCCGCGCGGACCGTCATCTCGGCCATCGGCGCGACCCGCGACAAGTCCGTCCAGGACGAGGACGCGGTCCGCAAGCAGGCCCTCGCCTCCGTGGAGTCCGTGCACGACGTGGCGGAGCGGATCGTCAACGGTTCCGAGTGGGACGTCGTCTGGTACGAGCGGCACGACCGCTTCGGCGCCTCCTTGCGCGTCGCGCCCATGTCCGTGTCGGGCCTGCTGCGGGAGAAGCTCTTCGCCGACCGCTCCGTGACCCTGGCCTCGGCGACCCTGAAGCTGGGCGGGGACTTCAACGGCGTGGGCGCCTCGATGGGGCTGGCCCCTGAGGGCACCGAGGGCGAGGACGTCCCGCAGTGGAAGGGCATCGACGTGGGGTCGCCCTTCGACTACCCCAAGCAGGGCATCCTCTACGTGGCCAAGCACCTGGCCCGTCCCGCGCGGGACGGCGACCGCGGCGACATGCTGGACGAACTGACCGAGCTGATCCAGGCGGCCGGCGGGCGCACGCTCGGTCTGTTCTCCTCGATGCGGGCCGCTCAGCTCGCCGCCGAGGAACTGCGCACGCGCGTTCCCGAGTTCCCGATCCTCCTCCAGGGTGAGGAGACGCTCGGCGAGCTGATCAAGAACTTCGCGGCGGACCCGCAGACGTGCCTCTTCGGCACGCTGTCGCTCTGGCAGGGCGTCGACGTGCCCGGTCCCAGCTGCCAGCTCGTCGTCATGGACAAGATCCCGTTCCCGCGCCCGGACGACCCGCTGATGAGCGCCCGCCAGAAAGCGGTGGAGGACGCCGGTGGCAACGGCTTCATGGCCGTCGCGGCCACCCATGCGGCGCTGCTGATGGCCCAGGGCGCGGGACGGCTGGTCCGCGCGTCGGGGGACCGCGGTGTGGTCGCCGTACTGGACCAGCGGCTGGCGACGGCCCGCTACGGGAGCTATCTCAAGGCGTCCCTGCCGGACTTCTGGTACACCACCGACCGCAACCAGGTCCGCAAGTCCCTCGCGGCCATCGACGCGCTCGCCAAGCAGGCGGAAGCGCAGTGAGGGCGCAGGCGCGGTGAAGGAGGGGGCCGCGCCGGGACCGTGGCGGCCCCCTCCTTCCTGGCCGAACGGGCACAGCACAGGGCCCCGGAACCGGCGCAGGGATCCCGGGGCCCAGTTTCAGGGGCGGACGGAGGAGCCCGCCCTCCGCCGCATTCAGATGCGGCGGAGTACGGCCACCACCTTGCCGAGGATGGTCGCGTCGTCGCCCGGGATCGGCTCGTAGGCCGCGTTGTGCGGGAGGAGCCAGACATGGCCGTCCTCGCGCTTGAAGCGCTTGACGGTGGCTTCGCCGTCCAGCATCGCCGCGACGATGTCGCCGTTCTCGGCCACGGGCTGGCGGCGGACGGTGACCCAGTCGCCGTCACAGATCGCGGCCTCGATCATCGAGTCACCGACGACCTTCAGGACGAACAGCTCACCGTCACCCACCAGCTGGCGCGGGAGGGGGAAGACGTCCTCGACCGACTCCTCGGCGAGGATCGGGCCACCGGCGGCGATGCGGCCGACCAGCGGGACGTACGACGCGGCGGGCTTGCCGGCGGTGTCCGTGGGCTGCACGGAGCTGGCCTGGTCGGAACCTCGTACCTCGTAGGCGCGCGGCCGGTGCGGGTCGCGGCGCAGGAAGCCCTTCCGCTCCAGTGCCATCAGCTGGTGGGCGACCGAGGACGTGCTGGACAGGCCGACCGCCTGACCGATTTCCCGCATGGACGGCGGGTAGCCGCGCCGCTGTACGGAGTCCCTGATGACCTCGATCACTCGGCGCTGCCGGTCGGTGAGTCCCGAGCTGTCGGCGCGGATGCCTGGAGGTCGTCCAGGCAGAGAGCGCTTGTGCGTCTCGGGATTCATGGCTTCGTTCATCGCATGCACCGGCTCGAGTCGGCCCTGGGAGCGGTCCTGGGCAGTGATGGTGGCACTGTCTGCGGTGGTGGTCACGTCGGCCCCTCTCGATTGTCTCCCTGCTGGACAACGGTAGTTGCTTTCGAAAGGTTGCGCCAAACACACGTTCGAGTGAAAAAGCGTGGATAGCCTGACTTGATCATGTGTCTGGGTGTATGGCTAACATTCCGCCCGGCGGACAAAAGGGCTCATTGTTGTACTCTTCACCGCCGGGACGGATGACCTTGCGAGGTGTGGCCTCAGTCTGCCATCCGGCGCCCCGTGGACCGGGAATTGCCCCCGCTCTGCGCGAGAGTCCCACCTCTCCTCCCTGCGGCGCCCACGTTATCGCCGTATCCGGTGTGCCGATACGGCCGCACGCGCGCGTGTGCGGGTGGTTTTCGGGTGCTGGGCGTGACGGCGGGATCGCGGGGGGTGAAGGCGTCGGGCGCGACACGCGATGCAGCCTGGATGTATGGGCCACGACCCCATATGTAGTGGTTGGATTGCACCAGCAGCCCAGAAGTTGTGGTCCCCAGTGTCTTCGGACGCTCATGGATCCCCTATGCTTGGGGCTGCTTCGAGGGGCCCGTGAGGTCCGGCGAGGCCATTGAGTCTGCTGTGAGGAGGGTTGGAGTTCCATGCACTGTCCCTTCTGCAGGCACCCCGACAGCCGCGTCGTCGACAGCCGTACGACGGATGACGGCACGTCGATCCGCAGGCGCCGCCAGTGCCCTGACTGCTCCCGTCGTTTCACGACCGTGGAGACGTGCTCGCTCATGGTGGTGAAGCGGTCCGGAGTCACCGAGCCCTTCAGCCGTACCAAGGTCATCAACGGCGTGCGCAAGGCATGCCAGGGGCGGCCTGTCACCGAGGACGCGCTGGCCCAGCTCGGCCAGCGGGTCGAGGAGGCGGTGCGGGCCACCGGGAGCGCCGAGCTGACCACCCATGACGTGGGGCTGGCCATACTCGGCCCGCTGCAGGAACTCGACCTCGTCGCCTATCTGCGATTCGCCTCCGTCTACCGGGCGTTCGACTCGCTCGAGGACTTCGAGGCCGCCATCGCGGAACTCAGGGACCAGACGGCAAGCCCCGCCGCGGACGACGACGACCGCGAGGGCGATGCAGTTCATGTCGTGGGGAGCCGGGAAGACGAAGGCGGGCCCGGAGGGACCGTGCAGGTCCCCGAGCCCGCCCACGCCGCCGACTGACCGAAGGCCGGAACCGGGGTTTCGAGTCCGGGGACGGTCGGGCGGCGGCGGACCAAGACCTGCTGTGGGTGATCGCGCGTGGGTGCCCACAGCACAAGACAGAACACCGTGTCACGGGAACAAACGTGGCATTTTAGGGCGTTTATCGCCCGTAGAGGGAGGCGGCATGACAGAGACGGCGAGCGGTCCGGCACGAGGTTCCCGAGCCAAGGGCACCAAGACCACCAAGGGCCTGCGCATCGAGCGCATCCACACGACCCCCGGCGTGCACCCCTATGACGAGGTGGCCTGGGAGCGTCGTGACGTCGTCATGACCAACTGGCGCGACGGCTCGGTCAATTTCGAGCAGCGTGGCGTCGAGTTCCCCGACTTCTGGTCGGTGAACGCGGTCAACATCGTCACCAGCAAGTACTTCCGTGGTGCCGTCGGCACCCCGCAGCGCGAGACCGGCCTCAGGCAGCTGATCGACCGCATCGTGAAGACGTACCGGAAGGCCGGCGAGGACCACAAGTACTTCGCCTCGCCCGCCGACGCCGAGATCTTCGAGCACGAGCTGGCGTACGCCCTCCTGCACCAGATCTTCAGCTTCAACAGCCCGGTCTGGTTCAACGTCGGTACGCCGCAGCCCCAGCAGGTCTCGGCCTGCTTCATCCTGGCCGTCGACGACTCCATGGAGTCGATCCTCGACTGGTACAAGGAAGAGGGCATGATCTTCAAGGGCGGCTCCGGCGCCGGCCTGAACCTCTCCCGTATCCGCTCCTCCAAGGAGCTCCTCTCCTCCGGCGGCAACGCCTCCGGCCCCGTCTCGTTCATGCGTGGCGCCGACGCCTCCGCCGGGACCATCAAGTCCGGTGGCGCCACCCGTCGTGCGGCCAAGATGGTCGTCCTCGACGTGGACCACCCGGACGTCGAGGACTTCATCGCCACCAAGGTGAAGGAGGAGGAGAAGATCCGCGCCCTGCGCGACGCGGGCTTCGACATGGACCTGGGCGGGGACGACATCACGTCCGTCCAGTACCAGAACGCCAACAACAGCGTCCGTGTGAACGACGAGTTCATGACGGCCGTCGAGAACGGCACCGAGTTCGGCCTGCGCGCCCGTATGACCGGCGAGATCATCGAGAAGGTCGACGCCAAGGCGCTGTTCCGCAAGCTCGCCGAGGCCGCGTGGGCCTGCGCCGACCCGGGCATCCAGTACGACGGTGTGATCAACAACTGGCACACCTGCCCCGAGTCCGGCCGGATCACCGCGTCGAACCCGTGCAGCGAGTACATGCACCTGGACAACACGTCCTGCAACCTCGCCTCGCTGAACCTGATGAAGTTCCTCAAGGACGACAGCAAGGGCAACCAGTCCTTCGAGGCCGACCGCTTCCAGAGGGTCGTCGAACTCGTCATCACCGCGATGGACATCTCCATCTGCTTCGCGGACTTCCCGACCCAGAAGATCGGCGAGAACACGCGCGCGTTCCGCCAGCTCGGCATCGGCTACGCCAACCTCGGCGCCCTGCTGATGGCGACCGGCCACGCCTACGACTCCGACGGCGGCCGCTCGCTGGCCGGCGCCATCACCTCCCTCATGACGGGCACGGCCTACCGCCGCTCCGCCGAACTGGCCTCCGTCGTCGGCACCTACGACGGCTACGCCCGCAACGCCGACGCCCACAACCGCGTCATGAAGCAGCACTCCGACGCCAACGGGGCGGCCGTCCGCATGGACGACCTCGACTCCCCGGTCTGGGCCGCCGCCACGGAGGCGTGGCAGGACGTCCTGCGGCTCGGCGAGAAGAACGGTTTCCGTAACTCCCAGGCGTCCGTGCTCGCCCCGACCGGCACCATCGGTCTGGCGATGTCCTGCGACACCACCGGCGTCGAGCCCGACCTCGCCCTGGTCAAGTTCAAGAAGCTGGTCGGCGGCGGCTCGATGCAGATCGTCAACGGCACCGTCCCGCAGGCCCTGCGCCGCCTGGGCTACCAGGAGGAGCAGATCGAGGCGATCGTCGCCCACATCGCCGAGCACGGCAATGTGATCGACGCCCCCAGCCTCAAGCCGGAGCACTACGAGGTCTTCGACTGCGCCATGGGCGAGCGCGCCATCTCCCCGATGGGCCACGTCCGCATGATGGCCGCGATCCAGCCCTGGATCTCCGGTGCCATCTCCAAGACGGTCAACATGCCGGAGACGGCGACCGTCGAGGAGGTCGAGGAGATCTACTTCGAGGCCTGGAAGCTCGGCGTCAAGGCGCTCGCGATCTACCGCGACAACTGCAAGGTCGGCCAGCCCCTCTCCGCGAAGACCAAGGAGAAGGAGAAGACCGAGATCACCGAGAAGGCCGAGGAGACGATCCGCACCGCGGTCGAGAAGGTCATCGAGTACCGCCCGGTCCGCAAGCGTCTGCCCAAGGGCCGGCCCGGCATCACGACCTCCTTCACGGTCGGTGGCGCCGAGGGCTACATGACCGCCAACTCCTACCCGGACGACGGTCTCGGCGAGGTCTTCCTGAAGATGTCCAAGCAGGGTTCGACCCTCGCCGGGATGATGGACGCCTTCTCCATCGCGGTCTCCGTGGGTCTCCAGTACGGCGTCCCGCTGGAGACGTACGTCTCGAAGTTCACCAACATGCGCTTCGAGCCGGCCGGCATGACCGACGACCCGGACGTGCGGATGGCGCAGTCGATCGTCGACTACATCTTCCGTCGCCTGGCGCTCGACTTCCTGCCGTTCGAGACGCGTTCCGCGCTCGGCATCCACTCCGCCGAGGAGCGTCAGCGCCACCTGGAGACCGGTTCCTACGAGCCGACCTTCGAGGAGGAGAACGTGGACGTCGAGGGGCTCGCGCAGTCCGCTCCGCGTCAGACGGACCTGAAGGCCGTCGCCACTCCCAAGGCCGAGGCCGAGGTGGCGGTGCCCGCCCCGAAGCAGGCCCACACCAGCGCCGAGCTGGTGGAGATGCAGTTGGGCATCCAGGCCGACGCCCCGCTGTGCTTCTCCTGCGGCACGAAGATGCAGCGGGCCGGTTCCTGCTACATCTGCGAGGGCTGCGGCTCGACGAGCGGCTGCAGCTGATCGCCGTCGCGCCGGTCAGGTCGCGATGACCTGACAAAGGGCGGTGGAGCCGGGTCCCGGCTCCACCGCCCTCGGTGTCTCTCGGCAGGTTCCCCGTCCGCGAGGCGTCGGTGGCGTCCTCCGTGCCTTCAGGAGTGGCGCACCTGGCCCATGGTCCTCGTGAACGTCGCCGGGTCGTCCTCGAAGCCCTGGACGCCGGGGTGGAACGACCATCCGTCGGACGACTCGCGCAGGAACTCCCCGACCGTCGCCGCGGTCGCTCCGAGGACGCCGGCGAAGTCGTCCTCGTCCAGGACGGTGTAGCCCTCCCGTATCCGGAAGGCGGGGTTGAGCACACCGACGAACGTCCGGGGCTCCGGGTTCTGCTGGATGACGACACCGACGACGACGCGCGCGTACCGTGCGTCCAGGCGGTCGAGCTCCAGCGTCATCACCTCGTCCCAGCCGAAGCCCTTGCCGTCCTTGCTGTCCCGGTTGAGATAGATCGTCCCGTCGGGGGAGCGGCTGTCGAAGTGGACCACGTAGTCAGGGGCGCCGTGCGGATCGCTCTCCAGGTACGTGGCGGCCACGATGTCCAGGTCGGTGGGTGGCTGACCGGTGGGACTCGGGTCCCACTTCAGCGCCATCTCGACCTTGCGGATTCCCTTGTTGAGGCCGCTCACCGGAATTACCCTCCCCGTTTCCCCGTCTGACAACGCACCGAACCCGCCTGCTTCCAGGGCCGGTTGCCCATCCTGCCACGCGCGTGTGCGCCCTCGCAGCGTCGCTCTGCGAACGAGGGTGACCAACGCCACGCCCACTGGCCGTACGATGGCGCGGTGCTGGTCAAGTGGATTCGCTGCACCGTGGTGGACCGCCGCGGTTTCGAACGGGGACAGCGAAAGTGGGCGGGGCTTCTGGGGGAGCCGGGGTTCCGGGGGCAGGGCGGGGGCTGGAGCAGGGGGCGGCCCTCCGTCGCGCATGTCTTCGCGTTCTGGGAGAGCCGCGCCTTCTACGACTCCTTCATGGCGCGTTCCCATGATCGGCTCGCGGCGGCTCAGTCGGGCACGTTCAAGGACGCCCAGGTGCGGCTCTTCGACTACCGCTTCGACGTGAAGACGGGCTTCGAGCCCCGCTTCACCGACTCCGACCTGCTGCGGGTCGCGCTCTGCCGCGTCCACGAGGAACGCGCCGAGCACTTCACCCTCATGCAGGAGAAGGTGTGGAACCCCGCCATGGCCGGCTCGCCCGGCATGATCCGGGGGATGTTCGCCGAGGCGCCCGGGCACGAGTTCATGGTGCTCTCCATGTGGCGCTCGGAGGCCGAACATGGAAAGTACCGGACCGAACGCGTGGAGCGGCTCGCGCTGCGCGCCCAGACGGAAGCGGACATATCCGCCCTCACCGGTGACATCGTCGAACTCGAGTCGACCTGGACGGTTTGAGAACCGGATTCACTGCCGGACGCGTCGATCGTGTGCTGTATGCGCTTTCTCCTGCGGGATTTGTGTGACCTACGCTGTATGGAGGCCGTACGAGTGCTCAGTCGGCCGTCACCCGATCTAGGGTTTTGGCATGGCACGACCACGGCGCATCGTCCTTGTCCGGCACGGGGAGTCAACGGGCAATGTTGATGACACCGTCTACGAGCGTGAACCCGACCATGCACTGGCCCTCACCGAGCGAGGGTGGCAGCAGGCCGAGGAGACGGGAAAGACCCTGCGGGAGGTGTTCGGCCGCGAGCGGGTCAGCGTGTACGTCTCGCCCTACCGGCGTACCCACGAGACGCTCCGGGCCTTCCATCTGAACCCCGAGCTGATACGGGTACGCGAGGAGCCCAGGCTGCGCGAGCAGGACTGGGGGAACTGGCAGGACCGCGACGACGTACGGCTGCAGAAGACCTATCGGGACGCCTACGGGCACTTCTTCTACCGCTTCGCCCAGGGCGAGAGCGGCGCCGATGTCTACGACCGGGTCGGCGGCTTCCTGGAGAGCCTCTTCCGCAGCTTCGAGGCTCCCGACCACCCGCCGAACGTACTCATCGTGACCCATGGCCTCGCGATGCGGCTGTTCTGCATGCGCTGGTTCCACTGGACGGTCGCGGAATTCGAGTCCCTCGCGAATCCGGGGAACGCCGAGATGCGGATGCTCGTTCTCGGGGACGATGACAAGTACACCCTCGACCGGCCCTTCACCCGCTGGCGCGATCCGGAGCCGTACGGGATCAGCGGATAGAGTGGCAGAGCGATGACCTCCGACTTCTCTCCCGACCGTCGCCTGGAGCGCGCGCTGGCCAGCCTGCGCGGCCTCGCCGTGGGTGACGCGCTGGGCTCCCAGTTCTTCGTGCCGGTGAACTACCCGCTGCTCCAGCGACGCGAGCTGCCGGCCGGCCCCTGGCAGTGGACCGACGACACCGAGATGGCCTGCTCCGTCGTGGCCGTCCTGGCCGACCACCACCGCATCGATCAGGACGCACTGGCCCAGTCCTTCGCGCGGCACCACGACTTCGACCGCGGGTACGGTCCCGCGGTCAACCGGCTGCTGAGGCTGGTCAGGGAGGGGGCCGACTGGCGTGAGCTGTCGGCGGCCCTGTTCAACGGACAGGGGTCCTGGGGCAACGGCGCCGCGATGCGCGTCGCCCCGCTGGGAGCCTGGTACGCGGACGACCCCGAGCAGGCGACCCACCAGGCCGAGATCTCCGCCTACCCCACGCACCAGCACCGGGAGGCCGTGGTCGGGGCCATGGCCGTCGCCGCGGCCGCCGCCCTGGTCGGCGCCCCGGAGGGCCCGCCCAGTGCCGAGGCGCTGCTGGACGGCGTGGTCGCCCTCGTCCCGAAGAGCGCGGTCGGCGCCGGCCTGCGGCGCGCCAGGGACATGCTCGACTACGCCGACGCCGCCACCGTCGCGGCGGTGCTGGGCTGTGGGAGGCGCACGTCGGCGCACGACACCGTGCCGTTCGCGGTCTGGTCGGCGGCGCGGGCTCTCGGTGACTACGAGGCGGCGTTCTGGACGACCGCCCAGGTCGGCGGGGATGTGGACACGACCTGCGCCATCGTGGGCGGGATCCTGGCGGCCGGCAAGGCAGGGAGCCCTCCGCAGGCGTGGTCCCGGCAGGCGGAGGCGCTGCCGGCGTGGATGCCCGCGCGTCACGAGGTGCCGGACGCCTGAACGGGACAGGCGCCTGACCCCTTGCGGACGGGGTTCGTGGTGAGCGGGCGGCGCCTCGGCGTGGATGGGCCTGCGTCGGCACCCGGGGCGGGGCCGCGCGTCGGCCGCCGGGAACTCTCGGTGTCCGATGGGAACTCTGCGTGACCGTCCGTGCGTTGTTCCGGTATCCGCATGGCGACCTGTGCGTGCGGGTGGGCGTGGGACGACGGAGGGGGTGCGCGTGCGGTTCGACCTGTCGGCGATCATGACGGTGACGGTGGCGGGAAGCCGCGCGGGCCGACCCGGAAGCGGCGGACGCGCCTGCGTCGTGACAGGCGGTGGCACTCCCCGGTCGGCCCGTGGCGCCGTCGCGTCAGACCACTGTGGGGGCGCCCGTGCCGGACAGTGCCTCCAGGTCGCTCTTCCGGACACGGATGACGAACCACGCCGTCACCAGGGCGAGCACAGCCATCGCGGCGGCCGGGACGAAGGCCGTCGAGATGCCGTGGGCGAGCACGTCATGGCCCCAGGGGGCGGGCAGCTGACCCGTCTTGGCGAACTCCGCCTTCTGTTCCGCAGTTCCGTCCGCGAGGAACTTCGGCAGCTGCTTCTCCGCCTCGTCCTTGCTGGCCGTGCCGAAGACGGTCGTCAGGATGGACAGGCCGAGCGAACCGCCCACCTGCTGAGTGGCGTTGAGCAGACCGGACGCGGCGCCGGCTTCGTGCGGGGCGACGCCCGAGACGGCGGTGACCGTCACCGTGACGAAGTTCAGTCCCATGCCGAAGCCGAAGACCACCATGGGGCCGAGCACTCCGCCGAGGTAGGAGCTGTCGGGGCTGATGAAGGCCTGCCAGGTGAGGCCGAGGGCCACCAGCGCGGAGCCGACGAGCATGAAGGGCTTGGGGCCGAGGGTGGGCAGGAAGCGCTGCGACAGCCCCGCGCCCACCGCGATGGCGACCGTGACGGGCAGGAAGGCGAGACCCGACTTGATCGGGCTGTAACCCAGCACGTTCTGCACGAAGAGCACGATGTAGAAGAACATGCCGAACATGGCCGCGGCGAGGCTCAGCATGATCACGTACGTGCCGGAGCGGTTGCGGTCGGCGAACATCTTCAGCGGAGTGATCGGCTCCTTGGCCCGCGCCTCCGTGAACACGAAGGCGACCAGCAGGACCAGGGCGACCGCGAAGGCGCCGACGGTCAGGCCGTCCCGCCAGCCTTCCTCGGCCGCCCGGATGAACGCGTAGACCAGGGAGGCCATGCCGAGCGTCGAGGTCAGCGCGCCGGCTATGTCGAAGCGTCCGGGGTGGCGTTCGGACTCGCTGATGTAGAGCGGCGTGACGACGGCGATGAGGACGCCGATGGGCACGTTGACGAACAGCACCCAGCGCCAGTCGAGCCACTCGGTGAGCATGCCGCCCGCGAGCAGACCGATGGCGCCACCGCCCGCGGAGACCGCGGCGAAGACGCCGAAGGCCCGGTTCCGCTCGGGCCCCTCGGGGAACGTGGTGGTGATGAGCGCCAGCGAAGTGGGCGAGGCGATCGCGCCTCCGACGCCCTGGAGCGCGCGTGCGGCGAGCAACTGCCAGGGTTCCTGCGCGATTCCGCCCAGCAGCGAGGCGAAGGTGAAGAGCAGGATGCCGGCCATGAACACGCGTCGCCGGCCGAGGATGTCCCCGGCCCGGGCGCCGAGCAGCAGCAGGCCGCCGAAGGTGAGCGTGTAGGCGCTGACCACCCAGGTGAGATCGGTGGTGCTGAACCGCAGCGCGTCTTGAATGTGCGGAAGCGCGATGTTCACAATCGTCGCGTCGAGTACCACCATGAGCTGGCAGGCCGCGATCACGGTGAGTGCGATGCCGGGATGCCCCTCCCGGCGGGCCGCCCCGGGTTTCTGGTTCTGAGTCAGCTGAGAGGTTGTCACTATGAGTCCCCCACAAGAGCATTAGTGAACGGTGCCGTTCACTGGCCCGTCAACGGTAGTGAGTTGTTCGTAGTGAACGCAAGCGTTCACTCGCGGCGTCGCCTCTCGGCGTGTCCCCCGTCGCGGTCGCGCAGATCCCCGCTCCACCCCCTGATCCCCGCTTCCTCTGCTCGCTGGAGACACTCGGATGGTTACTTCGCGCTGGACGGCCGCCCCCGCTCGGGCGTCCTCTCCCCGCCGGCGCGGCGCCGTGCTCGAACGTGCGATTCTCGACGCCACGCTCGAGCAGTTGGGCACCGTCGGCTGGAACGGCCTCACGATGGAAGGGGTGGCGGCCGGCGCCCAGACCGGCAAGGCCGCCGTCTACCGCCGCTGGCCCTCCAAGGAGGCCCTCGTCACGGACGCCCTGCGGTCCGGGCTGCCCCGGCTGGATGCCGTGCCCGATCGCGGCAGCGTGCGTGAGGACCTGGTGGTGCTCTGCCGTGACGCGCGTGACGCGATGTTCTCGCGCCCGGGTTTCGCGCTGCGTTCGATCATTCACGAATGCGACCCAGTCCAGGTCGAACGCTTCCACGCCCTGATCGTCGAGGGCGTGGTAGAGCCGACTGTCAAGCTGCTGAAGGAGGTCGTCAACCGCGGAATAGAGAGAGGTGAGGTGCGGTCCGACGCGGCGAACAGCTATGTGCTCGATGCCATCCCGGCCATGATGATGTACCGATCGAAGATGTGCGGGTGCGAATGGAATGATCGAGAGCTCGACGAGATGATCGACGGGCTGATGCTGCCGCTGCTGCGACCGGACACGCCCTGAGTCCGGATCGGGTGCCCTGAAGCACGGCGGGCGAGGGCCTGGCGCCGACCGGGGTGTCGCGACGGGATCCCGGCGGCGTAATCTAAGGGCGCCATGCCGTACGAACCACCCACTCACACCGTCGAGCGCTCCCTCCGCGCCACGACCGGAGCGAAGGTCATCGCCGGCGTCGACGAGGTGGGTCGCGGCGCCTGGGCGGGACCCGTCACCGTCTGCGCGGCCGTCACCGGACTCCGTCGGCCCCCCGCGGGCCTCACCGACTCCAAGCTGCTCACCGTCAAGCGTCGCAACGAGCTCTCCCAGGAGCTGTTGACGTGGGTGACGTCGCACGCCCTGGGGCACGCCTCCCCGGAGGAGATCGACGACCTGGGGATGACCGCCGCGCTCCGGCTCGCCGCCGGGCGGGCCCTGGAGGCCCTCCCGGTCCGTCCGGACGCGGTGATCCTCGACGGGAAGCACGACTACCTCGGCGCCCCGTGGCGGGTCCGCACGGTGATCAAGGGCGACCAGTCCTGTGTTGCCGTCGCGGCGGCCTCGGTGATCGCCAAGGTCCAGCGCGACAAAATGATGGCCGAACTGGGTATCGACCATGCAGACTTCGGTTTTGCGGACAATGCCGGGTATCCGTCACCCGTGCACAAGGCCGCACTGGAGGAGCGGGGACCCACTCCGTTCCACCGGTTGTCGTGGGCGTATCTTGATGCGCTGCCCCGGTGGCGGCACCTCAAGAAGGCCCGTACCTGGGCGAACGGGAGCGTTCCGGGAGTCGAAGGGCAACTCGGCTTCGACTTCTGACGATTCCGGTCGCACTGATGTGCCACCCGTTGGCGCTTGCCGCACCAACGTTTGATAAATAACAGCTCATGCCTCTCATTCCCCAGGAGCCTCAGATTCACGAGAGTGCCCAGGGTCCCCGCGCCACTCCGGCCAGCGGCCGCACAGCGCCGACCCCTCGACCTGTACCCGGACCCCGTCCCGCGGCTCCGTCGCGTCCCGGTCGTCCCGGACCCGTCCGGCCCACGCCACCGGCGCAACGCGCGCCGCGTGACACGGCCGCCAAGCCCGGGCCGTCGGCCCCGGCCGCCCCTGCCGTCGCCGCGCCCGCCTCGGCGACTCCCCAGGTCCAGTTGATCCCGGCCTCGGCCGGAGGTGCGCTGGACGCCGCCGAGGAGGCAGTGGACCTCCTCCTGGACTCCGGCCGCACTCCGGGGGACGTGCTGGTGGTCACCACCGGCGAGCAGCACCCCTGGGCCACCCATGAGCTGTCGTTCGGCGAGGCGCCCTACTGGGCCCAGCACGACGCGGGGGACGACGTCTTCTACGCCGATGCCACGGCGCTGCAGCGGGCGGGCGCGCGTCCCGTCGTCGTGGTGGCCGTCAACGGCGGATCCGACGCCGTGGCCGCCACCGCTCTGCCGCTCGCCCGCGCTCGGGCCACCGGCCTGCTGATCGTCTGCGGCGACCCGCAGCAGATCAACGCGGCGCTGGGCGCGGGCGTCTGAGCCGGTAGGCCGGCAGGGGCCCGGGACACGGAGGCGTCGCTGCTGCGGCGCCTCTCCGGCGTGCCCGGCGGTGCCGAACCCGCGCGTGCACGTACGACGGCCGGATCTCGGCGCGCGACGACGTTCGTCGGCCCCCGGGAGGTTCGCGCCTCCCGGAGGCCGACGTTCTTGCAGGCTCCTTTGCCGCCCGGCCGCCGCTCAGCGGGCTGCCGCGCGACGCAGTACCTCCGAGGCGGCGCCGCCGGTCCGGGGCAGCGGCGGCGGGGCCTCGGACAGGGCGAAGGGCTCCGGAGTCGAATCCGCGTGCGGCCGACGCCCCCCGCGCCCCTCACCGAGGACCTGCCAGCCGTCCCGGGTGAGCGTGATGTACGCCCCACAGCGCAGCCCGTGCAACGTGCAGGCGTCGCGCAGGCCCCACATCCACGCCCCGTCCTCCTCCGTCCAGCGCGCGTCGCCGTCCCGGCAGTAGAGCAGCACGGCGGTACGCACCGGCGTGCGCAGCCGAAGGTCGTGCGGGATGACCCGGCGCAGCTGGGCGAGCAGGGCGTTGCGGAACATCCAGCCGTCGGTCGATGCCTGGCGCCGGGTGAACGAGGCACTGGCCCGCACCCGTTCGTCCGGGTCGAGCACAGCCACGATCGCGGTGGCAGGCCGCGGCCGGTGCCGCGAGTGCAGTCCGCTGACGACTTCCCGTGGGTTGCGCAGCAGTGGGATGCCGGCCGCTGCCCACTCGGCGGGTTCGAGCAAGCGGGTGGCGGAGGTGGCGGACGTGGACGTCGACAGCGATGCCGCCGATGACGGAGCGAATCCGAAGGTCACGATCCTCCCTTCGGCTACGGCCCACACAGCGGGCGGGTCGGATTCGGGGGAGCGCACGCCGCAGCAGAGCCCTACCGGACTACGGGCGAGCCGTGCGGGGAGCGGAACTCAATTCTTCCTGGCGAACTGGGATGCGGCAACGAGCAATTGGGGCCACCGACCGTTATGTGACGATGAGTGACTTATATCCTTACCCACTGATTCTCGGAAGGACACGTGAGCCGACAGCTCACGCCCTGTGAGTGCTTCCGTGGCGGCCCATTCGACAGGCGGCCACCTCGGAACACCGACGCCGAGGCGCCGCCGGCGGACGGTCGGGGGGCGCTCGGGACGGGCTTCGCCGGTAGCAACCCGTGGTCAGCCTTGCACGGCCAGTACCAGGGGCAACACCCCCTGTGCGCCTGCCCGACGCAGCATCCGGGACGCGACCGCGAGAGTCCAGCCCGTCTCGGTGTAGTCGTCCACGAGGAGAACGGGCCCCGGAGCCTCGGAGAGCGCGGCGGCGAGGGCGGGCGGCACCTCCAGCATGCCGTGGAGCGCCTTGAGGCGCTGGGCGCTGTTGCTCCGCGAGATCGGCGAGGCGTCGGCGGTGTACTCCACCGAGCCCAGGAGCGGCAGTCGGCCGACTTCGGCGATACGCGCGCCCAGGGAGTGGATCAGCCGCGGTCGGGTGCGGGAGGCGATGGTGACCACGCCGACCGGGCGCGGCGAGGCGTCGGCCACCGCGGAGGCCCAACCACCGGGCCCCTTCGCCCAGTCGGCCAGTACGCCCACCACGGCCCTCGCCACATCGTCGGGCACCGGCTCGTCGGCGGCCTGGGCGGTGAACATCGGGCGCAGCCGGTTGCCCCAGCCGATGTCGGACAGACGCCCCAACGCCCGCCCGGTCGAAGCCTGTTCACCGGCCGGGATGCGTCCCTTGAGCTCCACGCCGATCGCCGGGAGGCCGGTCGGCCACATCCGGCGGGGCTCGACCTCGACGCCCGCGCGGCCCAGGTCCACTCGCGCGGCGTCCAGAGCGCTCGTGGACGTCTCGGCGGTATAGCGCGGACCCGCGCAGTTGTCGCAGCGTCCGCAGGGCTTGGCGCCCTCGTCGTCGAGCTGACGCTGAAGGAACTCCATCCGGCATTCCGTCGTCGACGCGTACTGCCGCATCGCCTCCTGCTCGGCCTTGCGCTGCCGCGCGACCCACGCGTACCGCTCGGTCTCGTACGTCCAGGGCTGTCCGGTCGCGAGCCAGCCGCCCTTGACGCGCTTGACCGCCCCGTCCACGTCGAGGACCTTGAGCATGGTCTCCAGGCGGGAGCGGCGCAGTTCCACCAAGGGCTCCAGGGCGGGCAGCGACACAGGCCGCTCCGCGCGCGCGAGGACATCCAGGGTGCGGCGCACCAGCTCCTCCGGCGGGAAGGCGAGCGACGCGAAGTACTCCCAGATCGCCTCGTCCTCCTTCCCCGGCAGCAGGAGCACCTCCGCGTGCTCCACACCGCGACCGGCGCGGCCCACCTGCTGGTAGTACGCGATGGGGGAGGAGGGCGAGCCCAGGTGCACGACGAATCCGAGGTCGGGCTTGTCGAAGCCCATGCCGAGCGCGGAGGTGGCGACCAGCGCCTTGACCTTGTTGGCCAGCAGGTCCTCCTCGGCCTGCTGCCGGTCCGCGTTCTCGGTGCGCCCGGTGTACGAGGCGACGATGTGGCCGCGCTGCCTGAGGAAGGCGGTCACCTCCTCCGCGGCGGCGACGGTGAGTGTGTAGACGATGCCGGAGCCGGGCAGCTCGTCGAAGTGATCGGCGAGCCACGCCATCCGGTGCGCGGCGTCGGGCAGCCGCAGCACGTTCAGGCTGAGGCTCTCGCGGTCGAGCGGGCCGCGCAGCACCAAGGCGTCCGAGGTACCGCCGGTGCCGAGCTGTTCGGCGACGTCCGAGGTCACGCGCGCGTTGGCGGTCGCGGTCGTCGCGAGCACCGGAACGCCCGCCGGGAGATCGGTGAGCATGGTCCGCAGCCGTCGGTAGTCCGGGCGGAAGTCGTGGCCCCAGTCGGAGATGCAGTGGGCCTCGTCGACCACGAGCAGGCCGGTCGCGGCCGCCAGGGCGGGCAGCACCTCGTCACGGAAGTCCGGGTTGTTGAGCCGCTCCGGGCTGACCAGCAGGACGTCGACCTCGCCGGCGGCGATCTCGTCCTGCACGGTCGCCCACTCCTCGGTGTTCGAGGAGTTGATGGTCCGTGCGTGGATACCGGCCCGCGCCGCGGCCTCGACCTGGTTGCGCATCAGGGCGAGCAGCGGGGAGACGATCACCGTGGGCCCGGAGCCGCGGGCCCGGAGCAGAGAGGTCGCCACGAAATAGACGGCGGACTTGCCCCACCCCGTCCGCTGCACCACCAGCGCCCGGCGCCGGTCCGCGACCAGCGCCTCGATCGCCCGCCACTGGTCCTCGCGCAGTCTGGCCTCGCCCGTGGCGTCGCCGACGAGACGGGCGAGGACGGCGTCGGCGTCGGCCCGGAGATCCGCGTTGTTCGTGTGCTCCATGCCCCCATACAACAGGACGGCGCTGACAATCCGGTCGGTGACGGAAGGGAGCGGGGCCTTGCCGACGGCGCCGGGGCCCCTTCCACACCGGGCTTCTGACGTGCTCCTGATCGGACTTATCCACAGGCCAAGCGGAATCTTGTGATCCGCGAGATCGTCGGCGCATGACGAATCACAGCGAAACCACCGGATCCTCCGAAAACGGCGACATCACCGGCCGGGACCAGAGCGGACGGGAGCACCCGGCCTGGGGCAGCCACACGACGTACGACGGAGATGTCGGCTACGGCACAGGTCCAGCCGACCACCAGGTCACCCTGCGCACTCCGGCGGAGCTGGCCGACGCCCTGCCCTACCTGCTCGGGTACCGGCCGGAGGACAGCATCGTCCTGGTCGCCCTGCACGACCGCGGCGGACGGGGGCGGTTCGGCGGACGGGCCAGGCTCGGCATTCCCGCGAACCCGGACGACTGGGAAGCCGTCGCCCAGCAGTTGGCGCAAGGCCTCGTGAAGGGCAGCGAGCGCCGGGGGACCCGCCCCGCGAGCATGGTCGCCTATCTCTGCCAGGAGCCGGGGAAGGGGGAGACCGGCCGTCAGGTCATGGAGCGGCTCGAGCCGCTGGCCCACCGGCTGCGTCTCGAGTGCGGACGACTCGATGTCCCCGTGATCGAGGCGCTCTGCATCGCCGACGGCCGTTTCTGGTCGTACTGCTGCGCGGGCAAGGGCTGCTGCCCGGTCGAAGGGGCGGCGATGGGACTGCCCGGCACCTCCGTGCTGGCCGCGGCCGCGACCTACGCCGGGATCCAGGTCCGGGGCACCCTGCGCGAGTTGCGTGCCCGACTGCTGCCCCTGGAGACCGGTGCCGCGCTGCAACAAGAGGTCGCCCTGGACGCCGCCGGGATGGCGCTCCTTCCGAGGATCCTGGACGAGGCGAGCCGCGCGGCGGTGGCCGAGGAGACGCTGGGCCTGGCCGGACGGGTCATGCGCCGGCTCGCCGAGGCGCCGGTCGTGGTGGGCGCCCTGCCGGCGGACAGCCGTGACGACGACCTGCTCGGATGCGACGAAGCCGCGGCCTTGATTCTCGGCCTGCAGGACCGGGTGACGCGCGACCGCGCGGCCGGCTGGATGGAGGGAGAGGACGCGGCCCCCGCCCTGCGCCTCTGGCGGGCACTGGCACGACGCTGCGTCGGCCCCTACGGCGAACACGCGGCGGCGCCCCTCACTCTCGCCGGCTGGGTCGCCTGGTCCATGGGCGACGAACTCGAGGCGAGGGAGGCTCTCGCCATGGCCCTGGGCGCGGACCCGGAGTACCTGTTCGCCCGGCTCCTGCACCAGGCCTGCAACGAGGGCCTCGACCCCGAGTCGGTGCGACGCTGCCTGCGCGCCGAGCGCGAGGGACGCGGGCGGCCCACGGCACCGGAGCGGCCTGACACGACGGCGACCGCGGTCGAGGACTTCGAGGGCTCGCGAGACTCCGAGAGCCCACGGGACCCGGGCGGGGCGGAGTTTCGCGCAGGCCCGTGCGGACCCGAGGCCAAGCACGAGGGTCGCCCCGTCTGCGCCGAGCACGCGAACGGACCCGGTGACGCCGAGCACGAGGACCGGCCTGGTGACGCCGAGCACGAGGACCGGCCTGGTGAAGACGAGGGCTCTCCCTCGCGCGCACTGCCGCACAGTGCGGGCGGCTGCGCATCGGAAACCGGACAGCCGACCGCCCCCACGGGGCTCCGCAGGCGTCGCCGGGTCCGCTCAGCCGGTGTGGGAGGGAGCCGCGCCCGAGCCGCGGCCGGAGCGGAGGAAAGCCAGGAACCGGAAGCCCGCGCGCGGGGAGCCAGTGAGCTTCTCGCTCACCCGACGAGGCCACACGTCACGCGCCCTGCCACGCCGGGCCGAGGGGGAGCCCGGACGCGACCTGCGCGAAAGGCCTCCCCGGGGCGCCGCGACGACTGCCGGGAAGGTCTGCGATCCGACAGCGACGACATCACGGAGAAGGGATGACGCCCGCTGCTCTGCCGGGCTGAAGGACGGGTGCCGATCATGCGCGGAGACCGTGGCCGAGGCCGCGCCGGGCCGAGCCGGGCCGGGCCGGGCCGGGCCGATGCAGTGTCTGGCCGGCGCCTTCCCGGTGCCCACCCGCGGCCGTACACCCCGCCCCGGAAGGCCGCCTGACGCAGCCTCGACGTCCGCACGACGCGCCCCGAAACAGGCCCGGCCCGGCCGGATCCGGCGGCCATTCGGTGGGGCCTGCGGCCCGGGGGCGTGACCTGGGGGACTCCCACCCCGTTCACCTGAGTGGCGGTACGTCCGCACGGTCGTACCGCCTCAGCGCACTGCCCTGCCGGAGCCGTCCACCCGGCCTCGCCCACGCCCGAGGCGCACAGAGAGCAGAAGAAGTCACGCATGCATCAGCCGACTCCGCCCTCCGCCGCAGCCGACGAGCGCACCGCTCACGAGACCTCGACGCCGGTCCCCGGCACGGGAACCGACCCACTGCCCGTGGACCGGCCCGCTCCGCAAGGGGCCCGCCTCCCCGGAGCGGGCAGGCACTCCTCGCTCCCCGCTCCACTCATCGGGCCGGAGGAAGGCCCGCGCCTGTCCGCCGGGCCGGGCATCCGTGGCGCGTCGACGGGGGCATCGTCCGGCACGGCGCGTCGCCCGTCGGCCGCTTCCCGAGGCGTCGGACCTCAGCCCGGGGCGCCTGCGCAGCCTCGGTCGGTCGGTCTGCCCCCGGCCCACACGTCGATGATCTGCGTCGCCCTGCCGGGCCTCGCCATCTCCACGGAACAGGGCCAATTGACGGGACACGGGCTGGAGGGGTTCTACCGGGCCGGTCGGCGCATTCTGTCCCGATGCCAGGTGCGGGTGGCGGGACGCGAGCCGCTGGCGGTCCAGGCCCGGATGACCTCGGCCGACCGGGCCCGTTTCGTCGGCACGCTCCGTGTCACACCGCATGGCGGACCGGACCCGGACGTCGTCGTCGAGCGGACCCGCTCCGCGGACGGCGCCGAGGTGATCGTGCTGCACAGTGCCGCCGCCCGGCCGTTGCGCCTCCCGGTCGAGGTGGCGCTCGGCACCGATCTGGCCGACCTGGGGGCGATCGCGTCCGGCACCGTGGGGCCCGAGCTGGCCGCCAGCGTCCACGATGGCGGTCTGCGATGGTCCTGTGCCGCCGGGGCCTCGAGCGTGACGGCGGATCCGTCCCCGACCGACGCGATCGCCTCCGCGGGGCTGCTCCGCTGGGACTTCGACGTGCCTCCCGGCGGCACGGTCCGGGTGGAGCTGAGGGTCCGCCTGGAGGGTGCGGGACCGGTCCGAGCCGCGGGGCGGGCGGCCACGAGCCCGTTGGCCGCGGCTCAGGCGACGGGTGACGATCCGCGGGTCGGGGCGCTGCTGGCGACGAGCGTCGCGGACCTCCAGGCCCTGTTGGTGCGAGACCCCGCGCACCCCGCCGACACCCACCTCGCGGCGGGGGCGCCGTGGCGCTGCGGCCTGGCGCCGGCGGACGCGCTCGCCGCGGCCCGCATGGCACTGCCTCTGGGCACCCGCCTCGCCGCCGGGACGCTGCGCACCCTGGCCCGCACCCAGCTCACGGCTCCGGGGCCACGGTGCGGCATGATCCCCGGCCCACGTCGGGACGCGGGCGCGCACCTCCCGCCGGGCTGCACCGCCACCGAGGCCACGCTGCTCTTCCCGGTGCTCCTCGCGGAGGCCCGCCGATGGGGTCTGCCCGACCAGGAGACGGAGGAACTGGTCCCGGCCGCCGAGCGCTGCCTGGCCTGGCTCCGCACGACGGTCGGCGAAGGGCCCTACCTGAGCGATCCCCAGCCCGGTGGTCCCGTGCGCTGCGAGACGCAGGCCCACGCCCACCGGGCCGCACTGCTCGGCGCCGATCTGCTCGACGAGTGCGGCAGACCGGGCGGCGACGGGCTGCGGGAGTGGGCCCGCAAGCTGCGCGCCACCTTCCGGCGGGACTTCTGGATCGACGACCCCGGAGGCGGCCGGCCCGCTGCCGCCCGTACGCCGGACGGGCGGCAGCTGCCCCACCTCTGCGCGACGCCCGTCCACTTGCTCGACACCGGGTTGCTGGGCGGCGGCGCGCACGCTCCCGGACTGCTGGACCGGGTGCAGACCGGACAACTGGCCCGGCTGCTCGGCAGCCCCGTCATGGACACGGGCTGGGGACTGCGCGGCCTCGGCGCCAAGGAGGTCGGCTACAACCCCTTCGGCCACCGCAGCGGCGCCGTCCGGGTCCACGAAACAACGATCGCCGTCGCGGGCCTCGCCGCCGCGGGTTACGAGAAGGAGAGCGCCGCGCTCCTGCGAGGCGTGCTGACGGCGGCCGAGGCCTTCGGACACCGACTCCCGGAGATGTACGCGGGGGAGCAACGCGGCGACGGGAAGGCCCCGCTTCCCCATCCGGCCGCCTGCCGCCCCGCGGCCACCTCGGCGGCGGCCGGTGTCCTGCTGCTGACCACCCTGACCGGCGTCCGCCCCGACGCTCCGGCCGGAACCGTCACCCTGCGCCCCCTGCGCGGTGCGCCCCTGGGGGAGATCGGCCTGACCGGACTGCGGGTCGCCGGCGCCCCCTTCTCCGTACGGGTCAGTCGGCTCGGTCTGGCCATGGTCGAGGAAGCGGCCGACGGCCTGCAATTGGGAGTGTGACCTCGTACGACGCAGCTCGGGACGCCTGCTCGGGGAGACGCCGAAGGCCGTGCGCCACCGAAGTGGATCAGCCAGGGAAGCGGCCGACGAAGGGAGTGTTTATCGTCAGGAAGACGACTATGATCGCGGCATGCCCTACGACCCGTCAGCCTTTCCGCCCTTCGCCGTCACCGTGGACCTGGTCGTGCTGACCGTGCGCCGCCATGCCCTGTGCGCGCTGGCGGTGCGCAGGGGCGAGGCGCCGTTCCAGGGGCGGTGGGCCCTCCCGGGCGGCTTCGTGCGGGCCGACGAGGACCTCACCCAGGCCGCGGCGCGCGAGCTGGCCGAGGAGACCGGGCTCCGGGCCCACGACCCGTCGGCCCCGGCCTACGACAACGGCGCCCACCTGGAGCAGCTCGCCACGTACGGCGACCCCAAGCGCGACCCCAGGATGCGCGTCGTCAGCGTCGCGCACCTGGCGCTCGCACCGGACCTGCCGGCGCCGCGAGCGGGCGGAGACGCCAGCAACGCGCGGTGGGCGCCGGTCGAGGAACTGCTGCAGCACGGCGGCTACGGGCGGGACGGGGAACCGGACGCCCCGCTCGCCTTCGACCACGCCCAGATCCTCGCGGACGGCGTGGAGCGGGCCCGTTCCAAGATCGAGTACTCGTCGCTGGCGACCGCGTTCTGCCCCACCGAGTTCACGGTCGGCGAGCTCCGCCGGGTCTACGAAGCGGTGTGGGGTGTGGCGCTCGACCCGCGCAACTTCCACCGCAAGGTGACAGGCACCCCCGGCTTCCTGGTGCCCACCGGCGGCACCACGACCCGGCAGGGCGGCCGCCCCGCCCAGCTGTTCCGCGCGGGCGGCGCCACCTTGCTCAACCCGCCGATGCTGCGGCCCGAGGTGTGACGTGACCCGCCGGTTCCGCCGACCGGCGCGAGCGGCCGTGAAGCGGTCGGCCGAGGCCGTACACCGTCCGCAGGCCGCCACCGTGCGGTGAACGGAAAAAAGGGATATACCGCGCTATCTTGCTACGGGTGATCCAGGCCTTCGGACTGACCAGCAACTCCCGCAAGGCGCTTCCGCCCGCCGTCGACGATGTCTCCTTCGAGGCGCGCGCGGGCCGCGTCACCGTGCTGCTCGGAGCGCCGGGCGCGGGCAAGACCACGACGCTGAGGCTCCTGCTCGAACTTCAACAGGGCCGCGGACTGGCCTACTTCAGAGGGCGTCCGCTGCACCGCATCGCCCACCCCTCGCGCGAGGTCGGGGTCCTCCTCGGCGATGTGCCGGGGCACCCCGCCCGCTCGGTCCGGGGCCACGTGCGCATGCTGTGCGCGGCCGCCGGGGTTCCGGCACGGCGGGCCGACGAAGTCCTCGAGGTGGTCGGCCTGGTCAGCCTGCGCGACGAACGCCTCGGCACGTTGTCCCGCGGCATGGACCGGCGGCTGGGCCTGGCCTGCGCGCTGCTCGCGGACCCGCACACCCTCGTCCTCGACAATCCGGCCGACGGGCTCTCCGGCCGCGAGAGCCGCTGGCTGTACGGCATGCTGCGCGCCCACGCGGACCAGGGCGGTACGGTCCTGACGACCACGACCGATCCCAAGGAGGCCGCCCGCACCGCCGACCGGGTCCTCACCCTGGACCGGGGCGCACTGGTCGCCGACCAGGAGGCCACCGACTTCGCGCGCACCCGGCTGCGCCCCCGGGTGGCCGTCCGCAGCCCGCACGCCGTTCGCCTGGCCGCCCTGCTCGCCAAGGAGGCACGAACCGCGCAACGCTCGGTCGAGGTCGTGCAGGAGGACGGCAACCGGCTTTCCGTGTACGGCAGTAGCTGCGCCCAGGTCGGCGAGACGGCGTTCCGGCATGACATCCTGATCCACCAACTCGCCGACGAGACAGGCGACATGGGGCCGGGAGCGGGAGCGGAGGATCAGCGGCGGGCGCATCCCGAGACAGATCCGACCTCCTCGGCGAAAGCCGGCCCGGCCCCCTGGGGTGAGGGATCGGCCGCTGTCGCGGGCCCCGGGCGGGGCGCCGAAGGCGCGAAGGTCCCCGACGACGCAGGGCCGGCGAGCGAACCCCGGACCGCAGGCGCCACGGAAGCGCCCTGCGGCCTCGACGACGCACCGTCGCCGTCTCCCATGCCGTACCGGCCGGCCGACGCGGCGCCGCGTGACGGCATCCTGGCGTCCGAGGCGGACTCGCCGGCCGGGGGCGTGCCACCGGCCACCGCCTGCCGGACTCCGGAAACCCTGGACGTGACGGCGTCCTCGACCGCCCTCGACAGGAACCCCGGCAGCGGGCCGACCGCCATCGCCGACGCGATCGCCGACGCACTCCGGCAGCCCGGAGAAGCCGGTACCTCCGACGGCGTCACCTCACGTGTCGACTCCGTCGACGGCGCCACCTCAGGAGCCCACTCCGCCGACGGCACCACTTCAGGCGCCCGCTCAGCCGCCTCCGGGGCCCCAGCCGCGCCTGCCGTGTCCGGTGGAGGGCGGCGCCCCACCCGCCGCTTCGCGTCCCGCGATGTCCACACCCTGCCCGACCTGCCCCCTCCCATCTCCGTCCGCTCGGCCCCCGGCCCGCTGCGCCCGCTCCGCTACGAACTCCGTCGGGCCACCGGGGTCGGCACCGGTTTCACCACCGGCGCCGCCGTGCTGATCGTGTCCGCCCTCACCGCCCTGCTCCTGGCCCGCGCGGGCCACACCGCGCAGGCACGGCTGCTGGCCGCGTGGCCCACGGAGCTTCCGCTGCCGCCCGCGGCGCTCGGCGCGGGACTGCTCGGTGCGCTGGCCTTCGGAGACGAGTTCCGCCACCCCGCCCTGGCCGCGGACCGCGGCACTGTGCCCCGAAGGCTGGGCGTGCTCACCGCCAAGCTCCTCGTCGCCGCTCTCACCGCACTGATGCTCGCCTTCCTCACGGTGGGCTGCGACGCCGAGGCGCTCTATCTCGTCTACGGACGGGAGGTCGCACAGGTTCCCGCGGACTGGCTTTCGATGAGCGCGAGTTGGTTCGGCCTCGTGGTCGGCTGCGCCTGGACCGGTGTGCTGGCCGCCGGTGTCTTCCGGTCCACCACGGCCGGGCTGGCCGCGGTGGTCGCCATGCCCGTCGTCGTCCTGCCCCTCGTACAGAAGGCCGTGGAGAGCGCGTCCGTGCGAACGGCGGCCGGATTCTCGGTGCGGTTGCGCGAGCTGCTCCTGGTGCAGTGGCCCTTCGGCGGCGACCGATATGTGGCTGCCGCGGCGCGCGTGATCGCCCAACCGGTCGGCGGCGCAATGACGTTGTCGCTGACGGCGCTGTTGTGCGCGTACCTGCTCACGACCCTGCGCAGCAAGGCCCGATGACGACCGTCCGGGCCGAAGCGGTCCCGGCGTGTGCGCAACTCCCCACAGAAAGCCCATTTCTTTCCGATAAGGCGTCAATTGCGACGGGGTGAGCGATCACCCTTTCGTGTGCTTTTCACCAAAGACCTCAAGGGAGTTGGGAGCAGCGCCGACAAAGGATCCGTGAGTACCCTTGCGCACACCATGATGACCGCCGCCCGCTCCGCCGACTCCGGTCTGGCCGGCCCGGGCGAACTCGACCGCTATCCCTTCGGTGAGGCCCCGGTGGCCGAACGTGTCGGAGCCCCCGTCTGGGAGTCCGCGGAGCCTGAGCTGGGCCGCGTGGGCCGCCGTACCGCGGGCAGCCGTGGACGCGGACTGCACGGCCAACTTGTCCAGCAGCTCGGTCAGATGATCGTTTCGGGCGACCTGGGTGCCGACCGGCCCCTTGTGCCCGAGGAGATCGGTCAGCGGTTCGAGGTGTCCCGCACCGTCGTCCGCGAGTCGCTGCGCGTCCTCGAGGCCAAGGGCCTGGTCAGCGCCCGGCCGAACGTCGGCACGCGCGTGCGTCCCGTGAGCGACTGGAACCTTCTCGACCCGGACATCATCGAGTGGCGGGCGTTCGGCCCCCAGCGCGATGATCAGCGGCGCGAGCTCAATGAGCTGCGCTGGACGATCGAGCCGCTCGCCGCGCGCCTCGCCGCCGGGCACGGGCGCGCCGACGTCCAGCAGCGGATGTCCGACATGGTCGAGATCATGGCGCACGCCATGGGGCAGGGTGACGCGCTCACCTACTCCCGGGCCGACGCCGAGTTCCACTCGCTGCTCATCCAGGTCGCGGGCAACCGCATGCTGGAACACCTTTCCGGGATCGTTTCGTCCGCCCTCCAGGTCTCCGGTGGCCCGGTCACGGGGTGTGACCGGCCGAACGACGCGTCGCTGGGACATCACGGCCGGATCGTCGACGCCCTCGCGGCGGGCGACGGCACCGCCGCCGAGACGGCCATGCGGCAGCTGCTCACCGTGCATCCCGAGGTGGAGCGCGTCGTGCCGGCGCCGCGAGAGCACTGACCGCACCGCGCGGGGGACGGTCGGGGGGCTCTCCCCCTCCCGTGTCGTCCTCGGCCGTTTCTTCCGCACTCCCGTCGGACCCCGCAGAACCCGTCACGGGGCCTGCGGGGTCCGACGGTCGAGGGGGCGCAACCGGTCCTGGCGGTACCGGTAGGCTCGACGGGTGACCGCCTCTGCCCGCGTCTGACCGTTTTTGACCGCTTATGGGGTGTGACTCGGGCCACGAAGATTGGGCGTAACGCTTGTGGAAACCACGCGATGACCTAAGAGGTGACAGCCGCGGAGGGAATACGGACGCCGTTCAAGGCGCTGTGAATCCTCCCGGCCCCCGCCCGCGCCGTCGGCCCACCCCCAGGCCGGTGGTCGGCTCCTGTCCGTCCGGACGGGGCCGGAAGCCGTTTTCCAACGTTCCGAGAGGTTGTTCGTGTCGGCCAGCACATCCCGTACGCTCCCGCCGGAGATCGCCGAGTCCGTCTCTGTCATGGCGCTCATTGAGCGGGGAAAGGCTGAGGGGCAGATCGCCGGCGACGATGTGCGTCGGGCCTTCGAAGCTGACCAGATTCCGGCCACTCAGTGGAAGAACGTACTGCGCAGCCTCAACCAGATCCTCGAGGAAGAGGGTGTGACGCTGATGGTCAGTGCCGCGGAGCCCAAGCGCACCCGAAAGAGCGTCGCAGCGAAGAGTCCGGCCAAGCGCACCGCCACCAAGACGGTCGCGGCGAAGGCGGTGACCACGCGGAAGGCCACTGCCACGGCCGCCCCGGCCACCCCGGCCGCTCCTGCTGTGGACGATCCCGCAGACGAGGCCGCCCCCGCCAAGAAGGCGGCTGCGAAGAAGACGACCGCCAAGAAGGCTGTCGCGAAGAAGACCGTCGCCAAGAAGACGGCGGCCAAGAAGACCTCGGGCAAGGACGACGCCGAGGTCGCCGAGGACGAGGTCCTCGAGGACGCCAAGCCCGGAGAAGAGGAAGAGGAGGGAACCGAGAACAAGGGTTTCGTCCTCTCCGACGACGACGAGGACGACGCGCCCGCCCAGCAGGTCGCCGTGGCCGGTGCCACCGCCGACCCGGTGAAGGACTACCTCAAGCAGATCGGCAAGGTCCCGCTGCTCAACGCCGAGCAGGAGGTCGAGCTCGCCAAGCGCATCGAGGCCGGTCTGTTCGCCGAGGACAAGCTGGCCAACGCCGACAAGCTCGCCCCGAAGCTCAAGCGCGAGCTGGAGATCATCGCAGAGGACGGCCGACGCGCCAAGAACCACCTCCTGGAGGCCAACCTCCGTCTGGTGGTCTCCCTGGCCAAGCGTTACACCGGCCGCGGCATGCTCTTCCTGGACCTCATCCAGGAGGGCAACCTCGGTCTGATCCGCGCGGTGGAGAAGTTCGACTACACCAAGGGCTACAAGTTCTCCACGTACGCCACCTGGTGGATCCGTCAGGCGATCACCCGCGCCATGGCCGACCAGGCCCGCACCATCCGTATCCCGGTGCACATGGTCGAGGTCATCAACAAGCTCGCGCGCGTGCAGCGCCAGATGCTCCAGGACCTGGGCCGCGAGCCCACCCCGGAGGAGCTGGCCAAGGAACTCGACATGACCCCGGAGAAGGTCATCGAGGTCCAGAAGTACGGCCGTGAGCCCATCTCGCTGCACACCCCGCTGGGCGAGGACGGTGACAGCGAGTTCGGTGACCTCATCGAGGACTCCGAGGCCGTGGTCCCGGCCGACGCGGTCAGCTTCACGCTCCTCCAGGAGCAGCTGCACTCCGTCCTCGACACCCTGTCCGAGCGCGAGGCGGGCGTCGTCTCCATGCGATTCGGTCTCACCGACGGTCAGCCGAAGACCCTCGACGAGATCGGCAAGGTGTACGGCGTGACGCGCGAGCGCATCCGCCAGATCGAGTCCAAGACCATGTCCAAGCTGCGCCACCCGTCCCGTTCGCAGGTGCTGCGCGACTACCTCGACTAGGTCGTAGCCGTACGAAGCCGAAGGCCCGGTCTCCCGTCAGGGAGCCGGGCCTTCGGCCTGGGCGCGCGCATGCGGGCCGCCGCGCGCTGGATCACTCTGGGTGTTCATCGATCACTTCAGAGTGAGGAGCGCGCATGCGTCGTCCCCTTGTCCGGGCCCTGGCCCGGCCGTTGATCCTGGCGGCCGCGGCGGTGGCCATACCCATCGGCTTCGCCGCGCCGGCGGCCTCCGACGACGTCGTCGTGGGGGGCTTCCCGGTGGATGTCTCGCAGAGCCCGTGGACGGTCGCACTGTCCAGTCGTGACCGGTTCGGGGGTATGCGCTCCGGGCAGTTCTGCGGAGGCGTGGCGGTCGGTCCCTCCACCGTGCTCACCGCGGCCCACTGCATGGGTGAGGACGTCCTGGGAGCCCCGCCGGGGCAGCTGGCCGACCTGAAGGTCGTGGCGGGCCGTACGGACCTCCACAGGGACACCGGGCAGGAGGTCTCCGTGCGCAGTGTCTGGGTGAACCCCGGCTACGACAGCGCGAGCAACGCCGGGGACTTCGCCGTACTCACGCTCGCCCAGCCGCTCCCGGCGGCGGCGGTCATCGGGATGGCCGCCGAAGGCGATCCGGCCTACGAGGCCGGCACCGAGGCCGTCGTCTACGGCTGGGGAGACAGCACCGGGTTCGGTGCGTACGCCCACAGTCTGCGAGCGGCTCGCGTGCACGTGCTGCCCGACGCGTCCTGCGAGCGGGCCTATCCGGGCACCTCCGACGGCGCCTACGACGCGCGGAGCATGGTGTGCGCCGGAGAGGAGCGGGGTGGTCGCGACGCCTGCCAGGGGGACAGCGGCGGACCGCTCGTCGCCCAGGGCCGGCTCATAGGGCTGGTGTCGTGGGGCAGCGGCTGCGGGCAGCCGGGGAGCCCCGGTGTCTACACGCGCGTGTCGGACGCCGTGAAGACGCTCGGCTGGACGCGGGCGCTCGGAGGTCCCCAGGGGGTTCCTGAGGGCGTCTGAGCGGATCCTGCGGCCTCGACGGCCGCAGGATCGATCTCGGATCACGAGAGCGGGCGGCCGCCCCTGGGAGCAGGGGAGGCCGCCCGTGTACCGGCCTGTGCCGGTTCTGGCTCGTCGTGGACGCGCAGATCAGCGCTCTTCTTCCGGGGTGGAGGCCGGAACGGTCGTCAGCCGCTCTGTCTCGTCCTGTATCTCAGCGGCGATCTTCTTGAGTTCCGGCTCGAACTTGCGGCCGTGGTGGGCGCAGAAGAGCAGTTCTCCGCCGCTGAGCAGCACGACGCGTACGTACGCCTGGGCGCCGCAGCGGTCGCAGCGGTCAGCGGCCGTCAGCGGGCTCGCGGGGGTCAGAACAGTAGTCACGTCGCCTCTTCTCTAGCTCGACGAGCTGTCGTACCAGGGTCAACATCCAACCAGCCCCAAAACGTTCCCGCTCGTGGCTTGTCCTCGAAAAATCTTTTCCGAGGTGGCCGTCTGCTGCCGGTTTGGCGGCGAATGTGCCGTATTGCGTGGTCTGTGGTGCTTACGGTTTCGCTCTGTCGGTCATGGTTCCATCCTCCCGGCTGGGTTGCCGGTTTGTTCATGAGGACGTGCCCGGAGCCTAAATGGTTCATGCCCCGAAGGGAACGTGATATGTACTTCACTCCATCGAGGGATCGAACACGTATGCGACGCTGGACTAGTCTGAGTTCAGACGAGGGTGGCGTTACAACGGCTCTACCAGGCCTCGGTACCCTCTTGGCGGCAACCCAAGCCGCGCCCTTACCCACAAGGGCCCCAAGTGAAATTCAGCGAGGAGCGAACCGCGTGACCGCCGAAACGTCCGTGCCGTCCACAGCGCTGCTGGCAGGAGCAGACCGGGACGGTTCCAATTACACCGCGCGGCACCTGCTCGTCCTCGAGGGGCTCGAGGCCGTGCGGAAGCGCCCGGGTATGTACATCGGCTCGACCGACAGCCGTGGCCTCATGCACTGCCTGTGGGAAATCATCGACAACTCCGTCGACGAGGCCCTGGGCGGCTACTGCGACCACATCGAGGTCATCCTCCACGACGACGCCTCGGTCGAGGTCCGGGACAACGGCCGTGGCATCCCGGTCGACGTCGAGCCCAAGACGGGGCTGTCCGGTGTCGAGGTCGTCATGACCAAGCTGCACGCCGGCGGCAAGTTCGGCGGCGGCTCCTACGCCGCCTCCGGCGGTCTGCACGGCGTCGGCGCCTCCGTCGTCAACGCCCTGTCCGCACGCCTCGACGTCGAGGTGGACCGGGGCGGCCACACGCACGCGATCAGCTTCCGGCGGGGCGTCCCGGGCGCCTTCGCCGCGGACGGACCCGACTCCAAGTTCGAGACGGGCGGCCTGCGGAAGGTCAAGCGCGTCGCCAAGAACCGGACCGGCACGCGCGTGCGCTACTGGGCCGACCGCCAGATCTTCCTCAAGGACGCCAAGCTCTCCCTGGAGAACCTCCACCAGCGCGCCCGCCAAACCGCCTTCCTGGTGCCCGGCCTGACCATCGTCGTCCGTGACGAGTACGGCCTCGGCGAGGGCGGCAGCAAGGGCGAGGAGTCCTTCCGCTTCGACGGCGGCATCAGCGAGTTCTGCGAGTACCTGGCCACCGACAAGCCCGTCTGCGACGTCCTCCGCTTCACCGGACAGGGCACCTTCAAGGAGACCGTCCCGGTCCTGGACGACCACGGGCAGATGACCCCGACGGAGGTCACCCGCGAGCTCGGCGTCGACGTGGCGATGCGCTGGGGCACCGGCTACGACACGAACCTCAAGTCGTTCGTCAACATCATCGCCACGCCGAAGGGCGGCACCCACGTCGCCGGCTTCGAGCAGGCGGTCGCCAAGACGATGAACGAAGTGCTGCGCGCCAAGAAGATGCTGCGCGTCGCAGAGGACGACATCGTGAAGGACGACGCCCTGGAGGGCCTGACAGCCGTCGTCACGGTGCGTCTGGCCGAGCCCCAGTTCGAGGGCCAGACCAAGGAGGTCCTCGGTACCTCGGCCGCCCGGCGCATCGTGAACACGGTGATCGCCAGGGAGCTCAAGGCGTTCCTGACCTCCGCCAAGCGCGATGCCGCAGCTCAGGCCCGGGTCGTCATGGAGAAGGCGGTGGCCGCCGCGCGGACGCGCATCGCGGCGCGGCAGCACAAGGACGCGCAGCGCCGCAAGACGGCTCTGGAGTCCTCGTCCCTGCCCGCCAAGCTCGCCGACTGCCGCAGCGACGACGTCGAGCGCAGCGAGCTGTTCATCGTCGAGGGAGACTCCGCGCTCGGCACGGCCAAGCTCGCCCGGAACTCCGAGTTCCAGGCGCTGCTGCCGATCCGGGGCAAGATCCTCAACGTCCAGAAGTCGTCCGTCACCGACATGCTCAAGAACGCCGAGTGCGGCGCGATCATCCAGGTCATAGGAGCGGGCTCGGGACGCACCTTCGACATCGACGCGGCTCGCTACGGCAAGATCATCATGATGACCGACGCCGATGTGGACGGCTCCCACATCCGGACGCTGCTCCTCACGCTGTTCCACCGCTACATGCGGCCCATGGTCGAGGCCGGGCGGGTGTTCGCCGCGGTCCCGCCCCTGCACCGCATCGAGCTCGTCCAGCCCAAGAAGGGCCAGGACAAGTACGTGTACACGTACTCGGACCGTGAGCTGCGGGACAAGCTGATGGAGTTCCAGAGCAAGGGCGTCCGGTACAAGGACTCCATCCAGCGCTACAAGGGTCTCGGTGAGATGGACGCCGACCAGCTGGCCGAGACGACGATGGACCCGCGCCACCGCACCTTGCGGCGCATCAACCTCTCCGACCTGGAGGCGGCCGAGCAGGTCTTCGATCTGCTCATGGGCAATGACGTGGCACCGCGCAAGGAGTTCATCTCCAGCTCGGCGGCGACGCTCGACCGGTCGCGTATCGACGCGTAGGCGCTGCCCGACCTGTAGGCGTTGCCTCGGACCGGCCGGATCTCCTGTGGATCCGGCCGGTCCGCATGTGCACCCGGCCTGGCGGTACGGGATCCGACTGGTCCTACTGGATCGATCCGGCCGGGTCCCGTGGCTCCGACGGGGTCGGGTGAGGGGGCCGGGGCGCGTGGCGGCGGTCTGGCTTCGTCCCGTAGACGCCTGGCTCGGACGCATGCAGGCTGCTCGGACGCATGCAGGCCTGGCTCGGGTCCGTTCAGGCCTGGCTCGGACCCGGACGGGCTTGGCTCGGGCGCGTACCGGGCCAGACTGTTCTCAGACCGGTCCGGCTGGGGGTTTCTCCACCCATGGGTGGAGACCTCGGCTTCCGGAGATCCACCCATGATCCACCTCCGCTCCGATCTGCGGACCGGCCCGATTCCGTAGCGTCGAAGGCGTCGGCAGCGCTCGCTGCCGGCCTCCCCTTCCCGCTCACGGAGGCTGTGATGTCCGGGCTCGTCAACGCACTGGTGATCGTGGCTGTGGCCGCGCTCGTGATCACGCGGCAGTTCCGCGCGAGCCGCATCGACACGGACCGGCGCTGGTGGCTCCTCCCGGGAATCCTGGCCGTCATAGCGCTGCGCGAACCCGATCTGCTCGGCGCCCGTCACCCCAACGAGTCGGCCCTGGTGCTCGGCGCCGAACTGATCGTCGCGCTGGCCATGGGAGCGGCCTGGGCCTGGACCACCCGTATCTGGGTGGAGCCGGACGGCGCGGTGTGGAGCAAGAGCACCACGGCGAGCGCGGCGGTCTGGGGGGTCGGGATCGGTCTGCGGGCGGGCCTCTTCGGGGTCGGCGCGCTACTGGGCGTCGGCCAGAGCAGCGCGGCGCTGATGCTGGGACTCGCGGCCACGCTGCTCGTCCGCTCCGGGCTCCTGGTCCGGCGCGCGCAATCTCTGCACCAGGCTCCCGCCCACGCCACGGCGTACGGTGCCCCCGTGCCCCGGTTCCCGCGGAAGGAGCGCGTGTGACGGAGAACGTCTGGACACGCTGGCCCTCACGGGAGGCGCTCGGCCCCAGAGGGGTGTCGCGTCCCAGGCGGCTGCTGGCCTGGGCCGTAAGGCTGCTGGTCCTGGGTGTGCTCGGGTGGAGCGCCCTCCACGACAGCCGCATCCAGGGCTGGGCCGCGATCGCCGGAGTCGCCGGTGCCGTGGTGGCGGGCGGCCTGGCATGGGCCCTCTTCCGGACCACCTTCGAGCACCGGCTGTGGCCGTCCTTGGCGCTGCTCCTCATGCTGCTGGGGGTGGCGGCCGGGGTCGAGGCAGCGGGCTTCCACTCACCGGCCGCGGTCCTGTGGTGCGGATGCGCCATCGCGGCACTCGAGCGACTCCCTCTGGGCGCGGCGCTGCCGGCGGCATCGGTCGGATTCGCCGCCTTCGCCGTGGCCAACGACGACGCGGCGGCGACCTCGGCCATCGTCATCGCGGGCATGGGGCTCGCCGGCTACGCACTGCGTCTGGACGCCGAAGCCAGAGGCGCCGCACAGCGGCTGCTCACCCAGGAGCGGGCCGCGCGCGCGGCCGAGGCCGAGTCGGCCGCACTCGCGGAGCGGGCCCGCATCGCCCGGGAGATCCACGATGTCCTGGCCCACAGTCTCTCGGCGCAGCTCGTGCACCTGGAGGCGGCTCGGCTGCTGATCGAGCGGGGCGCGGACCGCGAGCAGATTCTCGACCGTGTGGTGGCGGCACGCGGGATGGCCCGTGACGGTCTCGAGGAGACCAGGCAGTCGCTCTCCGCGCTGCGCGGTGAACTGACGCCGTTGGAGGACTTCCTGACCGATCTCGTCCGCGCGTCCGACGGCGCCGAGGTCACTGTGGGAGGTGACCGCAGACCGCTGTCGGTCGAGGCGTCGCAGGCCGTGCGCCGGGTCGCTCAGGAAGCGTTGACGAACGCTCGCAAGCACGCGCCGGGCGCCAAGGTCCGGGTCCGGCTGGAGTACGGTCGGCATGAAGTGACGCTGGACGTGCGGGACTCGGGCGGCCCGCCGGGCGAACTCGCCGAGGCGGGCGGCGGGTACGGTCTGCTGGGTATGCGGGAGCGCGCCGAGCTGCTGGGCGGGTCGCTCGCCGCCGGGCCGGACGAGGAAGGCTTCGTGGTGACGCTGAAGGTGCCGGTGTGACGGAGGAGACGGGGAGCAAGCCCGCCAGGGTGGTGGTCGCGGACGACCAGACAGTCGTCCGGGAAGGCATCGTGATGCTGCTCGGGCTGCTGCCGGGAGTCGAGGTCGTGGGCGCCGCAGGAGACGGGGAAGAGGCCGTGCGGCTCGTCGCCGAACTGGCCCCCGACGTGGTGCTGATGGACCTGCGCATGCCTCGCTGTGACGGAGTGGAGGCGACCCGGCGCATCCGGTCCGAACACCCCGGGACACAGGTCGTGGTCCTCACGACCTACGCGGACGACGAATCCCTCTTCCCGGCGCTGAAGGCGGGTGCGCGGGGGTACCTCACCAAGGACGCGGGCGGGGACGAGATCGTACGCGCCGTGCACAGTGTGCTGTCCGGGGACGCCGGGCTGTCGCCGAGTGTCCAGCGAAGGCTGCTGGAGCGGCTGTCGGCGCCCGAACCGGAGCCTGCCGCGCCGGCTGCCGTTCCCGACGGGCTCACGACACGTGAGGCGGAGGTGCTGGTGCTGATCGCGGAGGGGCTCAGCAACCAGGAGATCGCGCGCAGGCTGAGCGTGTCCACCGCGACGGTGAAGACACACATCAACAACATGTTCTCCAAGACGGGGCTCAAGGACCGTGCCCAGGCGGTGCGTTACGCGTACGGGAAGGGCCTGGTCCGGCCGCCTGCGGGATGAACGGCATGATGGTCACCTGATGGGGTGAAGTGTTCGGGGAACAATAGTCGGGGATCTTCCCGTTCTGTCCATCCTTGGGCATGCAGTCAAGCAACGGCCGTGCCCGCGCCGACGGGGACGGTCCCGATAGCGGTGCCCCCACACCACACACGCTCGAACATCATCAAGGCCTGGGCCGGGCGTACGCCGAAGCGCCAGGGGACGTGCGCTACGAGGACCCGTGGTACGACGCGCTCGCCTCGGGCTGGGGCGAGTCGCCCCTGATGAGCACGCCCGGGTCCGAGGTTCCCGCGGCCCGTCGGAGGGAGGCCGGAAGCGGGGCGGCGGCTCAGATCTACCTCGAGGTGCAGAACAGCGCGGCCTTCCAGGAGGTGCGCAGCCGGTACCGGCGGTTCGTGGTGCCTGCCTTCACCGGGTTCTTCCTCTGGTACGTGGCGTACGTGGTGACCGCGACGACCGCGCCCGGACTGATGGCACGGCCGGTGGTGGGCGCGGTGAACGTGGCACTGGTCGCCGGGCTGGGGCAGTTCCTCAGCACGTTCCTGCTCACCTGGGCCTACGCCCGGCACGCGCGGCTGCGCCGGGACCGCGCCGCGCTCGAACTGCGCTGGGACACACAGGAGCTGACCCGGGGAGCAAAGGGGGGTGCGGCGTGACCGGCAACCATCAGGCACTGGCGTTGCTGCTGTTCAGCGTCTTCGTCGCGGTCACGTTGGGGATCACCACCTGGGTGAGCCGCAACCGCCAGGGGTCGGAGGAGGAGTTCTACGTCGGCGGGCGTCTGTTCTCCCCGATGGAAAATGGTTTTGCCATCGCGGGCGACTACATGTCCGCCGCCTCCTTCCTGGGTGTCACCGGGCTCATCGCGCTGTTCGGGTACGACGGGCTGCTGTATGTGGTCGGCTTCCTGGTGGCGTGGCTGGTGGTGTTGTTCCTGGTCGCCGAACTGGTCCGCAACTGCGGGCGGTTCACGCTCGCCGACGTGGTCGCCGCGCGGATGAGCGAGCGGCCGGTGCGGATCGCGGCGGGAACCTCCTCGGTCACCGTGTCCGTTCTCTATCTGGTGGCCCAGATGGTGGGCGCTGGCAGCCTGGTCGCGCTGCTTCTCGGGAACACCGGCGCGGCAGCCCGGTCCTGGGCCGTCATCGGGGTGGGCGCGCTCATGGTGATCTATGTGTCGATGGGAGGAATGCGGGCGACCACCTGGATCCAGATCGTCAAGGCGGTTCTGCTGCTGGCCGGCACCATCGCGCTCACCGTGCTCGTCCTGGTGCGCTTCCACGGTGACTTCGACCAGTTGCTCCGCACGGCGGCCGAGCGCAGCGGGCACGGTGACGCGTTCCTGGCACCGGGGCTGAAGTACGGCGGGGACTGGACCGCGCGGTTCGACTTCATGAGCCTGGGGCTCGCACTGGTGCTGGGCACGGCGGGACTGCCGCACATCCTGTCCCGCTTCTACACCGTGCCCACCGCGCAGGCCGCCCGACGCTCGGTCGTCTGGTCGATCGGGCTGATCGGCGGCTTCTACCTGATGACGATCGTCCTCGGCTTCGGCGCGGCGGCGATCGTCGGCCCCGAGGCGGTGCGCGGCTCGAACGCGGGCGGGAACACGGCGGTTCCACTTCTCGCACTCGACCTGGGCGGTGGCGCCGACTCCACCGGCGGAACAGTGCTGTTCGCCGTCGTGGGGGCCATCGCCTTCGCCACGATCCTCGCGGTCGTCGCCGGGATCACGCTCGCGTCCTCGGCGTCGGTGGCGCACGACCTGTACGCCTCGCTGCGCCGACGGCAGGCCAAGCCCCGCAGCGAGGTCGCTGTGGCGCGGGTCGCCGCGGTGGGCGTCGGCGTGGTCGCGATCGCGCTCGGCCTGCTGGCCCGCGATCTCAATGTCGCCTTCCTCGTCGGGCTCGCCTTCGCCGTCGCGGCGTCCGCGAATCTGCCGGTCCTGATGTACTCGCTGTTCTGGCGGGGCTTCACCACGCGCGGCGCCGTGTGGTCGGTCTATGGCGGGCTGGTCCCGGCCCTGGTGCTCGTCGTGCTCTCGCCGGTGGTCTCCGGCAGCCCCGAGTCGCTCTTCCCCGACGTGGACTTCCAGTACTTCCCGCTGCAGAACCCCGGCCTGGTCTCGATTCCGCTGGGCTTCGTGGCGGGCTGGCTCGGCACGGTCACCTCGGCCGAGGTCGCGGACGAGGCCAAGCACGCGGAGACCGAGGTGCGGTCACTGACCGGGGCGGGAGCGGCGTAACGGACGACTTTTCACCGTCGTACCGCATCGGGGGTGGCGCACCGCTACGGCGCCACCCAGGCGTACCGGTGCTCGGGACGGCCCGTGTCGCCGTACTTGAGGGAGAGGTGCAGGCGTCCGGCCTGTTCCAGATGGCGGAGGTAGCGCTGGGCGGTGGAGCGGCTCAGGCCGGTCTCCGCGGCGACCTCGTGAGCCGACAGCGGCTGGTCGGCGCGATGCAGAACATCGCAGATCAGGTCCGTGGTCGGTTCCGAGTGGCCGCTCGGCAGGCCGGGCGAGGACGGCGCGGGCCCGGTGCGCAGGGCCCCGAAGATCCGGTCGACCTGTTCCTGGCCCGCGACGCCCTGTCCGCCGACCCGGTCCACCGTGCGGCGCAGTGCGGCGTACGAGTCGAGGCGGGTGCGCAGGGCGGCGAAGGTGAAGGGTTTGACCAGGTAGTGCAGGGCGCCCAGGCGCATCGCCGTCTGGACCGTCGAGACGTCACCGGCTGCCGTGATCATGATGACGTCGGTGCCATGGCCCTGCTCGCGCATCCGGTGGATGAGCTGGAGGCCGGTCTGATCGGGCAGGTAATGGTCGAGCAGTACCAGGTCGATGGTTCCGCGCTCGATGGTTCCCAGCGCCTGGGCGGCACTGTGCGCGCGGGCGGCCACCCGGAAACCGGGAACCTTTCCCACGTACTTGGCGTTGATCTCGGCGACACGGAAGTCGTCGTCCACCACCAGGACGTCAATCATCGGGCCTCTCTCCGTCAAGGCCAGGCGGGCGTTCAGCCCGTGTTTCGGCTTCGCTGTTCTAGCGCGAGCAAAACGAGCACAACAGGCTACTGCAGGCAAAAGAAGCGCATGCGCCCAGAAGGCTGATGCCGCCTCGCGGGTGCCCTCTACCGTCCCCGGCCATGAGCGCACACACCAGCCCCGCCATCGAGCTGCGGGGCGCCAGCAAGGTTTTCAGGACCCCGTCGGGGGCTCCGCACACCGCCGTGCGGGAACTCGACCTCACCGTCGGGCGTGGCGAGTTCGTGGCCGTCGTCGGCCCGACCGGCTGCGGCAAGTCGACCACGTTGACCCTGGTCAGCGGTCTGGAGGAGCCCACCCAGGGCGAGGTGACGGTCGCCGGGCAGCCCGTGCGCGGGGTCGGCGACAAGGTCGGCTTCGTCTTCCAGCAGGACGCCACCTTTCCCTGGCGTACGGTCCTGTCCAACGTGATGGCCGGGCCCCGCTTCCGCGGTGTGCCCAAGGCGGAGGCGAAGCGCAGAGCGCGTGAGTGGCTGGCCCGAGTCGGGCTGACCGCCTTCGAGGACCGCTATCCGCACCAGCTCTCCGGCGGTCAGCGCAAACGGGTGGCCCTCGCCGCGACCTTCGTGAACGACCCCGAGATCCTCCTCATGGACGAGCCGTTCTCGGCGCTCGACGTGCAGACCAGGGCCCTGATGTCGGACGAGCTCCTCGAGCTGTGGGAGGGCACGGGCGCGTCGGTCGTCTTCGTCACCCACGACCTGGAGGAGTCCATCGCGCTGGCCGACAAGGTCGTCGTGATGACCGCCGGCCCGGCCACCGTGAAGCAGGTCTTCGACATCGACCTGCCGAGGCCGCGCAAGGTCGAGTCGGTGCGTCTGGAGCCGCGGTTCATCGAGATCTACCGCGAGATCTGGGAGTCCCTCGGCGAAGAGGTCCGCATCACCCGCGAGAGAGGTGCCGCCCGTGTCGCCTGACGTGCTGAGCACACCGGTCGTCGACACGGCCATGAGGCCCGATCGCGCCCACTCACGCGCGCGTGCCGCTCGCAGACGCAAGGCCGTGGTGACGGCATCGCGTGTGCTGCTCCTGGTCGCCGTGCTCGCCCTGTGGGAAGCGCTCTCCCGGGCCGAGGCCATCGACCCCTTCAACTTCTCGATGCCCTCCAGGATCTGGGACCAGATCTGGACCTGGGTGACGCACGGGACCGCGCTCGGTTCACTCGGCGAGCAGATCTGGTACACGCTCTACGAGGCCCTGCTCGGCTGGGTCATCGGCGTGGTCGCCGGCGTCGTGTGCGGTATCGCCCTGGGGCGGATCACCTTCCTCGCCGACATCCTTGGTCCATACATCAAGGTGCTCAACTCGATACCCAGGATCGTGCTGGCCCCGATCTTCGTGATCTGGTTCGGCCTCGGCCCCGCCTCCAAGGTCGCCTCGGCCGTGGTCCTGGTCTTCTTCCCCGTCTTCTTCAACGCCTTCCAGGGCGCCCGCGAGGTGGACCGCAACCTCGTCGCCAACGCCCGCATCCTCGGCGCGAGCGACCGCAGGGTGACGCTCCAGGTGGTCGTCCCGTCCGCCACCTCCTGGATCTTCACGAGCCTCCATGTGAGCTTCGGCTTCGCCCTGATCGGCGCCATCGTCGGTGAGTACATCGGCGCCACCAAGGGGATCGGGCTGCTCGTCGCGCAGTCGCAGGGCACGTTCAACGCGGCGGGCGTGTACGCCGCGATGGTCATCCTCGCCGTCGTCGCGCTCGTCGCGGAGGGGCTGCTGACCTTCGCCGAACGGCGCATCTTCCGGTGGAAGCCGTCGGGCTCCGAGAACTGACCCTTCGTCGAACGATCCCCCGGGCACCCCGGGCAGCCGTTCCCGCGAAGGGCCCCTCGAGACCCTCCACGGATCGCTCTCCGCCGTCGCCGCCCCTTCCTCGCTCGCCCCGCCTTCCCCTCACTCACCTGTGCTCCATCCCCGCACCGCCCTCTCAAGGACGTGAATTCGCCATGCGCACAACCGCCAGATACACGGCCCTCGCCGCCGCCGGTCTGCTCGCCCTCTCCTCGCTCACCGCCTGTGCCGACGACGCGTCGAGCACCGCGGCCACGGGCTCCGGCAGCAAGGGGGACGGCAAGGGAACCAAGGTCAAGATCATGGTGGGTGGCCTGGACAAGGTCATCTACCTGCCCGCCATGCTCACCCAGCGCCTGGGCTACTTCGACGCCGAGGGGCTCGACGTCGAGATGCTGAGCGAGCCGGCCGGCGTCCAGGCCGAGACGGCGCTGGTCTCCGGCCAGGTGCAGGGCGCCGTCGGCTTCTACGACCACACCCTCGACCTCCAGGTGAAGGGCAAGGAGGTCGAGTCCGTGGTGCAGTTCTCACACGCGCCGGGCGAGGTGGAGATCGTCTCGACCGAGGCCGAAGGCGACATCACCTCGCCCAAGGACTTCAAGGGCAAGAAACTCGGTGTCACGGGCCTGGGTTCCTCGACCGACTTCCTCACCAAGTACCTCGCGGTCAAGAACGGCGTGAAGGTCAGCGAGTTCACGCCGGTCGCCGTGGGCGCGGGGCCGACCTTCATCGCAGCGCTCCAGCAGGGCGCCATCGACGGCGGCATGACGACCGACCCGACCGTGGCGACCGTCCTGGACAAGAAGGCCGGCAAGGTGCTGCTCGACATGCGCACCCCGCAGGGCTCGGAGGAAGCGCTCGGCGGACCGTATCCCTCGTCGAGCCTGTACATGCAGACGGACTGGGTCAACAGTCACAAGGACACCGTCCAGAAGTTGGCCAATGCATTCGTCAAGACGCTCAAGTGGATGTCCACCCACAGCGCGGCCGAGATCGCCGAGAAGATGCCGACGGACTACTCCCAGGGGAACAAGCTGCTGTACGCGGTGGCCATCGAGAACACGCTGCCGATGTTCACCGAGGACGGCGTGATGCCTGAGAACGGCCCCGAGACCGTCGAGAAGGTCCTCAAGGCCTTCAACCCCACCATCCAGAACGCGGATGTGGACCTGAGCAGGACCTTCACGACCGAGTTCGTCGAGAAGGCCGCGGGCTGACGGTCGAACCGGCGGCGGACCGGGAGCCGTAATCCCTGGAGGGGCACGGCTTCTTACCCGCCACCGAGGACCGTGCCCTTCAGGCGCGGGTCGCCCACACGTAACGGTGTTCCGGGCGGCCCGCGTCGCCGTACTTCAGGGTGAGCCGGGCTCTCCCCGTGCGCTCCAGGAGTTTCAGATAGCGCTGGGCGGTCTGGCGGCTCACCCCGGTCCGGTCGGCGATCTCCTGGGCCGACAGGGGCCCTTCGGCGTTCATCAGGGCCTGGCGCACGAGCTCGGCGGTGGTGGGGGAGTGGCCTTTGGGCAGGCCGGGCTCCGAGGAGGCGGACAGGGCGCCGAAGATGCGGTCGACGTCGGCCTGTTCGGCCTCCCCGCCGCCGTCGAGCGTGCGGCGCAGCTCGGCGTACGCCTCCAGCTTGGCGCGCAGGCCTGCGAAGGCGAACGGTTTCACCAGGTACTGGAGGGCGCCCTGGCGCATCGCCGCCTGCACCGTCGTGACGTCCCGGGCGGCCGTCACCATGATCACGTCCGTCTGGTGGCCGCGCCGACGCATCTCCTGGACGACCTCGAGACCTGTCTCGTCGGGCAGATAGTGGTCCAGCAGGACGAGATCCAGGCCGGGCAGCAGCTCCAGCTGACGGAGTGCCTCGGCCGCGCTGTGGGCCTCGCCCGCGACGTGGAAGCCCGGCACCTTCTCGACGTAGGCGGCGTTGACCTGGGCGACCCGGGTGTCGTCGTCCACGACCAGGACCTCGATCATCGCGACTCCTCCTCGGCCGTGCTGTCCGCCGGTGCCGCCAGCGCGGGTTCCAGGCCGGGCCCGGTGAGCGCCTCGGGCAGGACGACGGTGAACTCTGCGCCTCCGCCGCTCGCTTCGTCCACCGTGGCACGGCCCCCCTGCCGCTCGGCGAGCCTGCGTACCAGCGAGAGCCCGATGCCGCGTTTGCCGTGCGCCGGCGGCTTCTTCGTGGACCAGCCCTCGGTGAAGACCAACTCGCGCTGCTCGGCCGGGATGCCGGGGCCCGTGTCCCGCACCCGAAGGACCGCGGTACGGCCCTCCGCGCGCAGTTCGACCTCCACGCGCGCGTGCGGCGTGCCCGCGACGGCGTCGAGCGCATTGTCCACCAGGTTGCCGACGACGGTGACCAGCCCGCGCGGGTCGATCAGGCGGTCGGGCAGCCGGGTCCGGTCGGAGACCCACAGCGCGACACCGCGCTCGGCCGCGACGGTCGCCTTGCCGACCAGCAGGGCGGCGAGCAACGGGTCCTCGATCTTCTCGGTCACCTGCTCCGCGGTCGCCCGGTGATCGCCGACCACCTCCCCGACGAAGTCCACCGCGTCGTCGTACATCTCCAGTTCGAGCAGCCCCAGCAGCGTGTGCATGCGGTTGGCGTGCTCGTGGTCCTGGGCGCGCAGCGCGTCGATGAGGCCGTGCGTCGAGTCGAGTTCGCGCCCGAGCTGCTCCAGCTCGGTGCGGTCGCGCAGGGTGGCGACGGCGCCGCCGTCGTCGGTGGGCATGCGGTTGACGACCAGGACGCGCTGTCCGCGGACGGCGATCAGGTCGGTGCCCGTCACCCGGCCCGCCAGGACATCGGCCGTGCGTCCCGCGCCGAACGCCTCGTCGGGTGAAGCGCCCACCACCTCCTCCCCGATGCCGAGGAGGCGCTGGGCCTCGTCGTTGAGCAGCCGCACGCGGCCGGCGCGGTCCAGGGCGACGACGCCTTCGCGGATGCCGTGCAGCATCGCCTCGCGCTCGGCGAGCAGCGCCGAGATGTCGGAGAAGGCCAGGTCGCGGGTCTGCCGCTGGACGCGCCGGGAGATCAGCCAGGCCGCCAGCGCGCCCACGGCGAGGGCGCCGCCCGCGTAGGCGAACAGTCCGGGGATCGCGTGGATCAGGCGGGCGCGGACGCTGTCGTACTCGATGCCGACCGAGACGGCCCCGATGATCTTGTCGTCGCCGTCCCGCAGAGGGACCTTGCCGCGGGCCGAGCGGCCCAGGGTGCCGCTGTCGATCTCCATGACGTCCTTGCCCGCCAAGGCCTGGCTCGGGTCCGTCGACACATGGCCGCCGACCTGCCGGGGATCGGTGTGCGACCAGCGGGTGCCGTGCAGGTCCATCACGACGACGTACTCCGCGCCGCTGGCCCTGCGGATCCGCTCCGCCTCCCGCTGCACCGGCCCGTCGACCGACGGCCGGGTGCTTCGGAGGTCCTCGGCGATCTGCGGCACAGCCGCTGTCGTCTGCGCGATGGCGAGGGCGCGGCGCATCGCCTGGTCGTCCAGCTGGTCGCTGAGCGGAGCGAGGAACAGCCCGGTCGCGAGCACCACGACGCCCGCGGCGATCGCCAGCTGCATGAGCAGGAGCTGCGAGAACATGCGTCGCGGCATTCCGAGGCGCAGGCGGCGGGCGGGGGGAGTGGGGCTCATACCCAAGACGGTACGTGGGTGGACCGGCGCAGCCGTAGGGTCGGGTGGTGTGGATCTCTTGACGGGGTCAAGAGGAATCGATTCCGCGCTGCTCGCGCGGTGCGATGCCGTGCCGGGACCGGGGGCTGTCAGCCCATCCGGGCCGTGCCCGCAAGCTCACGTACCGCCACCACGTCCATCCGTGCAGGTGAACCGAGGACCGACGCGCCGCAGCTTTCCGGCCGGGGCGGCAGGGAGGTGCCCTGCTCGACGACGACCTGCCAGTGGCGTCCGTCCCGGTGTGCGACGGTCACCTCCCAGCGCGGCGCACCGCCCGTAGTCCGTACGACGCTCAGTGCCTCCGCAGCGTCCTCCCCGGTCGCCGAGCGCACCGCCAGCTCCGCCGCCTGGCCGGGCCGATCCCAGGCCGAGCACCCGCGGCACCCGTCCACCACGATCCGCCCCTCCCGCACGCCGTGCAGGACCTCCTTGACGGCCTGGGCCTCGGCGCGGCCGTAGGCGTACCCGTACGGCAGGACGAGCAGGGTGGGGGAGAAGCGATGACCCCCCAGATGGGTGACCTCCCAGGCGCCCCGCACCCCCGACGCGGCGAGCGCGGCGGCCAGTGGACGGCCGAGGAGGGCGCAGCAGCGGTCGCGCTTGCCGTTGGTGCAGACGAGGGCGAGCGGGTCGCCCGTGTGGGGCCCGCCGTGCAGCGCGCTGTCGAAGGTGCGGTGGTCGCCGCCGCCGAGCGCGGCGAAGTCGACGTCCAGCAGCTGCCGAGGGTCGTGGGTGGTGGCGCTGCGCAGCCAGGCCCGTCCGGGAACGGTGTGGGCCGCGAACACCTGCCGCAGGGGCGGTGCGCCGAAGTCCGCGTGGCGCCCGGGACGGCGGATGAGCGCGACGCGTACGCCGGTGTCCCGCGCGGCGGCGTGCAGGGCGCGGCCCAGGGCCGGGTCGAGGTGGCTCGAGACCAGCGCGTCGGCACCCCAGGGGCCGGGCTGCTCCAGGAGGAGCCAGGTCGTCGCCGTGGCCGCGGTTCCGGAAATGGGCTCGCCGAGATCCCGCGAGACGGTCGCGCACGTACTCACAGAGGTGAGCCTAACCTGACTCGCCGGAGCGCGGCCTCCGGCCCGGGCGCGTGCTCGGCCGTGCGGGTACGCGTGCGCGAGCGGCGAGGGGCGGGGGCGCCTGGACCGCCCGTCGTCACGCCTGGTGGCGGCGCACGACGGCTTCCTCCGCCCTCCTACCTCGGCAGGGGCTGGGGCGGCTTCGGCCCCACGTAGTGTCCGCTCGGACGCATCCGCAGGGGCCGCTCGCCGTACTCCTCCAGGGCGTGGGCGATCCAACCCGCCGTGCGGGCGACGGCGAAGATCGTCTCGCTGGCCGAGGACTCCATGCCGCAGGACGCGGTGAGGACGGCGAGCGCCAGGTCCACGTTGGCGTGCAACGGCGCGTGGCGCGCGGCCGTGGCCACGATGTCCCGGGCCGCGGCGAGGGCCGGCGCGGCGGCGGGGATCTCGTCCAGGAGGGCGAACAGGGCACGCGCGCGCGGGTCCTCGCCGGGGTAGAGCCGGTGACCGAGGCCCGGAACCCGGCGGCCCGCGCGCAGCTCCTCGGCGATCACCGGAGCGGCGCTGCCGAGGTCGAGCACGTCGAGCAGCATGCGGTGGGCCAGCCCCCCGGCCGCGCCGTGCAGCGGTCCCTCGAGCACACCGAGCCCGGCGGAGACGGCCGCGTAGGCGTGCGCCCGGGCCGAGGCCGCGACGCGCACCGCCAGCGTCGAGGCGGCCAGATCGTGGTCGACGAGCAGGCCGAGCGCTGTGTCGAGCACCTGCAGCTGCGCCGTCTCGGCGGACCGTCCGCTGAGCCGGCCCCACAGGCGCTGGGCGAGCGGGCCTTCGTCGCGGTGCGTGGGCACCTTGGGAGGCAGGGCGGCGACGAGGGTGGGGATCAGGACGCGGGCGGTGCCGAGCACGGCGCCCTCGGACAGGTCGAACCGCAGCGGGTCCGCGGCCGCCGCGGCGACGGCGGCGACCCGCAACCGGTCGGTGGGGCCGGTGTGTTCGGGCAGCGCCTCGACGACCCGCCGGGCGGCTTCGACGGATTCCTGGGGCGCGGTGAAGGTCACGCCGGGCCGCAGCCGACCGGTCCACAGCCACTCCGCGACCTCTTCGTAGGAGTGCCGGGAGGCCAGTTCGACCGCGTCGACGCCCCGGAAGTAGTAGCGGTCCTGGTCGATGAAGGTGACGCGCGTGCGGACGGACAGCTCCGCCCCGGAGCCCGGACCCCCGCTGCTCTCCCGCCTGTTGCGTCGCGCGAGCGCCTCGACCTCCTTGGCGTCGAAGGTGCTGCCCCGGCCGCCCGGCGTGCGCCGGCTGCCCAGCTGGCCACGGCTGACGTACGCGTACACGGTCTCGGGCTTCACACCGAGCAGCTCGGCGGCCTCCTTGGTGCTCAGCCGTCGTTCGGGGTGGCCTGGGCCGGGTTCCTGATCGCGCATGGGGGTCACCGTATCCACAAGACTCGGACATTGATTCAATCAATATTGACAGGGATTGAGTCAAGCATGGACAGTCGGATCAAGTTCAGGGAGGAAAAAATGTCCGTCAACCTGTCAGCACCCTCGACCATGGACGTGCCGCGGGGACTCGCGGGTCTCGTCGTGGCCGACACGGAGGTAGGCGACGTCCGAGGGCGTGAGGGCTTCTACCACTACCGCCAGTACTCCGCCGTGGACCTCGCGCGCACCCGCCGCTTCGAGGACGTCTGGCACCTCCTGGTCCACGGTGAACTGCCGGACAGCCGACGGAGCGCGGCCTTCGTCGCCGAGACCGCGGCACTGCGGCGCCTCCCCGAGGAGGTGGCCGCGGCCCTGCCCGCCCTGGCGGCGGCCGGCGCGGACGCGAATCCGCTGGCCGGGATGCGGACGGCGCTCTCGCTGCTGGGCACGGCGAAGGGGTTCCGGCCGGTGTACGACATCGACGCGGACCGGCGGCGCGAGGACACGGTCGTCGCGGCCGCGGCGGTGCCCACGCTGCTCACCGCCCTGTACCGGCTGGGGCGCGGCCTCGCTCCCGTCGAGCCGCGCGAGGACCTGCCTTACGCGGCGAACTATCTCTACATGGTGACCGGTGCCGAGCCCGATGCGGAGCGGGCCCGCGCGATCGAGCAGTACCTGATCTCCACCAGTGATCACGGCTTCAATGCGTCAACCTTCACGGCCCGGGTCATCGCCTCGACCGGAGCGGATGTCGCCGCGTGCCTCGTGGGGGCGGTGGGAGCGCTGTCGGGGCCGCTGCACGGCGGCGCGCCCAGCCGGGCCCTCGACACCCTGGACGCGATCGGCACCCCGGACCGCGTCGATCCCTGGATCCGTGAGCGTGTCCTCGCCGGTGAGCGCGTCATGGGCTTCGGCCACGCCGTCTACCGCACGGAGGACCCGCGTTCGCGCATGCTCCGCGAGATCGCCCGGAGATTCGGAGGCCCGCGGGTCGGGTTCGCCGTCGAGGTGGAGCGGCGCGTCGAGGCGATCCTCGCCGAGCTGAAGCCGGGCCGGGAGCTGCACACGAACGTGGAGTTCTACGCGGGCGTGGTCATGGAGCTCTGCGGGCTGCCCCGCGAGATGTTCACCCCGACGTTCGCGGCCGCGCGGGTGGTGGGCTGGAGCGCCAACATCCTGGAGCAGGCGGAGGACTCCAAGATAATCCGTCCGGTCGCCCGGTATGTGGGGCCGAGGGCCCCGGTCGAGGTGCCGACGGTGGCTTGAACGAGCCCCTGAGCGCCCGGATGCGAGGAAGGCCCGGCACGGCGCGCTTTCCGCCGGCCGGGCCGTCCTCTCGAAGGAGCCTAAAGGTCCGGAATATCGGCCTTCGCGCGAATCAGTGTCTCGCGGGTGATGACCACGATTCTCTCGTGGTCGCCCCGGGATGCATCGCTGGGAAGAGCCGGGTCCAGTGAATCCGTGGCATCCGTGCCGATAACGGCGAAATTACCATCGGCGAGTTCGAAAATATCGGGGCAATTGGCTCCGCTCACGCTTCCCCGAGCGCGCGGAGATGCACCGATCCGACGGATGATCTGACTCACTGTTGCTTCCTTGGGTCCGTTGGTTTGCGCACGACGACTGCGCGGTGCAAGACGGGCCCTGTGGGGTCGCTCGTCATCCGGCGGCGTAGGCGACGATCTGGTGGGGTCCTCTACGCGATCAAGCGCGAGTCAACTCCCTGACGCCTCACCTAACTGCCGACTTGACCTTTTCGTAATGGGCCGAGGGTGTGATTCCGCGCAAGGGGGTGCGAGCCCCGGAGCGTGAGCCGTCGGCTGCCGGAGTGCGCCGAGGACCGGGGGGAGTTCACGCGCTCGGGGGCTCGCCCACCACCCACCATTCGTCGGCGTCCGACTCCTCCAGTTGCGTCAGGAGTTCGTCCACCATACGGCCGAGTTCCGCTTCGTCCGAACCGTCGGCAATGGTCGCCCGCTGGTGTCTCGTCGCATACCAGTACTCCCGTACCACAGGGTTCTGGAGAATGCCCCGAATGTATCCGAAGAACTCCTCGCGAGAGATGTTCCCTATCCGGTAGTAGAACAGTGCGTTCGTGTAGAGGGCATTGGCGTAGAGGAACTGGCGCCGTTGCTTGGTGGAAACGGGTGCCTCGAAGAGGTCCAGCACTTCCGCCAGTTCGGGGTCGTCGATGGCTTTGCTGAGCAATTCCCAGTGCAGACGCTGCTGGTTGGCCAGATTGGTGTGCTGCTGCGTGTGAGCGGTCCGTTCCAGGTGTTCCAGCCGTACCCGCAATGTCTCCAGCGCATGGCGCTGTGCCGCCATGGTGATGAGGGCGCCCGCGGCCATGCCGGCCGCCGCCGCGGCGACTGCACCGAGTCCGCGGACCCCAAACCTCTGTGTGGCCATGTCAAAAACCCCCGATCGGGCGGCCGTGCGCCGGTCGTCGGGGTGCGGGTGGACGTGACGGGGACCGGCGAGCGGTGGGCGGCGCTTGCCGTCTCCCAGAGTGCCGAGCGGCTCTGATCGGCGGGGGAGGCGGAGGGGAGGCGCACGGAGGGAAGCGAGGGTCGCACGCCAGGGCGCCTTGCCCAACGTCTGCTCCGCCGGTGCTGCGAACAATCGTTCACTTAGCGGCGATCGGCACGGCTCGTATCCTGGGGCGGCATTCAGTCCCCGTACGCGCGCCCGGGCCGCGCGCCGGTGCACGCGTAGTTTCGGAAAGGTCGCACGTGTCGCAGAGCCGCAGTCCGCAGCAGATCCCGGTCGTCGTCCTCGCCGGATTCCTCGGCTCCGGAAAGACGACCCTGCTCAACCATCTCCTGCATCGCAGCGGAGGCAGCCGCATCGGGGCGATCGTGAACGACTTCGGCGCGATCGAGATCGACGCCATGGCCGTGGCCGGCGCGCTCGGCGACTCCACCGTCTCCCTCGGCAACGGCTGTCTGTGCTGCGCCGTCGACGCCGGCGAACTCGACGTGTACCTCGAACGGCTCGCCGGGCCGGCCGCCGGCATCGATGTCATCGTCATCGAGGCCAGCGGTCTCGCCGAGCCCGAGGAACTCGTGCGGATGGTGCTGGCCAGCGAGCATCCCGGCATCGTCTACGGCGGGCTCGTCGAGGTCGTCGACGCCGCCGAGTTCGACGAGACCCGGGCGAAGCACCCCGGGATCGACCGGCACCTCGCCCTCGCCGACCTCGTCGTGGTGAACAAACTCGACCGCGCGCCCGACGCCGACCGCGTCCTCGGGCTCGTCCGCTCCCTCACCGACCGCGCCGCCGTCGTCCCCGCCACCTACGGCCGTGTCGACCCCGAGTTCCTCTTCGACTGCCGACCGGGCGAGGAGCGCGTCGGGCAGCTCTCCTTCGACGACCTGCACGACCACGGGGCGGACGACGGTCACGCCGACCACCTCCACACCTCCTACGACAGCCTCTCCTTCACCTCCGAGGCGCCGCTCGGCCCGCGCCGGCTGATGGAGTTCCTCGACAGCCGGCCCGAGGGGCTGTACCGCATCAAGGGGTACGTCGACTTCGGTCCGCACGACCCGGCCAACCGGTACGCCGTGCACGCCGTCGGTCGCTTTCTCCGCTTCTACCCGGAGCCCTGGCCGGCCACCGACGCCCGCCTGACCCAGCTCGTCCTCATCGGCTCCGGCCTCGACGCCGCCGCCCTCGGCAAGGAACTCGAGGCGTGCAAGGACGACGCCCCACACGCCGACGAGCACGGCATGTGGGGCGTCCTGCGCTACGTGCGGGCCCCCGACGACGAGGCCTTCCAGGAGGCCGAGCTCTAGACCGGCCCCGCCACCACCGAGATCGTCTTCGTCAGCGACACGCCCGAACCGTCGCGGCGCGGGTCCATCTCCGGCAGGTCGGCCGGCAGGCCGTTCTTCTGCGCCGCCTTGGCCGGGAGGGGACCCGCCCAGGCCAGCGACAGGCAGTCCTCGCCCTTCAGGAACCGCTGGCAGCGCACACCGCCCGTGGCCCGCCCCTTGCGCGGGTACTGGTCGAACGGGGTGAGCTTGGCGGTCGTCTGGACGGAGTCGTCCAGGGTTCCGCGCGAGCCCGCGATCGTGAACACCACCGCGTCCGCCGCGGGGTCCACGGCCGTGAACGAGATGACCTTCGCGCCCTCGGTGAGCTTGATGCCCGCCATGCCACCCGCCGCGCGCCCCTGCGGACGCACCTGCGCGGCCTGGTAGCGCAGCAGCTGGGCGTCGTCGGCGATGAAGACGAGATCCTCGTCGCCGGTGCGCAGCTCGACGGCGCCGACGATCCGGTCGCCGTCCCGGAGGGTGATGACCTCCAGCTCGTCCTTGTTCGTCGGGTAGTCGGGCACGACCCGCTTGACGACGCCCTGTTCCGTGCCGAGCGCCAGGCCCGCGGACGACTCGTCGAGGGTGGTCAGACAGACCACCGTCTCGTCGCCCTCCAGGGAGACGAACTCGGCCAGCGGGGCACCGCCCGAGAGGTTCGGTGCCGAGGCCGTGTCCGGGAGCTGCGGCAGGTCGACGACGTTGATCCGCAGCAGACGGCCCGAGGAGGTGACCGCGCCGATCTCCCCGCGCGCGGTGGCCGACACGGCCGAGACGATCACATCGTGCTTGGTGCGCTTGCCGCCCCCGTCCTCCGCGTCCTCGGCGTTCTCCGTGAAGGGCTCGGCGTTCGCCGTGCGGGCCAGCAGCCCCGTGGAGGACAGCAGGACACGGCACGGGTCGTCCGCGACCTGGAGGGGCACGGCCGCGGCCGTGGTGCCCGACGACTCCAGCAGGACCGTACGGCGCTCGGTGCCGAACTTCTTCGCCACCGAGGCCAGTTCGGCCGAGACCAGCTTGCGCAGCTCCGCGTCCGAGTCCAGGATCCGGGTCAGCTCGGCGATCTCCTCGTTGAGCCTCTCCTTCTCCGCGTCCAGCTCGATGCGGTCGTACCTGGTGAGCCGGCGCAGCGGGGTGTCCAGGATGTACTGCGTCTGGATCTCCGACAGCGAGAAGCGCTCCATCAGACGTTCCTTCGCCTGGGCGCTGTTGTCGCTGGAGCGGATCAGGCGGATGACCTCGTCGATGTCGACGAGCGCCGTCAGCAGGCCCTCCACCAGGTGCAGCCGGTCACGGCGCTTGGTACGGCGGAACTCGCTGCGCCGGCGCACCACGGTGAAGCGGTGGTCGAGGTAGACCTCCAGGAGCTCCTTGAGGCCCAGCGTCAGCGGCTGGCCGTCGACCAGCGCCACGTTGTTGATGCCGAAGGACTCCTCCATCGGGGTCAGCTTGTACAGCTGCTCCAGGACGGCCTCCGGCACGAAGCCGTTCTTGATCTCGATGACCAGGCGCAGGCCGTGCGCGCGGTCGGTGAGGTCCTTGACGTCGGCGATGCCCTGGATCTTCTTCGCTCCGACCAGGTCCTTGATCTTCGCGATGACCTTCTCGGGACCGACGGTGAAGGGCAGTTCGGTGATGACCAGGCCCTTGCGGCGGGCCGTGACGGTCTCCACCGACACCGTGGCGCGGATCTTGAACGTGCCGCGGCCGTTCTCGTAGGCGTCCCGGATGCCGGAGAGGCCGACGATCCGGCCGCCGGTGGGCAGGTCGGGGCCCGGGACGTACTTCATCAGGGCGTCCAGGTCCGCGCCCGGGTAGCGGATCAGATGGCGGGCGGCCGCGATGACCTCGCCCAGGTTGTGCGGCGGCATGTTCGTGGCCATGCCGACCGCGATTCCGGACGCGCCGTTGACCAGGAGGTTCGGGAAGGCGGCCGGCAGGGCGACGGGCTCCTGCTCCTGGCCGTCGTAGTTGGGGGCGAAGTCGACCGTGTCCTCGTCGATCGACTCCGTCATCAGACTCGTCGCCGCGGCCTGGCGGCACTCGGTGTACCGCATGGCGGCCGGCGGGTCGTCGTTGCCCAGCGAGCCGAAGTTGCCGTGACCGTCGACCAGCGGCAGCCGCATGGAGAAGGGCTGGGCCATCCGCACCAGCGCGTCGTAGATCGACGCGTCGCCGTGCGGGTGCAGCTTGCCCATGACCTCACCGACGACCCGGGCGCACTTCACATAGCCGCGCTCCGGGCGCAGGCCCATCTCGTTCATCTGGTAGACGATGCGGCGGTGCACCGGCTTGAGGCCGTCACGGGCGTCCGGCAGGGCGCGGGAGTAGATGACCGAGTACGCGTACTCGAGGAAGGAGCCCTGCATCTCGTCGACGACGTCGATGTCGAGGATCCGCTCCTCGTACGAGTCGTCGGGCGGCGGGGTCTTCGTGCTGCGGCGGGCCATCGCTGCCGGCTCCTTGCTGGGGCGTGATACGGGATCTGACGCGGACCATTGTGGACCGTGGCACTGACAGCGCGGGCGAGGACCCGGCGTCGGCCGTCCGGCCCGAACGCAGAGGCATCTCCTCCACGGCTGCCCGCAGGCTACGCGATCTCGCTCTCGGCGTATGTCGCCCGGGAACTTCGCGGACCGTGCGCACGCTTGCATACAGTGGCAGGACCGGCAGGAAATCCGCGGTTTCGACGACCGCGTCCGCGATCGGAAGGGACGTACATGCCCATGGGTCACACGGCCACAGCCCAGGCAGGCTCCGGGGGCCTGACAGCGACCGAGCACCGTCTGGCCAACGGCCTGCGCGTGGTGCTCTCGGAAGACCACCTGACCCCCGTCGCGGCGGTGTGCCTCTGGTACGACGTCGGCTCACGCCACGAAGTCAAGGGGCGTACGGGCCTGGCTCACCTTTTCGAGCACCTGATGTTCCAGGGCTCGGGCCAGGTCAAGGGCAACGGACACTTCGAGCTGGTCCAGGGGGCCGGCGGCTCGCTCAACGGCACGACCAGCTTCGAGCGCACGAACTACTTCGAGACCATGCCCACCCACCAGCTGGAGCTCGCCCTCTGGCTGGAGGCCGACCGCATGGGCTCGCTGCTCACCGCGCTGGACGACGAGTCCATGGAGAACCAGCGCGACGTCGTCAAGAACGAGCGCCGCCAGCGCTACGACAACGTCCCCTACGGCACGGCCTTCGAGAAGCTGACCGCTCTCGCCTACCCGGACGGCCACCCCTACCACCACACGCCGATCGGCTCGATGGCCGACCTGGACGCGGCGACCCTGGAGGACGCGCGCGCGTTCTTCCGCACGTACTACGCGCCCAACAACGCGGTGCTCTCCGTGGTCGGTGACATCGACCCGGAGCAGACCCTCGCCTGGGTCGAGAAGTACTTCGGCTCCATCCCCGGCCACGACGGCAAGCCCGCGCCCCGTGACGGCGCGCTGCCCGACGTCATCGGCGAGCAGCTGCGCGAGATCGTCGAGGAGGAGGTGCCGGCCCGTGCGCTGATGGCCGCCTACCGGCTGCCCGAGGACGGCACGCGCGCGTGCGACGCCGTCGACCTGGCGCTCACCGTCCTCGGCGGCGGCGAGTCCTCGCGCCTGTACAACCGGCTGGTGCGCCGCGACCGTACGGCCGTCGCGGCCGGCTTCGGCCTGCTGCGGCTCGCCGGAGCGCCCTCGCTGGGCTGGCTGGACGTGAAGACGTCCGGCGACGTCGAGGTGCCCGTCATCGAGGCCGCCATCGACGAGGAGCTCGCCCGGTTCGCCGAAGAGGGCCCGACGGCCGAGGAAATGGAGCGGGCCCAGGCGCAGTTGGAACGCGAGTGGCTCGACCGGCTCGGCACGGTCGCCGGACGCGCCGACGAACTGTGCCGCTACGCCGTCCTGTTCGGCGACCCGCAGCTCGCGCTCACCGCCGTCCAGCGCGTGCTGGACGTGACGCCCGAGGAGGTGCAGGAGGTCGCCAAGGCCCGCCTGCGCCCCGACAACCGCGCGGTGCTCGTCTACGAGCCGACCGCCGCCGAAGCCCCCGCCGACCAGGACGAGAACGAGGAGGCGGCCCGGTGACCGAGCTCGCCACGATGGACTTCCACCCCCAGCCCCGGGCGGGCGAGGCCAAGCCGTGGGCGTTCCCGGCGCCCGAGCGCACCGCGCTGGCCAACGGCCTGACCGTGCTGCACTGCCACCGTCCCGGCCAGCAGGTCGTCGCCGTCGAGATCCTCCTCGACGCGCCCCTGGACGCCGAACCGGCCGGCCTCGACGGCGTCGCCACGATCATGGCGCGCGCCTTCTCCGAGGGCACCGACAAGCACTCCGCCGAGGAGTTCGCCGCCGAACTGGAGCGCTGCGGCGCCACCCTGGACGCGCACGCCGATCACCCCGGCGTCCGGCTGAGCCTCGAAGTGCCGGCCTCGCGCCTGCCCAAGGGCCTCGGTCTGCTCGCCGACGCCCTCAGGGCCCCCGCGTTCGCCGACAGCGAGGTCGAGCGCCTCGTCCGCAACCGCCTGGACGAGATCCCGCACGAGCTGGCCAACCCCTCCCGGCGCGCGGCCAAGGAGCTCTCCAAGGAGCTGTTCCCGGCCACCGCGCGGATGTCGCGGCCCCGCCAGGGCACCGCGGAGACGGTCGAGAAGATCGACTCCGCCGCCGTACGCGCCTTCTACGAGAAGCACGTGCGTCCCGCCACGGCCACCGCCGTGGTCGTCGGCGACCTCACGGGTGTCGACCTGGAGGCGCTCCTCGGCGACACCCTGGGCGCCTGGACGGGCTCCTCGGCCCAGCCGCGGCCCGTGCCGCCGGTGACCGCCGACGACGCCGGCCGGGTCGTCATCGTGGACCGCCCCGGCGCCGTCCAGACGCAGCTGCTGATCGGCCGGATCGGCGCCGACCGGCACGACCGTGTGTGGCCCGCGCAGGTGCTCGGCACGTACTGCCTCGGTGGCACCCTCACCTCCCGCCTGGACCGCGTCCTGCGCGAGGAGAAGGGCTACACCTACGGTGTCCGCGCGTTCGGCCAGGTCCTGCGGTCCGCCCCGGACGGCTCGGGCGCCGCGATGCTCGCCATCAGCGGCTCCGTCGACACCCCGAACACCGGACCCGCGCTGGACGACCTCTGGAAGGTGCTGCGCACCCTCGCCGCCGAGGGGCTGACCGACGCGGAGCGCGACGTCGCCGTGCAGAACCTGGTCGGTGTGGCGCCGCTGAAGTTCGAGACCGCCGCGGCCGTCGCCGGCACGCTGGCCGACCAGGTCGAGCAGCACCTGCCCGACGACTTCCAGGCCACGCTGTACCAGCAGCTCGCCGCGACCGGCACGGTGGAGGCCACCGCGGCGGCCGTGAACGCCTTCCCGGTGGACCGCCTGGTGACCGTCCTCGTCGGTGACGCGGCCCGGATCAAGGAGCCGGTCGAGGCCCTCGGCATCGGCGAGGTGAAGGTCGTGTCCGCGGAGTAGGCAGCGGCACGCGCGTGCGGGGCCCTGGTCGACCGAGCGTCACCAGGGCCTCCGTATGTCCGAATTGATGCGGAGGTTGCCCGTCTGCCCTGTGGGATGCGCTACAAAAACCGGGATCCGTTTGAGGATTGAAACCCGCGCCGCTTAGCGTCATCCGGACTGTTCGTCAGGCAGTGCGCCGCAGCCGCGGCACCGGACAGTCATCGCCGAGTCCCCGTACGGCGCGAGCCAGGGGAGCCGGGGACCCACTTGTGAAGTCCCTGGGGTGAATCGGACGCCCGCGCGTGAACGCGAGGGGGTCCGTAGGAGACCTTCCTGCTCCGAACCCGTCAGCTAACCCGGTAGGCGAGAGGGAAGGAAAGGACACACCCGACTTCATGGCGTTCACCTGCGCGCCCGGCAAGCACCGTCGTCCCGGCCGGATGCAGCGGACCACCGCTCGCGCGGCGGGCGTCGCGGCGCTCACCACCACCGGCGTGATGGCCACCGTCGCCGCCTCCCCGGCCCTCGCCGCCGAGCCCAGCCCCGAGCAGACCGGGCTGATCCCCGTCGTCACCGCCTCCGAGGCCGTCGCGGAGCAGGTCGACGACCAGGTCGCCGTGCAGAAGCACGCGGCCTTCGAGGAGGCCGCCCGGCAGGCCGCCGCCAAGAAGGCCGTGGAGGAGCGCGAGGCACGCGTGCGTGCGGCCCGCGAGGCCGAGCGCAAGCGCCTCAACACGTTCGTCTCGCCGATCACCGGCTCCTACGTGTCGACCAGCTACCAGGCCAGCAGCTCCCTGTGGTCCTCCGGCAGCCACACCGGCATCGACTTCCACGCGGCGAGCGGCACCACCGTGCACGCGGTCGGCATGGGCACCGTCGTCGAGGCCGGCTGGGGCGGGGCGTACGGCAACCAGATCGTCATCAAGATGAACGACGGGACGTACACCCAGTACGGTCACCTGTCGTCCATCGAGGTGGCGGTGGGCCAGCAGGTCACCCCGGGCCAGCGGATCGCCCTGTCCGGCGCCACCGGCAACGTCACCGGCGCGCATCTGCACTTCGAGGCCCGCACCACCGCGGAGTACGGCTCGGACATCGACCCGGTCGCCTACCTCCGCAACCACGGCGTGAACGTCTGACGACCCACGGCGACAGATCGTCTTGCCCCGGCCCTCCCGGCCGGGGCTTTCGGCGTTTTCGAGGCCCTGCTGTCCAAAAAATATCCCCGGATTCCGGCCCGCCATCGGAAATTCCCGCTCATTGCAATAGAGTCACGGAACACACGTCAATCGTCGACGTTTCACGGGGATTAAGGCGGAGGTCCGTCATGCGTATTCCGGCGCACTCGGTGTGCACGGCCATTCGGGACGACATCGTCGCGGGTGTCTACGAGCGCGGCAGCCGCCTCACCGAGGAACTCCTCGCCCGCCGCTACGGCGTCTCCCGCGTCCCGGTCCGCGAGGCGCTGCGCACGCTGGAGGCCGAGGGCTTCGTCGTCACGCGGCGGCACGCGGGCGCGTGCGTCGCGGAGCCGACCGAGCAGGAGGCCGCGGACCTGCTGGAGATGCGCATGCTCCTGGAGCCGCTCGGCGCCTCGCGGGCCGCCCAGCGGCGCACCGAGGCCCATCTGAAGGTCCTGCGGGGACTCGTCCGGCTGGGCCAGGAGCGGGCCAGACGCGGCAACAGCGAGGATCTGCGCTCCTTGGGGGGCTGGTTCCACGAGACGCTCGCCCAGTCCTCGGGCAGCCATGCCCTGACGTCGATGCTGACCCAGCTGCGCCACAAGATCGCCTGGATGTACGCGGTGGAGGCCCCGGCCAACCCCGCGGAGTCGTGGGCTGAGCACGGCGCGATCGTGGACGCGGTGGCGCGCGGCGACGGTGAGCGTGCGCGGGCGATCACGGCGCTGCACACCGAGCGCGCGACGGCCGCGCACCGGCTGCGCTTTTCCGGCGGCCCCGAACGCGCCGACCGTGTGAGGACTTCGCAACCTCCCGTAAACATGACGGGTCTGCGGCATTAACAAAAGGGCCGTATACAAAGAGGGGATAATTCTCGGGGATTATTTCTGCTGCCCGTGAACGGGAAATGCGAAGGGCTCGCCCGGTAATTCGGACGAGCCCTTCAGAGTTGTCGGTGCGGCGCCCGAGAGGCGACGGACACCGCGACCGTCAATCCTGCGACCCGTTTAGCGCGCAGCCGGCTCCGCGACGGCGGAGCCGGCTCGGGCGCGCATCGGGCCGTGTGCGCTCAGACGGTCTCGGGGAGCTCCTCGAGACCCTCGGCGACCAGCTTCGCCAGCCGGTCGAGCGCGGCGTCCGCGCCGTCGGCCTCGGAGGCGAGCACGATCTCCTCGCCGCCCTGGGCGCCCAGGCCGAGGACGGCCAGCATGGAGGCCGCGTTGACGGGGTTGCCGTCGGCCTTGGCGATCGTCACCGGGATGCCTGCGGCCGTGGCGGCCCGGACGAAGATGGAAGCGGGGCGGGCGTGAAGGCCCTCGGCCCAGCCGACGTTGACGCGGCGCTCAGCCATGTGATGCTGCCCTTCAGTGTTCAGGTTGTCTAGACCAGTGTTCCACACGTGAAGCGTGTGAGGGAGGGGTCGTGCGACCCCTCCCGACGTGGTCGTCGGATCGCGGCCTCGATCCGACGGGCGTCCTCCACAGACTGCCTCGCGCCGTTGTCGTACGCGAGCCGTACTCTGGGCCCCATGCAGAGCGCGTCGGACCGGCACGAGTACCCCGCCCACTGGGAAGCCGACGTGGTGCTGCGCGACGGCGGCACCGCGCGCATCCGCCCCATCACCGTTGATGACGCCGAGCGCCTGGTCAGCTTCTACGAGCAGGTTTCGGACGAGTCGAAGTACTACCGCTTCTTCGCGCCCTACCCGCGCCTGTCCGACAAGGACGTCCACCGCTTCACGCACCACGACTTCGTGGACCGGGTGGGACTCGCGGCCACGGTCGGCGGCGAGTTCATCGCCACCGTACGCTATGACCGCATTGGTCCCGACGGCATGGCCGCCCCGGCGCCGGCCGACGAGGCCGAGGTCGCGTTCCTCGTCCAGGACGCCCACCAGGGCAGGGGCGTCGCCTCCGCGCTGCTCGAGCACATCGCGGCCGTGGCGCGCGAGCGCGGCATCCGCCGCTTCGCGGCCGAGGTGCTCCCCGCCAACAACAAGATGATCAAGGTGTTCACGGACGCCGGCTACACCCAGAAGCGCAGCTTCGAGGACGGCGTCGTCCGCCTGGAGTTCGGCCTCGAACCCACCGAGCGCTCCGTCGCCGTGCAGCGCGCGCGGGAACAGCGCGCCGAGGCGCACTCCGTGGGGCGGCTGCTGGCCCCCGGCTCCGTCGCCGTCGTCGGCACCGGCCGCAGCCCCGGCGGCGTCGGCCGAAGCGTCCTCGGCAACCTCCGCGACGCGGGCTTCACCGGTCGGCTGTACGCCGTGAACAAGGCCTTCCCCGAGGACCTCGGGGAACTGGACGGCGTGCCCGCCCACCGCTCGGTGCGCGACATCGCCGGGCCCGTCGACCTCGCGGTCGTCGCCGTCCCGGCGGAGCAGGTCCTGGAGGCCGTCACCGAGTGCGGCGAACACGGCGTGCAGGGACTCGTGGTCCTCTCCGCCGGATACGCCGAGAGCGGCCCCGAGGGGCGGGAGCGCCAGCGCGAACTCGTCCGGCACGCACGCGCGTACGGCATGCGGATCATCGGCCCCAACGCCTTCGGCGTCATCAACACCTCCCCGGAGGTGCGGCTGAACGCCTCGCTGGCCCCGGAGATGCCGAGGCCCGGCCGGATCGGCCTGTTCGCCCAGTCCGGCGCCATCGGCATCGCCCTGCTGTCCCGCCTCCACCGGCGCGGCGGAGGCGTCACCGGCGTCACCGGCGTGTCGACCTTCGTCTCCTCCGGCAACCGCGCGGACGTCTCGGGCAACGACGTCCTCCAGTACTGGTACGACGACCCCGACACCGACGTCGCCCTCATGTATCTGGAATCCATCGGCAACCCGCGCAAGTTCACGCGTCTCGCGCGGCGCACGGCGGCCGCCAAGCCCCTGGTCGTCGTCCAGGGCGCCGGCTCCGCCCCGCAGGGACACGCCGTACGGGCGACGCGCCTGCCCCACGCGACGGTGTCGGCGCTGCTCCGGCAGGCCGGCGTGATCCGCGTGGACACCATCACCGAACTGGTCGACGCGGGTCTGCTGCTCGCCCGTCAGCCGCTGCCGACGGGTCCGCGGGTGGCGATTCTCGGCAACTCCGAGTCGCTGGGCCTGCTGACGTACGACGCCTGCCTCTCGGAGGGGCTGCGTCCGCTGTCGCCGCTGGATCTGACGACCGAGGCGTCGGCCCAGGACTTCCACGCGGCGCTGGCCCGCGCGCTGGCCGACGAAACGTGCGACGCGGTGGTCGTGACGGCGATCCCGGCGATCGGGGAGAGGTCGCCCGGGGACGCCGAACTCGCCGAGGCCCTGCGGTCGGCCGCGGCGGCCGCCGCCGCCAAACCGGTGCTCGTCGTGCACGTGGAACTGGGCGGTCTCGCCATGGCGCTGTCCGCCGCGACGAGCACCGCACCGCGCGCGGAGACGGCCCCGCACGCGCCCGCCGGCGTCCCGGAGGGCGCGCGGCCGGCGCCCGCCGCCGTCGAGCCGCCCGAGGGGACGCACCTCATCCCCGCCTACCCCGCCGCGGAACGCGCCGTCCGCGCGCTCGCGGAGGCCGTGAAGTACGCCCAGTGGCGGCGCGAGGCGGCCGATGCCGGCAAGGTGCCGGAGTACGAGGACATCGACGAGAAGGGCGCCGCCGAGCTGATCGGCGGGCTCCTCGCGCGCGGGCAGGGCCTGACCCTCGGCACCGACGCGACGTGCGAGCTGCTCGGCCGCTACGGCATCCGCACCCGCCGGGCCATCCCGGCGCCCACCCCGGACGAGGCCGCGCGGGCCGCCGCAGCCCTCGGCTACCCCGTCGCCCTCAAGGCCACCGCGCCCCACCTGCGGCACCGCGCGGACCTGGGCGGCGTACGCCTCGACGTGGCCGACGAGGAGCAACTGCGCCGGTCTTACACCGAGTTGACCGAGCTCTTCGGGAAGCCGGAGGAGATCCGCCCGGTCGTCCAGGCGATGGCCCCGCGCGGCGTCGACACGGTCGTCCGCGCGGTCATCGACCCGGCGGCGGGAGCCGTCCTGTCCTTCGGGCTGGCCGGCGCCGCCTCGCAGCTGCTCGGAGACATGGCCCACCGGCTGGTCCCGGTCACCGACCGCGAGGCGACCTCGCTGATCCGGTCCATCCGCACCGCCCCGCTCCTCTTCGGCTGGCGCGGCTCGACGCCCGTCGACACCGCCGCCCTGGAGGAGCTGCTGCTGAGGGTGTCCCGGCTGGTCGACGACCACCCCGAGGTCGTCGCGGTCACGCTGGAGCCGGTCGTCGTCGCTCCGCACGGGCTGAGCGTCCTCGGCGCCTCCGTGCGCCTCGCACCTCCGCCGGCACGCGACGACCTAGGCCCGAGGACCCTGCCGACGTACTGAGCGCGCCGATCAGGGAGCACACGGCCCAGGAACCCATCGCCCGCGACGACACCGCCGGGGAGCGCGCCGTCGGCACGCGCGCGAGAACGCGCCGCCCGGACGGGGGCCCGCCCGCGGAGGCGTCCCCGGAGCACGGACGGAGCGCGCCCCGGCCGCCGACGGCGTACCGCAGGGGCCCTGAGCGGTGCCTCGCAGTCAGTGGGTCCCCGTAGGATGGAGGGCATGGCCAAGACCAGTACGACGACCCAGGGGCTGCGCGCGGCGATCGAGCGCAGCGGCTACTACCCGGCCCTCGTGGCCGAGGCGGTGGAGGCCGCTGTGGGCGGCGAGCCGATCCGGTCGTACCTGGTCCACCAGGAGACCACGTTCGACCAGAACGAGGTGCGCCGGCATGTGACCGTGCTGGTCCTCACCGGCAACCGCTTCATCGTCAGCCACACCGACGAGCAGGCCGCCGACACCACCTCCCCGACGCCGTACGCCACGACGTCCACGGAGTCCGTCAAGCTCGGCCGGATCTCGTCCGTCGTGCTCAGCCGGGTGGTCGCCAACCCGGAGTCCTACACGCCGGGCACCCTGCCGCGCGAGGTCGTGCTGACCATCGGCTGGGGCGCCGTCTCCCGTATCGACCTGGAGCCGGCCGCCTGCGGCGACCCCAACTGCGACGCCGACCACGGCTACACCGGCAGCTCGACGGCGGACGACCTGAGCCTGCGCGTGAGCGAGGCAGGCGACGGCCCGGAGACGGTCCGCCAGACGCTCGTCTTCGCGCAGTCGCTCTCCGAGGCGACAGCGGACGTAACCCGCTGATGGCCCAGTCCGCCCCCTGGGACTTCCCCGAACCGCTCGCCGTCGGCTCCGCCCCCGTCCCCGAGTACGGCTCCGGCTCCCTCGCCGACCTGCTGCCCACGCTGGCCGCGGGGATGGGCGTACCCGGAATGACCGCGGCGATCCCGGAACTGACCCCCGCCGACCGCAACTGCGTCTTCCTGATCGACGGCCTCGGCTGGGAGCAGATCAAGGATCACCCCGACGAGGCGCCCTACCTCCACGCGCTGCTCGGCAGTTCGCGCGGCGGCACCGGACGTCCGCTCACCGCCGGCTACCCGGCGACCACCGCGACCTCCCTCGCCTCCGTCGGCACCGGCCTGCCCCCGGGCGCGCACGGCCTGCCCGGCTACACCGTGCGCAACCCGGCGACCGACGCCCTCATGAACCAGCTCCGCTGGCAGCCCTGGACGGACCCCGGCGCCTGGCAGCCGTACCCCACCGTCTTCCAGCTCGCCGACGCGGCGGGGGTGCACGCCGCCCAGGTGTCGTCCCCCACGTTCCAGAACACCCCGCTGACCAAGGTCGCGCTCAGCGGCGGAACGTTTCACGGGCGGCTGACCGGCGAGGAGCGCATGGACCTCGCCGCCGAGCAGCTCGCCGCCGGCGACCGTTCCCTCGTCTACACGTACTACGCGGAACTGGACGGCGCCGGGCACCGCTACGGCGTCGCCTCCGACACCTGGCGCGGCCAGCTCATGTGCGTCGACCGGCTCGTCCAGCGACTCGCCGAGCAGCTCCCGCCGCGCAGCGCGCTCTACGTCACCGCCGACCACGGCATGGTCGACGTCCCCTTCGACGAGGAGCACCGCATCGACTTCGACGCGGACTGGGAGCTGCGCGCCGGGGTCGCCCTGCTGGGCGGCGAGGGCCGCGCCCGGCACGTCTACGCCGTACCGGGCGCCGAGAACGACGTCCTGACCTGCTGGCGCGAGGTGCTCGGCGAACAGTTCTGGATCGCCTCCCGCGACGAGGCGATCGCGGCGGGCTGGTTCGGCCCGCAGGTCGACGAGCGGGTGTACGCCCGCCTCGGCGACGTGGTCGCGGCCGCCCGGGACGACGTCCTGATCATCGCCTCCGAACGGGAACCCAAGGAGTCGGCGATGGTCGGCAACCACGGCTCGATGACCCCTGCCGAGCAGCTGGTCCCGCTGCTCGAAGTACGCTCCTGACGTCCGGAACCATTTCCTCTCCCCCCTTTACCGAAAGGCGCTCGACTCCCCATGCCCGAGCTGGTGTTCTTCTCCGGAACCATGGACTGCGGGAAGTCGACGCTGGCTCTCCAGATAGAGCACAACCGCTCCTCGCGCGGCCTCCAGGGCATGATCTTCACGCGGGACGACCGCGCGGGCGAGGGCAAGCTGTCCTCGCGCCTGGGCCTGGTCACCGACGCGGTCGAGGTCGAGGACGGTCAGGACCTCTACTCCTCCCTCGTCGACCACCTCTCGCAGGGCGGCCGCGCGGACTACGTGATCGCGGACGAGGCGCAGTTCCTGGCCGAGGAACAGATCGACCAGCTCGCGCGCGTGGTCGACGACCTGGACATCGACGTCTACGCCTTCGGGATCACCACCGACTTCCGCTCCAAGCTGTTCCCCGGCTCCCAGCGGCTCGTGGAACTCGCCGACCGCGTCGAGGTCCTCCAGGTCGAGGCCCTGTGCTGGTGCGGCGCCCGCGCCACGCACAACGCCCGCACGGTGGGCGGTGTCATGGTCGTGGAGGGCGCGCAGGTCGTCGTCGGCGACGTCGACCAGGCGGACACCGTCGGCTACGAGGTCCTGTGCAGGCGCCACCACCGCCGCCGGATGACCTCGGCGTCGGCGCGGGCTGCGGCCCTGTCGCCGGACGTGCTGCCGGTGCAGCCGGTCTAGTCGCCACGGCGCCGGGGGACCGTCCCTCAGCGAGGCCCCTGGATCAGGGAGAAAAGGGCCCCCTCGGGGTCGGCCACGCTCGCCACGCGCCCGTGTTCGCTGTCCTGGGCCGGTTCGAGGACCCGCCCGCCGAGATCGACGACGAGGCCGAGCGCCGCGTCCGTGTCGGCCACCTCGAAGTACGTCGTCCAGTGCGGTCCGCGGTCCCGGGGCAGTGCCGCGCCCACCCCGTGGATGCCGGCGACCGGGTGGCCGGCGACCTGCAGGGTCACATGGTCGACGTCGGCGGAGACCACCGTCTCCTCGTAGCCGAAGACCGTCTCGTAGAACTTGCGGACGCTCGCGGCCTCGTAGGTCGTCAGCTCGTTCCAGGCGGGGGTGCCGGGCACGCCGGTGACGGTGGTGCCGACGTGGGCCGCCGCCTGCCAGACGCCGAAGACGGCGCCGGAGGGGTCGGAGCCGATGGCCAGCCGCCCGGCCTCGGACGCGTCCAGCGGGCCGACCCCGATCGTGCCGCCGCACAGCCGTACCGTTTCGGCGGTCGTGTCCACGTCGTCCGAGGCGAAGTAGGGCGTCCAGGCGACCGGGAGGTGGCGGTCCGGGGGCAGTTGGCCGATCCCGGCCACCTCGCGGCCGTCGAGCAGCGCCCGCACGTAGGGGCCCAGCTGATCCGGTCCGGGCCGGAAGTCCCAGCCGAAGAGCGCGCCGTAGAACTCCTGCGTCGCGGTCAACCCGTGCGCCATCAGACTCACCCAGCAGGGTGTACCGGGCGCGTACCGGGCGTGTGCTGCGCCGATCGGGCCGGCCGACCCACCTGCCTCGGTCATCGTCACTCTCTCCTCAGCCCCTTGCGGTGGCCGTGTCGCTTCCGCCCTCGGAGGATGCCTGATAGGGGGTTTCTCAGGGGTTTACGTGTGGTTGTCGACGTATGTCGATCGCCTGTACGGCATGTGCTCGATCCCGCACGCCGCGTGATCGAGCCTGTCCGGCCGAGCAGAGTAGCCGGACATGAGCGACGGGGCCACCCCGTGCGCGAGGATGGTGACCATGAACGCCATCATCACCGCATCGGAACTGGCCGGCGACCTGGCGGGGGAGAACCCGCCCGTCGTCCTCGACGTCCGCTGGCAGCTCAGCGTGGCGAAGGCGGCGGGTGAGCCGCCGTTCGACGGGCGCGCCGCCTACGAGGCCGGGCACGTGCCCGGCGCGGTCTACGTCGACCTGGACCGGGAGCTCGCGGGAGCTCCCGGGGACCGCGGCCGGCATCCGCTGCCCGACCTCGATCTGTTCGGTTCCGCGATGCGCCGGGCGGGTGTCTCGGCGGGCCGGCCCGTGGTCGTGTACGACGGCGGGCAGGGCTGGGCGGCTGCCCGCGCGTGGTGGCTGCTGCGCTGGACGGGTCACCCGGACGTGCGGGTCCTCGACGGCGGGTTGCCGTCGTGGCGGGGAGACCTCTCGGACGAGGTCCCCGCGCGCGTGGAGGGCGACTTCGCGCCGGTGCCGGGCGCCACGGGTCTCCTCGACGCCGACGGGGCCGCCGCTCTCGCCGGCTCCGGCGTGTTGTTCGACGCCCGCGCGGGGGAGCGGTACCGGGGTGAGGTCGAGCCGATCGACCGGGTCGGCGGGCACATTCCGGGGGCCGTCTCCGCGCCCACGAACGACAATGTGGGCCCGGACGGCCGCTTCCTGCCCGCCGAGGACCTGCGGGACCGCTTCAAGGCGCTGGGGGCCTCCGACGGCACCGAGGTCGGCGTGTACTGCGGCTCGGGCGTCTCCGGCGCCCACGAGGTGCTGGCCCTGGCGGTGGCGGGCATTCCGGCGGCCCTGTATGTCGGCTCCTGGTCGGAATGGTCCTCGGACCCGGCCCGGCCCGTCGCCGTGGGCCCCGACCCCCGGTAGTCCCGCCGCGGACACATGAGGGAGGGCCGCACCGAACGGATGCGGCCCTCCCGTACGTACTACTGGTGTGCCCACCGGACTGCGTGAACCGGCCGACGCCTCGGGCGAGTTGCCCGAGCGCCGGTTACTCCTGCTTCTTCCGCCGGGTGCCGAACACGATCTCGTCCCAGCTCGGCACCGCCGCCCGGCGGCCCGGACGGACGCCGTCGGCCTCGGCCTGACGGTCGGTGGCGCCGATGAGACGGTCGCGGTGGCTGCCGACGGAACGCGGCATGAGGACGTCCGCGTAGGCGGATCCGGCGGAGGCGGCGGGCGCCGGGGGCTCCTCGGCGTCGGGCTCCTGCTCGTCGGGCTCCTCCGGAGCGGGCTCCGCCGGGCGCTCCGGGACGACCATGTCGCCGCGGAAGCTCGGCACCGCCTCCAACAGGCTGGTCAGCGAGTCGCGTTCCCGTTCGCCGGTGCTCTCCTCGGCCGGCTCGGACGGCTGGGCCGGCAGGCTGGGCCGGTCGAGCGCGCGGTCCAGCGGACGGTCGCGCGGCAGCCGCGCGATACGCGGGACGAACGGAAAGCTGGGCTCGGGAGCGGCCAGGTCGTCGGACTCGCCGATGAGCGAGCGCGCCTCGTCGTCGACGGCCTGGACGAGCCGCCGCGGCGGGTCGTACGTCCAGCTCGCCGAGTGCGGTTCGCTCGCGACCAGGTAGACCAGCAGGACTTCCCAGGTGCCGTCGTCGCGACGCCACGAGTCCCACTGGACGGTGTCCTTGTCGGCGCCGCGCAGCAACAGCCGTTCCTGGACGGCCTCGCCGAGCTGGGGTCCGGCGTTCTCGCCGGGCCGGCGGACCGGGGTCTTCCGGGCACGCTCGGCCATGAAGGCGCGCTCGGCCAGCACGGGACCCTCGAAACGGCGTACCCGGTCGACGGGGATGCCGGCCATCTGGGCGACTTCTTCAGCGGTGGCACCGGCACGTATACGCGCCTGGATGTCACGGGGGCGGAGATGGCTCTCCACCTCGATCTCGATCTGGCCGAGGCGGGGACGGTCGCCGCGGACGGCGGCGCGCAGACGCTCATCGATCGGAAGCGTGTACTCCGTGCTGTCCGCAGCCTTCAGCACCAGCCGTGTGCCGTCATTCGAGACGGCCACGACACGCAGTTCGGGCATGGGGACCTCCCGGGTGGTGCCTGCCGACGTCACGTGCGTCGCTGCTTCCGCTAGTCGAGTGTGGCCTGCCCGGGTGCAGCCTGCCACAACCTTGCCGAGTTGCCCGGCGTGTCGGGCACAGGCCCTGCGCCGCCGTTATGGCACGGTTACCTGTCCGCCACGCTAAGTGACCAACCCCGTCACCCTGTGCAACTAGTCCCCCTCAAGCGGTCCAGCGAGGCCCCGGACATCCTGGAGGGAGACCGGGCCCAGGGCTCGCAACAGTACTCCATTTGGGCCACGTGCGTGGATTGGCGCGCCATCCAACTTCTGTGGAGAGGCGGGACTTGACCCTCCGTTGCGGGCGTTTCGCGATCTTGCACGTGGCGTAGTTCACGCAATCTCCCGAAAAGGAACTATCGGTTTCGCCCGTACGTCCCCTTCTCGTGCAGTTGATTGATCAAGTGCGAGAAAGGAAGGAAAGCTCCCGGTATGCGTGAAAGGCCCGAAGTCGTTGGTGAGTCGAGTGCCGGGGAGGAGGTGGAACGCAAGCGGATCGACCTGAGCGTGCCTCAGGTCGCCGGCAGCGCCGTGGCCGCGGTGGTGGCCGCGAAGCTCGCCTCGTACTTCGGGGTCTACGGCACGATCCTCGGCGCCGGTGTGGTGAGTGTCGTCGCCACCTGCGGCGGCTCGCTCTTCCAGCACTTCTTCAAACGGACCGGCGAGCAGCTCCGCGACTCGCAGGTCCGTGACGCACAGGTCCGGCGCGACGCACAGGTCCGTGACGTACGGATCCGTGTCGCGGAGGGGGCCGCGAAACCGGCGGTGCGCACCTCGCCCGCGCCGGGCGAGTTCAACGAGGGCACCGTCCACCGCGCCCGGATCGGACGCCGTAAGAAGAGGCCGTTGGTGGCCGCCGCGCTCGTCTTCGGGGTCGCGATGGCCGGGATCACCACGTACGAGCTGGTGTCGGGCGACAGTTTCAGCGGCGACAAGGGGACGACGGTCACCGGGGCGGTCTCGGGCGGCGGTTCCTCGTCCGGTCCCTCCGACGAGGACTCGGGCACCACCTCGCCGTCGCCCTCATCGCCCTCATCGCCGTCGTCTTCCTCTTCCTCCTCCTCGACGGAGGAGCCGGCTCCGTCGGGCGGCGCCTCCTCCCCGGAGAGCGACAGCGGGGAGGACGCGGGCGACACCGGCGGCGGTGCCGCGACCGGGACGGCGCCCGATCCCACCGCCACGGAGGACGGCGCGGGGGCCGACGGCTCGGCGACCCCCGGGCCCACGGAGTCGGCTACGACCCCAGGACCCTCCGCAAGTAGTCGTTCTGGAACAGACGATCAGGATCCAGCCGGTCCCGCAGCGCCGTGAACTCGCCGAAGCGCGGATAGACGCCGGCGAAGTACTCGGCGTCCCGCGTGTGCACCTTGCCCCAGTGCGGCCGCCCCTCGTGGGCGGTGAAGATGCGCTCGGCTGCGGTGAAGTACCCCTGGTACGGCGTGCCCTTGACCATGTGGACGGCGATGTAGGCGCTGTCCCGGCCGGAGGCGGTGGACAGGGTGATGTCGTCGGCGGGGGCGGTGCGCACCTCCACGGGGAAGCTGATCCGCAGACCCGAGCGGTCGATCATCGCCTTCAGCTCGCGCAGGGTCTCGGTCACCGCCTCGCGCGGGACGGCGTACTCCATCTCCGTGAAGCGCACCCGGCGCGGAGACGTGAACACCTTGTACGGGATGTCCGTGTAGGTACGCGCCGACAGGGCCTTGCTCGACACCTGGGCGATCGCCGGGATCGTCGCGGGCACCGCCCGGCCGACCCACTGGGCCACCTGGAAGACGCCGTTGGAGAGGAGCTCGTCCTCGATCCAGCTCGATACCTGGCTCACCGGCTTGCGGGGGCCCGCGCTGCGGTTGTTTCGCTTGGTGTTGGTGCTGCCGGTGTGCGGGAACCAGTAGAACTCGAAGTGCTCGTTCTCGGCCCACAGTTCGTCGAAGTCGGCGAGGACCTTGTCGAAGGGCATCGGTTCCTCCCGCGCGGTGAGCAGGAAGACGGGCTCCACGGCGAAGGTGATCGCGGTGACGATGCCGAGGGCGCCCAGGCCGATGCGGGCGGCGGCGAAGAGCGCGCGCTCCTCCTCGGTCCCCTTCTCCGAGCACGTGAGCACCGAGCCGTCGGCCGTGACGAGTTCGAGGGCCTTGATCTGGGCGGCGATCGAGGCGGACTCGCGGCCGGTGCCGTGGGTGCCGGTACTGGTCGCCCCGGAGACCGTCTGCTCCATGATGTCGCCCATGTTGGTGAGCGACAGGCCCTCGCGCGCGAGCGCGAGGTTGAGTCTCTTGAGCGGTGTGCCGGCCTCGACCGTGACGGTCATGTTGTCGCGATCAATGTGGCGGATACCGGTCAACAGGTGAGGGCGGATCATCACGCCGTCGGTCGCCGCGATCGACGTGAAGGAGTGGCCCGTGCCGACGGCCTTGACCTTCAGCCCGTCCTCGGCGGCCCGGCGCACGGCCTCGGCCAGTTCGTCGACGGAGGCGGGCGTGACCTCCCGCGCGGGGCGCGCGACGACATTGCCGCCCCAGTTACGCCACGTGCCGTTCGTCCCGCTCGGTGTCCTGCTCAACGGTGCCTCCCCGACCCGGCGCCGGCCTGCTCAGCCGGCGGTACCCCAGGAAACCGACCGCGACCGCGACGGCTCCGGAGACCGCCGGAACCCCGTACCCGGCCCGTGCCCCCGCCGCGTCGATGACCCAGCCGGCGATGGAGGAGCCGAGCGCGACGCCGACCGCGAGCCCGGTGCTGATCCAGGTCATGCCCTCGGTCAGTTGTGCGCGTGGTACGTGCTCTTCGATGAGGGACATCGTGGTGATCATCGTGGGAGCGATGGCCAGACCCGCAAGGAACAGCGCCACGGCCAGAAACGGCAAGTTCCCGACCAGTAGGAGGGGGATCATACTCACGCCCATCATGAACACGCCCAGCAGCCAGCGCCGTTCCGGGGCCCCCTTGAGGTGCAGCAGGCCGAACACGAGCCCGGCCACGCAGGAACCGGCCGCGTACAGCGCCAGGACCACACTGGCCGCGCCCTTGTGACCCTGCTCGTCGGCGAAGGCGACGGTGACCACGTCGACCGCCCCGAAGATCGTTCCGGTCGCCACGAAGGTGGCCACCAGGACCTGGAGTCCGGGCGAACGCAGGGCCGACCCGCCGCCGCGCTGCTCGCGCGGATGCGGTGCGGGCTCGGTGGCCCGCTGGGCGGTCAGCCAGAAGACGCCCACGGCGAGGAAGCCGGCCGCCAGCAGCGGCCCCGCCTCCGGGAACCAGGCAGTGGACAGACCGATGGAGACGATCGGCCCGAAGATGAAGCACACCTCGTCCACCACGGACTCGAAGGAGTACGCGGTGTGCAGCTGAGGCGTCCCGCGGTACAGGGCCGCCCAGCGGGCCCGGATCATCGCGCCGAGGCTCGGCACGGAACCGATCCCGGCGGCGCACACGAACAGCACCCAGTCCGGCCACTCGAAGTGCGCGGCCAGCAGCAGCCCCGCCGCGGCGGTGAGGGCGACCAGGGTCGCGGGGCGCAGCACCCGGCGCTGGCCGTGCACGTCCACCAGCCGCGAGATCTGCGGCCCGAAGGCGGCGGCCGCCAGCGCGATGGTCGCCGACAGCGCGCCCGCCAGCCCGTAGCGCCCGGTGAGCTGGGAGACCATCGTGACCACGCCGATGCCCATCATCGACAGCGGCATCCTGCCGACGAAACCCGCGGCGGAGAACCCCTTGGAGCCTGGGGCGGCGAACAGGGCGTGGTAGGGGCTGGACACGGGGTCTCCGGTAGGTCCGGGCACGCGCGCGTGACGCTCGGCGCGGCGTGGGGGAAGGCGGTTCGGCAGGGACTCGGTAAGGCGTGCGGTGAGCCCGGCGGAACCGGTAAGGCGTGAACGCCGCTCGTACAGCTTACGAAGTTAGGCAACCCTAACGCATCCGGGCGAAGGTGGCGCCCGTCCGGCACCCCGCCGTTTCCCGCCTGTCGGAGGCGGGTGGCAGGATCGACTCATGCGAGACGCGCTCGATGCCACCCCCTACGACGCCCTGCTCCTGCTCTCCTTCGGCGGCCCGGAAGGCCCGGACGACGTGGTCCCGTTCCTGGAGAACGTGACGCGCGGGCGCGGCATCCCCAAGGAACGCCTCAAGGAAGTCGGGCAGCACTACTTCCTGTTCGGCGGGGTCAGCCCCATCAACGACCAGAACCGCGCCCTGCTGGACGCCCTGCGCAAGGACTTCGCCGGCCACGGCCTGGACCTGCCGATCTACTGGGGCAACCGCAACTGGGCCCCGTACCTCACGGACACCCTGCGCGAGATGGTCACCGACGGCCGCCGCCGCATCCTCGTCCTCGCCACCAGCGCCTACGCCTCGTACTCCGGCTGCCGCCAGTACCGCGAGAATCTCGCCGACTCGCTGGCCGCGCTGGAGGCCGAGGGGCTCGAACTGCCGAAGGTCGACAAGCTGCGGCACTACTTCAACCACCCCGGCTTCCTGGAACCCATGATCGAGGGGGTGCTGCGGTCGCTGGCCGACCTCCCCGACGAGGTCAGGGACGGCGCGCACCTCGCCTTCTCGACCCACTCCATCCCGACCGCGTCCGCGGACACCTCCGGCCCGGTCGAGGGGCACGGCGACGGCGGGGCCTACGTGCGCCAGCACCTGGACACCGCACGGCTCATCGCCGACGCCGTCCGCGAGCGCACCGGCGTGGACCACCCCTGGCAGCTCGTCTACCAGTCCCGCTCCGGCGCCCCGCACATCCCCTGGCTGGAGCCCGACATCTGCGACCACCTGGAGGAGCGGCACGCGGCCGGCGTCCCGGCCGTCGTGATGGCCCCCATCGGCTTCGTCTCCGACCACATGGAGGTCCTCTACGACCTCGACACGGAGGCCACCGCCAGGGCCGGGGAACTGGGCCTGCCGGTGCGCCGCTCGGCCACCGTCGGCGCCGACCCGCGCTTCGCCGCCGCGATCCGTGAACTCGTCCTGGAGCGCGCCGCGGCGGAGAGCGGCCTCGACGTCACCCCGTGCGCCCTCGGGGCGCTCGGCCCGAGCCACGACCTGTGCCCGGTCGGCTGCTGCCCCGCCCGCGCCCCCAAGCCCGCCGCCGCGGGCGCCGACAGCCCCTACGCGTGAGGAACGGCGTGACCGACCCCCTGCACACCGAACTGCTCCAGCTCGCCAAGGAGGCCGCCCGCCGCGCCGGCGAACTGCTGCGGGACGGCCGCCCGGCCGATCTCGCGGTCGCCGCCACCAAGTCGAGCCCGATCGACGTGGTCACCGAGATGGACATCGCGGCCGAGAAACTGATCACCGGCCTCATCTCCGAACACCGCCCCGACGACGGCTTCCTCGGCGAGGAGGGCGCCTCCAGCGAGGGCAGCAGCGGCATCCGCTGGGTGATCGACCCGCTCGACGGCACGGTCAACTACCTCTACGGACTGCCCACCTGGGCCGTCTCCATCGCCGCCGAGCAGGACGGCGAGACCGTCGTCGGGGTCGTGGAGATCCCGATGCGCGGCGAGACGTACCACGCGGTGCGCGGCGGCGGGGCGTGGGGGAGCGGCGCCCGGGAGGGCGAGCGTGCCCTGTCCTGCCGTCCCGCGGCCCCTCTCGAGCAGGCCCTGGTCTCCACCGGCTTCAACTACGTCACCGAGGTGCGCGCCCACCAGGCCGACGTCGCGCAGCGGCTGATCCCGCTGCTGCGGGACATCCGGCGCGGCGGCTCGGCCGCTGTCGACCTGTGCGACGTGGCCGCGGGCCGTCTCGACGGCTACTACGAACGCGGGCTGCACCCGTGGGACCTCGCCGCGGGCGACCTGATCGCCCGGGAAGCGGGCGCGCTGACCGGTGGGCGGCCCGGAGAGCGCCCCGCACGCGACCTGGCGGTGGCGGCCTCGCCCGGCGTCTTCGAACCCCTCCAGCGACTCCTGGAGGACTTCGGCGCCTGGCACGACTGAGCCGCTCCCGAGCGGACACGCGAAGGGGCCCCGGCGCTGGATTCGCCGGGGCCCCTCCGTCTGCCTGCGAACTGCTCAGACGACGCTCGTCGCGCCGACCTCCACACCGTGCTCGGCGGCGAGGCGGCGCAGGTCGTCGAGCTCGGCCTGTTCCACCTCGACGAGGAAGTCGTCGCCCTCGTCGCGAGCCCGCGTCAGGTCGGACTCGGTCGTCCTTATGCGGTGCAGAAGTCCTGCGGTGAATGCGTCCATGCTGCGCCCCCTCGTCCTGGGTCGTGGGTCGGTGGCACGGGGGTGTGCCGGTTGAGAAGGGGCGATCACGTCTGCCACAGGTGCCCAGCGCTGCCCTGCCGGGCGGCGACGGTGCCGGACACCCACGCCCGCTCTGCGGCAAACGGACCGCGGAGTACCGCATGGTGGTGCGGCACATGCAGAGCGTGATCGCGGGATGTAAAGCCGTCCTCCCCCCGCTCCCTTCCGTGGAAACCTCAACCTCACGAGAAAATCTCGCATTCCCGGGCTTCACACCCGCCCTTCATCTTCCGCGCACCCGTCTTACCGCCGACTTATGACCGAAAAGGGCAGGATGGAGGCCACACTCACCGAAACCCCTGCCCGCGGGCGCGCACGGAGCGCTACGCGGGTGGACACAGGAAGGACAGCGACGTGCGCGTACTCGTCGTCGAGGACGAGCAACTGCTCGCCGATGCGGTGGCCACCGGACTGCGCCGGGAGGCCATGGCCGTCGACGTCGTGTACGACGGTGCGGCCGCCCTGGAGCGCATCGGCGTCAACGACTACGACGTGGTCGTCCTCGACCGGGACCTCCCCCTCGTCCACGGCGACGACGTCTGCCGCAAGATCGTCGAACTCGGCATGCCCACACGCGTGCTCATGCTCACGGCCTCCGGTGACGTCAGCGACCGCGTCGAGGGCCTGGAGATCGGCGCCGACGACTACCTCCCCAAGCCCTTCGCCTTCAGCGAGCTGATCGCACGCGTGCGCGCCCTCGGCCGGCGCACCAGCCTGCCGTTGCCGCCCGTCCTGGAGCGGGCCGGCATCAAGCTCGACCCCAACCGCCGCGAGGTCTTCCGCGACGGCAAGGAGGTCCAGCTCGCGCCCAAGGAGTTCGCCGTCCTGGAGGTGCTGATGCGCAGCGAGGGCGCGGTCGTCTCCGCGGAGCAGCTCCTGGAGAAGGCCTGGGACGAGAACACCGACCCGTTCACCAACGTGGTCCGCGTCACCGTCATGACGCTCCGCCGCAAGTTGGGCGAACCTCCGGTGATCGTCACGGTCCCCGGTTCCGGCTACCGGATCTGATCCGCCGTGGCCTCGACACCCGCCCCTCCCCAGGCGCCCCCGAAGCCCACCTGGGCTCCCAGGAGCCCGCAGTCGCCCTTCCCGTGGCTGCGGCCGACCATCCGCATACGGCTCACGCTGCTGTACGGCGGCATGTTCCTGATCGCCGGCATCCTGCTCCTGTCGATCATCTATCTGCTGGCCGCCCAGGCCCTGCACACCGGCAACCAGCCACTGTTCAAGATCATCGACGTCGGGAACCTGAAGGTCTCCAGCACCGACTGTCCCGGGCTCGCGAGCGGCCAGACGCTGGGTGAGTTCAACGACGCGATCAGCCAGTGCATGAACCACCAGCGCCAGGCGGCGCTGGACAACCTCCTCAGCCGTTCCCTGCTGGCCCTGCTGGGCCTCGCCGTGATCGCCTTCGCCTTCGGCTACGCGATGGCCGGACGGGTGCTGTCCCCGCTCGGCCGGATCACCCGCACCGCGCGCGCGGTGGCGGGCTCGGACCTGTCCCGCCGTATCGAGCTGGACGGTCCGGACGACGAGCTGAAGGAGCTGGCCGACACCTTCGACGACATGCTGGAGCGCCTCCAGCGGGCCTTCACGGCCCAGCAGCGCTTCGTGGGCAACGCCTCGCACGAGCTGAGGACGCCGCTGGCGATCAACCGCACGCTGCTCGAGGTGCACCTCTCCGACCCGGACGCTCCGGTGGAACTGCAACAGCTCGGCAAGACGCTGCTGGCCACCAACGAGCGCAGCGAGCAGCTCGTCGAGGGTCTGCTGCTGCTCGCCCGCAGCGACAACCAGATCGTCGAGCGCAAACCGGTCGACCTCGCCGAGGTCGCCGGGCAGGCCATCGATCAGGTGCACGCCGAGGCGGCGGCCAAGGGGGTCGTGATCCGCGGGGAGCAGAAACCCGCCGTCGTCCAGGGCAACGGTGTCCTGTTGGAGCGGATCGCGCTGAATCTCGTGCAGAACGCCGTACGGTACAACGTGTCCGAGGGCGGCTGGGTCGAGGTGACCACCGAGGTCCAGCACGGGCAGGCGGTCCTCGTCGTGTCGAACACCGGGCCCGTCGTGCCCGCCTATGAGATCGACAATCTGTTCGAGCCCTTCCGGCGCCTGCGCACGGAGCGGACGGGCAGTGACAAGGGGGTCGGGTTGGGCCTGTCCATCGTGCGGTCCGTGGCCCGGGCGCACGGCGGCCATATCGCGGCCCAGCCGCGCGAGGGGGGTGGGCTCGTGATGCGGGTCACCTTCCCCGTCTGAGATCATGTCGCCGACACACGCGGGGATGTTCGCTTTGCGCGGAATTTTCTGGGCCCCGACCTGGCTTACCCGTGTGTGATCGATCACAAGGGCGAATTTCCGGCCATCTACTCTCCGTGATCATGAATGCCGTCGTAAAGCCCGGAAAATCCGGGTTTTCAGGGGTCCTGATCACGGGAAGTACACGGTGAGACGCCTTTGAAGTGCGGCAATCGGACCGTGTACGGTCCCGATCGCCATCCAAGCCGATCACTCGTGAGGAGTTCGGTTGGGTGTCGATTGAGTAACAGACCTTGATGTGAGGCAAAATCTCCGCCTCGAGGCGGGCACAAGTCCGGCCTCTCACGCGTTACGTGCGCTGGAGACACCGCAGACACCCAGAGGGGGAGAGGCGAAATGGCTACCGATTACGACACCCCACGCAAGACCGATGACGATGTCGACTCAGACAGTCTCGAAGAGCTGAAGGCCAGGCGGAACGACAAGTCCGCATCGGCCGTCGACGTCGACGAATTCGAGGCCGCGGAGGGGCTCGAACTGCCCGGCGCAGACCTCTCGAACGAGGAACTGGCCGTCCGCGTGCTGCCGAAGCAGCAGGACGAGTTCACCTGCATGAGCTGCTTCCTGGTGCACCACCGCAGCCAGCTGGCCCGGGAGAAGAACGGCCAGCCGATCTGCCGCGACTGCGACTGAGGAGGGGTCGGCCGTGACTGGCTCGACCCCACCTCGGAAGCGCCGCTTCCCCCTGCGGGGAACGGACAAGGGGCCCTCCCGCGGCCCCCACGGCGTGCGTGACGACGAGCGAGGCTCATCCGGTACGGGAGCGGTCCCGGCGGGATCGGCCTCGCTCGAACCCGCGACTGACCGGACTGACCACCCGGTGCCGGCGCGGAGCGCCGCCCCCGTCGCCAAGCGACGGGCGGCGGTCATCCGGGACAAGGCGACGGACCTTGCCCGCGAAGGCGTCCGCAAGGGCGGGAGCCGCGCCAGGGCGGGGCTGGGGCACCTCGCCGACCGGATCATCGATCTCGCCCCACGGGTCCCCGTACGGGACCTCCAGACGCTGCGCAGGCAGTTCCCCGGGCTCGGGCCCGAGCAGATCGCCGACAAGCTCGTGGCGGGCGCGGCGAACGCCACGTCCACCGTGGGCGCGGGCATCGGCGCGGCCGCGATGCTTCCCGTGCCGCCCGCGATGCCGACCGAACTGGCCGCGGAGATCACCGGCGTCGCCGCGATCGAGCTGAAACTGATCGCCGAACTCCACGAGGTCTACGGCGTACGGCCGGCGGGCAGCCTCAAGGACCGCAGCACCGCGTATCTGCGCTCGTGGTCCGGCGAACGCGGCGTCAACGTCATGAAGCCGTCCTCGGTCAACTCCGCGCTCGGCGGCCAGATGAAGCGCGAGCTGCGCCAGCAGATCATGAAGCGCATGGTCCGCGACCTGCCGATGCTGATGCCCTTCATGGTGGGCGCCGCCGTCGGCGCCCTCATGAACCGGCGGGACACCAGGAGGGTGGCCGCCAAGGTCCGGGGCGACCTGCGGAAGATGCAGGTCCCGTGGGACGAGCTGCCGGAACTGCCGGCGCTGGAGAAGCCCGCGGATCCCCTGGCCATCGGGGAGATCCCCAGCGACCCCCTGCACCCCCTGCACCCCTCGGATCCCGCGGGTCCCGCGGGACCCGTCGAACGGGGCGACTCCGACGGCCCCGGGAATCCCACGGGGTCCGGGCGCTGAGGGCTCCGGTTACGCCGTCGCCTCCCGCGCCGCCTTCAGCGCCTCCGCCAGCCGCTCCGGCTCCCGCGTCGACAGGTACAGGTAGGGGGTCGGGTCGTCCGGGTCGGTGACCTCGACCCGCAGCGCCGTCGGGATGTAGGAGCGCAGCAGCAGGAAGGCGCGGGTGTCGGCCTTGTACGTGCGCCAGGCGCGCGCCTCGTCCGCGTCCAGGATCTCCGCCTCCCCGAGGGCGGCGACCGGGATCTTCGCCTCGCCCGCGATGAGCGAGCCGCCCACGACCCGGATGCGGAGCGAGCCGTAGGAGCTCGCCACGACCGCCGCGGCCGCGGTGCCGCCGACCAGGCCGCCGAGCAACGGCAGGGTGCCGAAGGGCAGCAGGATCAGGGCCATGGAGACACCCACGAGGAACGAGACGAACCACCACGAGCGGGGGGCGGTGAGGCGTTCTTCGTACGGGGTGGTCGAGAGCTGCATGCAGCCAAGCTTGGCACGGTGTCCTGACAGGGCGGACGCGCGGGTAAGGTCTGCGGCTGTGAGTGGTACTTCCGCAGCTCTTGAGCCTCCGGCCGATGCCGTGAAACCCGTCCGGCACCCCGACGCTCCCGCGCCCGGCGAGCTTCTCGGCGCCCACTACGAACACTGTTTCGGATGTGGCGGCGAGCAGACCCACGGACTGCGTCTGGAGGCGCGGGCCGGCGAGGGCGTGACGATCACCGCCGAGTTCACCGTGCAGCCCGCCCACCAGGGCGCGCCCGGCCTCGCGCACGGCGGGATCCTGGCCACCGCCCTCGACGAGACGCTCGGCTCGCTGAACTGGCTGCTGCGGACGATCGCCGTGACCGGACGGCTGGAGACCGACTTCGTGCGTCCCGTGCCCGTCGGCACCACGCTGTACCTGGAGGCCGAGGTGACGGCGGTCGCCGGGCGCAAGATCTACTCGACCGCCACCGGACGGATCGGCGGCCCCGACGGCCCGCTCGCCGTCCGTGCCGACGCGCTCTTCGTCGAGGTCGCGGTCGAGCACTTCGTGAGCCACGGCCGTGAGGCGGAGATCCGGGCCGCCATGAGCGACCCGGACCAGATCAGGCGCACCCGCGCCTTCGAGGTGAACCCGTGAGCCGCGACCCCCTGAACGTTCTGATCCGGCGCGTCGACCCCGACGTACCGCTTCCGACGTACGAGCACCCGGGTGACGCCGGGGCCGATCTGCGCACCACGCGCAGCCATGAACTCGCGCCGGGGGAGCGGGCCGTGCTGCCCACCGGCGTGTCCATCGCCCTGCCCGAGGGGTACGCGGCCTTCGTGCACCCGCGCTCCGGGCTGGCCGCCCGGTGCGGCGTCGCCCTCGTGAATGCCCCGGGGACGGTTGATGCCGGGTACCGTGGGGAGATCAAGGTGATCGTGGTGAATCTCGACCCGCGCGAGTCCGTGCGGTTCGAGCGCTTCGACCGGATTGCCCAACTGGTCGTGCAGCAGGTCGAGAGGGTCCGCTTCCAGGAGGTGGCGGAGCTTCCCGAATCGGCGCGGGCCGCAGGGGGCTTCGGGTCCACCGGCGGCCATGCCGCCGTGGGCGGTGAAAGCGGTACAAGCGCCTCGGCCGCCGAGGGCGGCGCGACGGGTGGGAATCGATACGCTTCGGTCGTATCCGACCGGGAAGGACAGTGACGTGTTCGGACGTCGCAAGAAGAAGGGTGCCGCCGAGGACGCGGCCGGCGAGGCCGAGCAGGTCGTCGACAGTGTCGACGCTGAGGCGGACGAGGCAGAGGGCGGGCGCGAGCGGGTGCGGCTCGAGCCCGAGCCGCGGCCCGACGGGCCCTGGGACGACTCGGAGGTACGCGACCCGGCCGAGGGGCGCGTGGACCTCGGCGGGATTTTCGTGCCCGGCGTCGACGGCATGGAGCTGCGGGTCGAGGTCGCCGGCGACGCGATCGTCGCGGCGACCGTCGTGCTGCGCGACAGCGCCATCCAGCTGCAGGCCTTCGCCGCTCCCAAGCGCGAGGGCATCTGGGGCGAGGTGCGCGAGGAGATCGGCTCCGGCATCACCCAGCAGGGTGGCATCGTCGACGAGGTCGAAGGCCCGCTGGGCTGGGAGCTGCGGGCCCAGGTGCCCGTGCAGCTGCCGGACGGCACGGGTGGCTTCCACGTCGTGCGGTTCGTCGGCGTGGACGGTCCCCGTTGGTTCCTGCGTGGTGTGATCTCGGGCCAGGGCGCGGTGCAGCCGCAGGCGGCCGGTCTGCTCGAGCAGATCTTCCGGGACACCGTCGTGGTCCGGGGCGAGGGCCCGATGGCGCCCCGCGACCCGATCGTCCTCAAGCTGCCGAACGACGCGCAGATGGTCCCCGAGGGCGTCCAGCAGCAGGACGACAGCTCCCGGTTCTCCGGCGGCATGGGCCAGCTCCAGCGCGGACCGGAGATCACCGAGGTCCGCTAGCCCACGACGGCAGACCGCACGGCTGACAGGGCCGCACCCCGCACGGGGTGCGGCCCTTCGTCGCGCGTGCGCTCCCGCGCCGTTCTCGTGTGGGAGCCCTTGACGGCCCATTGGTCTGGACCTACGGTCTCCGCTCAACGCCTGAGTTCATAAGGGCGCTCTGTGTTCACATACAAGAACAAGAACGGAGCTGCTGTGCGTCGAACCGCATTCCTTGTGACCGTCACCGCCCTGGTCGTGGGCGCTCTCGCCTCCCCGAACGCCCCCCGGGCCGAAGCCGCCCCCACCGCCTTCGCCCACCCCGGGGTCACCGTCTCCCGGGCGCAGCTGGACTTCGTCCGGGGCAAGGTCGACTCGGCCGCCCAGCCCTGGAAGGGCGCCTTCGACCAGCTGCTGGCGAGCAAGTACGCCAGCCTGAGCCGCACCCCCAAGCCCCGCGCCGTGGTCGAGTGCGGGTCCTACTCCAACCCGAACTACGGCTGCACGGACGAGCGGGAGGACGCCCTCGCGGCGTACACCGACGCCCTCGCCTGGTACATCACGCGGGACGATCGGTACGCGAAGAAGGCCATCGAGCTGATGGACGCCTGGTCGGCCGTCGTCAAGGACCACACCAACAGCAACGCGCCCCTCCAGACCGGCTGGGCCGGCTCGTCCTGGCCGAGGGCGGCCGAGATCATCAAGTACACGTACACCGGCGGCTGGGCGAACTCCGGCCGCTTCGCGACCATGCTGCGGGACGTCTACCTGCCCGAGGTCATCAACGGCTCCAACTCCAACGGCAACTGGGAGCTGTCCATGACGGAGGCCGCGATCGGCATCTCCGTCTTCCTGGAGGACAAGGCGTCGTACGACAAGGCCATGGCGAAGTTCCGCACCCGTACGGCCGCCTATGTCTACCTGGCCTCCGACGGGGAACTGCCGAAGACCGTGCCGAGCCAGAACCTCAACACCCGGGACAAGATCGTCGCCTACTGGCAGGGGCAGGGCACCTTCGTCACCGGGCTGACCCAGGAGACCTGCCGCGACCTCACCCACACCGGCTACGGCATCTCCGCGATCTCGCACGTCGCCGAGACCAGCCGGATCCAGGGGCAGGATGTGTACGGCACCGACGTCGGCGAGCGGCTGCGGCAGGCCCTCGGCTTCCAGGCCAAGTACCAGCTGGGCACGGCCGTCCCGAGCTGGCTGTGCGGCGGCTCCCTGAACCAGGACCTCGGCCCCGTCACCGAGGTCGGCTACAACGCGCTGCACAACCGTCTGGGCATCGCGATGACCAACACCCGGACGCTGACCCTGCAGAACCGCCCGGCGGGCAGCAACAACCTCTTCGTCGCCTGGGAGACGCTCACCCACGGCGACAACCCGGCGTGACCCGGCGTCGAAGGCCCGGGGCTGTGACCCGGTGTCCAAGCCGCGCAGTCCCGTGACGCGCAGTCCCGTGACGCGCAGTCCGTGAACCGATGCGGGGGGCTCGTCCGATGAAGGGGTGAGGGGCGCCGGTGCTCGTGCCGCCGCGTCAGGGTTGCGTCAAAGGCGTCCCTCACCCTTCAGCTCGTCCCTTATATCGGAATTGTGGGCCGTAAGGTCGACGCTGCGTACGCAGGAGTCACGGGAAGACAATGAGGCCATGGCACGCGGGAACCTTCGGATCTACCTCGGTGCGGCACCGGGCGTGGGCAAGACCTACGCGATGCTGTCCGAGGCGCACCGCCGGGTGGAGCGCGGCACGGACTGCGTGGTGGCGTTCGTCGAGCACCACGGGCGGCAGCGCACCGAGGTGATGCTGCACGGCCTCGAACAGGTCCCGCGCCGGGAGCTGGAGTACCGGGGCGGCCTCTTCACCGAGATGGACGTGGACGCGGTCCTCGCCCGCGCCCCGCGGGTCGCCCTGGTGGACGAACTCGCGCACACCAACGTCCCGGGCTCGCGCAACGCCAAGCGCTGGCAGGACGTGCAGGAACTGCTCGCCGCCGGCATCGACGTGGTCTCGACGGTGAACATCCAGCACCTGGAGTCCCTCGGCGACGTCGTGGAGTCGATCACCGGGGTGCGCCAGCAGGAGACGGTTCCCGACGAGTTCGTCCGGCGCGCCGACCAGATCGAGCTGGTGGACATGTCACCGCAGGCGCTGCGGCGGCGGATGGCCCACGGCAACATCTACAAGCCGGACAAGGTCGACGCGGCCCTGTCCAACTACTTCCGGCCCGGGAACCTCACCGCCCTGCGGGAGCTGGCCCTGCTCTGGGTCGCCGACCGGGTCGACGAGTACCTGAAGCAGTACCGCAGCGAGCACCGGGTCTCGGCGATCTGGGGCTCGCGCGAGCGGATCGTGGTCGGGCTGACCGGCGGCCCGGAGGGACGCACGCTGATCCGGCGGGCGGCCCGGCTGGCGGAGAAGGGCGCCGGCGGTGAGGTGCTGGCCGTGTACATCGCGCGCAGTGACGGGCTGACCTCCGCCTCGCCCAAGGAACTGGCGGTCCAGCGCACCCTCGTCGAGGACCTGGGCGGCACCTTCCACCACGTGGTCGGCGACGACATCCCGGCAGCGCTGCTCGACTTCGCCCGCGGGGTCAACGCCACCCAGATCGTCCTCGGCTCCTCGCGCCGCAAGGCCTGGCAGTACGTCTTCGGGCCCGGGGTCGGCGCGACGGTCGCCCGGGAGTCGCGGTCCGACCTCGACGTGCACATCGTCACCCACGACGAGGTCGCCAAGGGGCGCGGGCTGCCGGTGGCCCGCGGCGCCCGGCTCGGACGGGCCCGGATCGTCTGGGGCTGGCTGGTCGGCGTGGTGGGCCCGGCGCTGCTGGCCCTGCTGCTGAACACCGTCCACCTCGGCCTCGCCAACGACATGCTGCTCTTCCTGGCGGTGACGGTGGCGGCGGCGCTGCTCGGCGGGCTGCTGCCGGCCCTGGCCTCGGCCGCCGTGGGCTCGCTCCTGCTGAACTACTTCTACACACCGCCCCTGCACCGGTGGACGGTCGCCGACCCGAAGAACATCGTCGCCATCGTGATCTTCGTCGGGGTGGGGGTGTCGGTGGCCTCGGTGGTGGACCTGGCCGCCCGGCGCACGCATCAGGCGGCCCGGCTGCGGGCCGAGTCGGAGATCCTCTCCTATCTGGCGGGCAACGTGCTGCGGGGCGAGACCAGCCTGGAGGCGCTGCTGGAGCGGGTGCGCGAGACCTTCGGGATGGAGTCGGCGGCACTGCTGGAGCGGGCCGACGACAGGGCGCCGTGGACCCGCGCGGGCCACGTCGGGTTCGGACGGCCGGTGGAGCGGCCGGAGGACGCGGACGTGGACGTGCCGGTCGGCGACCACCTGGCGCTGGCGCTCACCGGGCGCGTGCTGCCCGCGGAGGACCGGCGGGTGCTGGCCGCGTTCGCCGCGCAGGCGGTCGTCGTGCTGGACCGCAGACGCCTCCAGGAGGAGGCCGACCAGGCCCGCGCGCTGGCCGAGGGCAACCGCATCCGCACAGCCCTGCTGGCCGCCGTCAGCCACGACCTGCGGACCCCGCTGGCCGGGATCAAGGCGGCCGTGTCGAGCCTCAGGTCCGACGACGTGGCCTGGTCCGAGGAGGACCGGGCGGAGCTGCTGGAGGGCATCGAGGAGGGCGCGGACCGCCTCGACCACCTGGTGGGCAACCTGCTCGACATGTCCCGCCTCCAGACCGGTACGGTCACGCCGATCATCCGGGAGATCGACCTGGACGAGGTGGTGCCGATGGCGCTCGGCGGGGTGCCCGACCCGGCGGCGAGCGTGGAACTGGACATCCCCGAGTCGCTGCCCATGGTCGCCGTGGACGCCGGACTGCTGGAGCGGTCGGTCGCCAACCTCGTGGAGAACGCGGTCAAGTACAGTCCGGGCGGCGAGCCGGTGCTGGTCTCGGCGAGCGCGATGTCCGACCGGGTCGAGGTACGCGTCGTGGACCGCGGGCCGGGCGTCCCCGACGAGGCCAAGGAGCGGATATTCGCCCCTTTCCAGCGCTACGGTGACGCTCCGCGCGGGGCCGGGGTGGGGCTGGGCCTCGCGGTCGCGCGCGGCTTCGCCGAGGCCATGGGCGGCACCCTGAACGCCGAGGACACCCCCGGCGGCGGCCTCACCATGGTCCTCACCGTCCGCGCGGCGGGACCGCACCCCGAGCAGCCGGCCGCACGACCCGCACGACCCGAAAGGCACGCCTCATGCTGAGCCAGGCCGAGGGGACGCCCCAGGCCCCCACGAGAGTGCTCGTGATCGACGACGAGCCGCAGATCGTCCGCGCCCTCGTGATCAACCTCAAGGCCCGCAGGTACGAGGTCGACGCGGCGCACGACGGCGCCACCGCCCTCCGGCTCGCCGCCGCCCGCCACCCGGACGTGATCGTCCTCGACCTGGGGCTGCCCGACATGGACGGCGTCGAGGTGATCAAGGGGCTGCGCGGCTGGACCAGGGTGCCGATCCTGGTGCTGTCCGCCCGGCACTCCTCGGACGAGAAGGTGGAGGCGCTGGACGCGGGCGCCGACGACTACGTCACCAAGCCGTTCGGCATGGACGAGCTGCTGGCCCGGCTGCGCGCCGCGGTCCGCCGGGCGGAACCCGCCGGGAGCGGTGAGGACGAGGTCCTGGTGGAGACCGACGAGTTCACCGTCGACCTGGCCGCGAAGAAGGTCAACCGGGCCGGGAAGGACGTACGGCTGACCCCCACGGAATGGCACCTGCTGGAGGTGCTGGTGCGCAACACCGGCCGGCTGGTCAGCCAGAAACAGCTCCTCCAGGAGGTCTGGGGGCCCTCGTACGGCACGGAGACCAACTACCTGCGGGTGTACATGGCGCAGCTGAGACGCAAGCTGGAGGCGGACCCCTCGCACCCCAAGCACTTCGTCACGGAACCCGGGATGGGCTACCGGTTCGAGCGCTAGTGCGACGCCTGGGGCGGCGGCTACGGCTCGGCGGGTGTGCCCCGGTACCCTTCAGACATGAGTGCTGTCCCTCGTTCCGAAAAGCCGGTGGGCCGGTTCCGGCGCATGCTCGACCGGCTCTCCTCGTCGCAGGAGGACCTGGAGTCCGAGGAGCTGCGAGAGGACGCCGAGACGGCCGGGTGCACGCGGATCGGTGACTGCCAGGACCGTCAGATCGTCACGGTTACTGGTACCTTGCGCACGGTCACTCTGCGGCCACGCGCCGGAGTCCCGGCCCTGGAGGCCGAGCTGTTCGACGGCAGCGCCGCGCTGGACGTGGTGTGGCTGGGCAGGCGCTCCATAGTGGGCATAGAGCCCGGGCGCAGGCTCATCGCATCGGGGCGGGTCTCCATGAGCCGGGGCCGCCGGGTGCTGTTCAACCCCAAGTACGAACTGAGACCCCTGGGTAGGGAGTAGCCGGTGACGTCGCTCGACAAGCCGACCGAAGACACGACCGCGGACGACACGACCGCGGCCGACGCCCGGGCGGTGACCGAGGCCGCGCTGTTCGAGGCGTTCGGCGGGGTGCGGGGCATGGTCGAGACGGTGGTGCCCGGCCTGCTCTTCGTCACGATCTTCACGATCAACAAGGATCTGCACATGTCCGCGATCGCCGCGCTCGCGGTGTCGCTGATCCTGGTCGTGGTCCGCCTGGCGATGAAGGACACGGTCAAGCACGCCTTCAGCGGCGTCTTCGGGGTCGCCTTCGGCGTGGTCTTCGCGATGATGACCGGCAACGCCAAGGATTTCTATCTGCCGGGCATGCTCTACACGCTCGGCCTGGCCCTCGCCTACATCATCTCGACGCTGTGCGGGGTGCCGCTGATCGGCCTGATCCTGGGCCCGGTCTTCAAGGAGAACCTCTCCTGGCGGACCCGCAACCCGGGCCGCAAGAAGGCGTACGCCAAGGCCAGCTGGGCGTGGGGACTGATCCTGCTCGCCAAGTGCGCGATCCTCTTCCCGCTGTACTGGTGGGCCGACACCGCGCAGCTGGGCTGGGTGCTGATCGCGCTGAAGATCCCGCCGTTCCTGCTCGCCGTCTGGCTGACGTGGGTCTTCCTCGCGAAGGCTCCCGCGCCGATCGACGTGTTCGCGGAGATGGAGGCGGAGGAGAAGGCCGCCGCCGCGAAGGCGGAGGCGGCCTCGTCGGAGGCCGGCGGGCGGCACCGCCGGGACGGGTAGCCCCCGGTGCAGACCGTCCGCGCGGGCCGCGCCCCCGGACACCGGCTTCGGCCCTGACGGGGCCGCGCCGTCGAAGGCCGGACGGGTTGAAGAGACAGACGCGTGAGGGGCGCCCGGAGATCTCCGGGCGCCCCTCACGCGTATCGACCGAAGGTCAGCTGCCGGTGTCCGCCTTGCGGACCGACAGGAGGTCCTCCAGCTGTTCCTCCCTCGCCTGGGCGGCCACGAAGAGCAGCTCGTCGCCCGCCTCGAGGGAGTCCTCACGGGTCGGGGTGAGGACCCGGGTGCCGCGGATGATGGTGACCAGCGAGGTGTCCTCCGGCCACTCCACGTCGCCGACCTGGGTGCCGGCCAGGGCCGACTCCTCGGGGAGGGTCAGTTCGACGAGGTTCGCGTCGCCGTGGCTGAAGCGGAGCAGACGGACCAGGTCGCCGACGCTCACCGCCTCCTCGACCAGGGCCGACATCAGACGCGGGGTGGAGACGGCCACGTCCACGCCCCAGGACTCGTTGAACAGCCACTCGTTCTTCGGGTTGTTCACCCGGGCGACGACGCGCGGGACGCCGTACTCCGTCTTGGCCAGCAACGACACGACCAGGTTGACCTTGTCGTCGCCGGTCGCGGCGATCACGACGTTGCAGCGCTGCAGGGCCGCCTCGTCGAGCGAGGTGATCTCGCAGGCGTCGGCCAGCAGCCACTCCGCCTGCGGGACGCGCTCGACCGAGATGGCCGTCGGCGCCTTGTCCACGAGCAGGACCTCGTGGCCGTTCTCCAGCAGTTCGGCGGCGATCGAGCGGCCGACCGCGCCGGCTCCGGCAATGGCGACCCTCATCAGTGACCGTCCTCCTTGGGGCCCTCGGCGAACGAGGCCTCGACCTTCTCGACCTCGTCGCTGCGCAGCATCACGTGCACCAGGTCGCCTTCCTGGAGCACCGTCTGGGAGGTCGGCAGGATCGCCTCGCCGAGGCGGGTGAGGAACGCCACGCGGACGCCCGTCTCCTCCTGGAGCTTGCTGATCTTGTGGCCGACCCAGGACGGCGCGGCGTGCACCTCGGCGAGCTCGACGCCCCCGGTGGGGTCGCGCCACAGCGGCTCGGCGCCCGAGGGGAGCAGCCGGCGCAGCATCTGGTCGGCCGTCCAGCGGACGGTGGCGACGGTGGGGATGCCGAGACGCTGGTAGACCTCGGCGCGCCGGGGGTCGTAGATGCGGGCGGCGACGTTCTCGATGCCGAACATCTCACGGGCCACGCGGGCGGCGATGATGTTGGAGTTGTCGCCGCTGGACACGGCGGCGAACGCGCCGGCCTCCTCGATGCCCGCCTCGCGCAGGGTGTCCTGGTCGAAGCCGACTCCGGTGACCCGCCGGCCACCGAAACCGGAGCCCAGTCGTCGGAAGGCGGTGGGGTCCTGGTCGATCACGGCGACCGTGTGCCCCTGTTGCTCCAGGGTCTGCGCGAGGGCGGAACCCACCCTGCCGCAGCCCATGATGACGATGTGCACGACCGTCCTTCCGAGGTCAAGAAGTCAAGAAGTCAATAAAAATTCTGGCTTGGCTGTGAACAGGGTCTCAGACCGTCGACCAAGCTACACACGTGCGGTCGGCGCGGGGCACCCCTGTGCACGCTTTGCGCGATCAGCGCCGGCTGATGCTCCAGAGACTGAGGAAGGTAAGGATTCCGAGGCCGACGAGGGTGCCGACGGCGCCGATGATCTCCGCGGTCGTGTGCATGGACCCTCCAAGGGGGCGGCAGCGGGCGGGGATTGTCATATAGGCATGCGGATCGGCGCCGTCACGGAATCCGCAGCGCGGGCATGGCCGATTTCACCCGTGAGGCAGACGCGGCACGCCATCACCCGGCTGAGGCCGGGGGAGGGTGGGCGGTCCCGTGTTCGAAGGCCTACGATCCTCTGTTGTGTCCAAACTGACCGACGTGCCCAAACGGATTCTGATCGGGCGCGCACTGCGCAGTGATCGGCTCGGAGAAACGCTCCTGCCGAAGCGCATCGCCCTGCCCGTCTTCGCTTCCGACCCGCTGTCCTCCGT
>NZ_JAVDVA010000022.1:0-153632 GCF_031456635.1 Streptomyces sp. 3330
GGCGGTGGGGGGCGGGGGGGGGGGGTCCCCCCCCCGGGGGGGCTTCACCGGGGGGGGGGGGCCCCCGGTTCACCGCGGCCCCCCCCCTCCACATGTGTCCGCCGTCCCTCAGCTCCGGTTCAACTCGAACCAGACCACCTTGCCGGTGCTCAGCCGGGTGGCTCCCCAGCGCCGGGCCAGCCGGTTCACCAGATACAGGCCACGGCCGCCCTCGTCGGTCGCCCGGGCCTGCCGCAGCCGGGGCAGCTGCGGCACGTCGTCGCCGACCTCGCAGCGCAGCACGTCGGTCCGCAGCAACCGCAGGGTCACCGGCCGCGAGGCGTACCGCACCGCGTTCGTGACGACCTCGCTGACCAGCAGCTCGACCGAGTCCGTCATGTCCTCCATGCCCCAGCGGGACAGCGCCCGCCGGGCCAGCCGGCGGGCCCGGCCGGGAGCCGCGTCCTCCGGTTCGAGGAACCAGTACGCCACGTCGCTCGGCGCGATCCCGTCGAACCGGGCGGCGAGCAGCGCGATGTCGTCGTCCCGGTCGCCCGGGCCGAGCATGTCGAGCACCTCGTCGCACAGGGCCTCGAGCGGCGGCGGATGATCGGGCCCGGTCAGCTGGGCGGTCGCGGCGAGCTTCTCCCGCAGCTGCTCTATGCCGGTCGCCACGTCCCGCAGCCGGGACTCGACCAGACCGTCGGTGTACAGCAGCAGCGTCGCCCCGGCCGGGGCGTCCAGCTCCACCGCCTCGAAGTCGACCCCGCCCACGCCGATCGGCGCGCCCGGCGGCACCCGCAGCACCTCGGCCCGGCCGCCCAGGTGCAGCAGGATGGGCGGGGGATGACCCGCGTTGGCGATGGTGATGCGGTGCGAGACCGGGTCGTAGACCGCGTACAGGCAGGTCGCCATGCGGTCGGTGCCCAGCCGCTGGGCCTGCTCGTCGAGATGGTGCAGGACCTCCTGCGGCGGCAGGTCGAGGCCGGCGAGGGTCTGGGCCGTCGTCCGCAGCTGCCCCATGATGGCCGCCGACGTCATGGAGTGCCCCATGACGTCGCCCACCACCAGCGCCACCCGGCTGCCCGGCAGCGGGATGGCGTCGTACCAGTCGCCGCCGACCCGCGCGGTCTCGGCCGCGGGCAGGTACCGGGAGGCGAGCCGCACCCCCGTGGGACGCGGCAGGGTCTCCGGCAGCATCGTGCGCTGCAACTCGTCGGCGATGTACGCCTCACGGTCGTACAGCACGGCCTTGTCGATGCCCAGGGCGCTGTGCGTGGCGAGCTGGGCGGCCACCAGCAGGTCGTCGTTCTCGAACGGGATGCGCTCCGGGCGGCGCAGGAACACCGCGGCGCCGATCACCCGGCGGCGGCCGCGCAGCGGGGCCAGGACCGCCCGCTGACCGCCCGGGATGGCCAACGTGCTGTCCTCGCCCAGCAGTTCGGGCAACGCGGCCCGGGCGGCCGGATGGTCGGCGAACACCGGACGCACCCCGCGCAGCACCTCCGCGAGCGCCCCGCCGGGCCGCACCTCGCACAGCTCGGCGACCGCGGCCGACAGCTCGGCCGTCAGCTCGCCCGGCTCCGGGGGCGGCAGGGCGAGCGCGGCGAAGCCGGTCTCGGTGTCCCGTTCCTCCGGGATGCGGTCGGTGCGCCGCAGCCGCAGCATGATGCGGTCCGCCGCGGGCCGCTCGTCGCCCACGGGCAGCGGGTCGCGCAGATAGACGAGGATCGCGTCGGAGAAGGTCGGCACCGTGGCCCGGCACAGCCCCATCACGATCTCGTCGAGGTCCAGTCCGCGGGCGATCCGCCGGGTCGCGGCGCCCACGAAGCGCAGCCGGTCCCCGTCCCGCCGCATCGGCGTGGGCCGACCGGGCGTGAGCGCCCCTCCGGCGCGCCGGTCCTGGCCCTCCGGCCCCCGCTCCGGGCGCGCGTCGGCGCCCGGCTGGGCCGGGATGGACTCGGGCGCGGGGCGCGGCCGGTGGTCGCCCACGCCCGGCTTGGCCCGCGCGGGCGGCGTCCCCAGCGCCTCGTCGGACGCCGACGGCTGGGAGTGCTCCGTGCCGGAACCCGCCTCCGAGCCGGCCGCGTCCGTTCCCCTGGCTCCCTGGCCGCCCATGCCACCCTTTCCGCCCTTGCCGCGCGGCGTCGTCGTCCCCGAGGTGTCGGGAGGTAAGGCGGACTGGCCCGGCGCCGACGCCTGGGTATGCAGCAGTGCCCCACGGGGGTCCGTGGGGTCGACGCCCTGGGGGCGTTCGTAGGAGGTGGGCTGCTCCGTCACGCGTGTCGAATCCGTCCGTCCGGGGCTGCGCGCCGCGCGCGCAGTTGGTCCCGCAGGAAACCCGATACCCGGAATACGTGCCCCCGGAACGGAATTCCCGCGTGGTCAGAGGTTGTTCCTGTGCCGCCGGTGGACCGCGCGCGGCCCCGGGGGCCGACGTCGAGCGTCCCGCCGGTGTTGCCCTCGTGCCCCTCGCTCACGTGCTGCCGCCCCTCGGTGACGTTCGGTCAGGCCCGGCGTCTGCTCCGGGAGTTACTGCCAGCGTGCCTTGCGGAGGACGATCCTACGTTTGTTGCCCGGGGGCGCATCAAGGGTCTCATGTGGACAGGTGCGCGGGCGTACGGTCCCAGTCCTCCGGCAGCAACGGTACGGCCCACGACGGATCCGGGCGCCAGTGCTGCCAGCCCTCGCTGAACGGAGGCCCCCACGCACGGATCACCTCCACCGCCCTGCTGCCCGCCTCCCGCACCTGCTCCGCGACCGCCCGGTCCATCAGTCCGTCCTGCTGGGCCTGCGCGAACTCGTCCTCGTCACGCAGACCCCAGCTGCGGTCCGGGTAGACGCAGATGTCGAGGAAGTGGTCCTCGGAATCCACCCCGCCGTCCCAACGGGCCAGCGGTGTCTCCAGGTTGACGTACCAGTTCTTGAACTGCCAGCCCTGGTCCCAGAACAGCCACACCGACCACGGCTCGCCGGGCCGGGCCACCTTCAGCACCCCGGTGCCGAGCCAGTGGCCCCGCGCGACGGTACGCGGCTTGGTGTACCGGGTGCGCAGCGGCTCCTGGTGCGGCGGGGTGCCGTCCGCGAGCACCGGCTTGACGCACTGCGTGCCCGGGGCCAGCCACACGGCGAGCAGCTCCTCGTCGTCCCGCACGACGGTCACCGGGCGGGCGATGTGGAAATTCTCCCCGCCGTTCTCCCGGTAGCGCCACAGAATCCGGCTCCCGGGCTCCCAGAAGCCCGCCGCACCACCCGTTCCCACGCGTCTCACCGCTCCACCGTCTGCCATGCACAGATATTAGGTGCCATGGGCATACGACGCTGCGGCGCGCGTCACGGTTCTCACGCCGGGGGCGCGAAAGCACACGAGGGTTTACGGGTGTGTCATCCGCAGGACATCCAGGGCCTCGTCGAGCTGCTCGACCGTCAGGTCGCCGCGCTCCACGTACCCGCCGTCCAGCACCACCTGCCGGATCGTCCGCCGCTCCGCCAGCGCCTTCTTGGCCACCTTCGCGGCCTCCTCGTACCCGATGTACTTGTTCAGCGGCGTCACCACGGACGGCGAGGACTCGGCGTACTCCCGGGCGCGCTCGCGGTGCGCGACGATCCCGTCGACGGTCCGGTCCGCCAGCAGCCGGGACACGTTGGCGAGCAGCCGGATCGACTCCAGCACGTTCTTGGCGATCACCGGCAGCATGACGTTGAGCTCGAAGTTGCCCGCCGCGCCCGCCGTGGCCACGGTCGCGTCGTTCCCGACGACCTGCGCGGCGACCATCAGCACGGCCTCCGGGATCACCGGGTTGACCTTGCCGGGCATGATCGAGGAGCCGGGCTGGAGGTCGGGCAGGCTGATCTCGGCGAGGCCCGTGCGCGGCCCCGAGGCCATCCACCGCAGATCGTTGGCGATCTTCGTGAGGCCCACGGCGATGGTCCGCAGCTGCCCGCTGGTCTCGACGACGCCGTCCCGCGCGCCCTGCGCCTCGAAGTGGTCGCGCGCCTCGGTCAGCGGCAGCCCGGTGGCCCGCGCCACCTCCTCGATGACGGCGGCGGAGAAGCCGGGGGGCGTGTTGATGCCGGTACCGACCGCGGTGCCGCCCAGCGGCAGCTCCGCGAGCCGGGGGAGCGAGGCGTTCAGCCTCTCCACGCCGTACCGCACCTGGGCGGCGTACCCGCCGAACTCCTGGCCCAGCGTCACGGGCGTGGCGTCCATCAGATGCGTCCGGCCCGCCTTCACCACGTCGGCGAACTCCGCGGACTTGCGCTCCAGGGCCGCCGCCAGATGCTCCAGGGCGGGAATCAGATCGCGGGTGACGGCGGCGGTGGCCGCGATGTGCAGGGACGAGGGGAAGACGTCGTTGGAGGACTGGGAGGCGTTGACGTGGTCGTTGGGATGCACGGCCCGGCCCAGCCGCTCGGTGGCGAGCGTGGCGACGACCTCGTTGGCGTTCATGTTGGACGAGGTCCCCGACCCGGTCTGGAACACGTCCACCGGGAAGTGCTCGTCCCACCGGCCCTCGGCGACCTCGGCGGCCGCCTCCTGGATGGCGTCGGCGATGTCCTTGTCGACCACCCCGAGCCGCGCGTTCACCTTCGCCGCGGCTCCCTTGATCCGCGCCAGCGCCTCGATGTGGGCACGCTCGATGCGCTGTCCCGAGACGGGGAAGTTCTCGACGGCGCGCTGTGTCTGGGCCCGCCACTTGGCTTCCGCCGGGACGCGTACCTCGCCCATGGAGTCGTGCTCGATCCGGTATTCGCTCATGCCCCGTACAGCGATCGGGGAGGCCGGGATGTTCCGCGCGCCGGGCCGTCCGGCGGACACGCTCGATCCCGTCCTGGCGCGTGCGGACGAGACACGTCGGGAGGCGGCGGGGACACGTCCCGGCCCCGCCGCCCTCCGGGGGCCGCTATCCCAGCCCGGGACCGCGCACCGGGATGGTGGTGAACGTCGGCGCGGGCGCCGGGTTTTGGAAGAAGTCGTTGCCCTTGTCGTCGACGACGACGAAGGCCGGGAAGTCCTCGACCTCGATCTTCCAGACGGCCTCCATGCCGAGCTCCTCGTACTCGACGACCTCGACCTTCTTGATGCAGTCCTGGGCGAGCCGGGCGGCCGGGCCGCCGATGGAGCCGAGGTAGAAGCCGCCGTGCGCGCCGCACGCGTCGGTGACCTGCTTGCTGCGGTTGCCCTTGGCGAGCATGACCTTGGAGCCGCCCGCGGCCTGGAACTGCTCGACGTAGGAGTCCATGCGGCCGGCCGTCGTCGGGCCGAAGGAGCCGGACGCGTAGCCCTCGGGGGTCTTGGCCGGGCCCGCGTAGTACACCGGGTGGTCCTTCAGGTACTGCGGCATCTCCTCGCCCGCGTCGAGCCGTTCCTTGATCTTGGCGTGCGCGATGTCGCGGGCCACGACCAGCGGGCCGGTGAGGGACAGCCGGGTCTTGACCGGGTACTTGGTCAGCTCGGCGAGGATGTCGTCCATCGGCTGGTTGAGGTCGATGCGGACCACGTCCGAGGACTCGTCGAGGTGCTCGTCCGTGGTCTCCGGCAGGAAGCGCGCCGGGTCGGTCTCGAGCTGCTCGAGGAAGACGCCCTCGGCGGTGATCTTCGCGACGGCCTGCCGGTCGGCGGAGCAGGAGACGGCGATGGCGACGGGGCACGAGGCGCCGTGCCGGGGGAGGCGGACGACGCGTACGTCGTGGCAGAAGTACTTGCCGCCGAACTGCGCGCCGATGCCGATCCTCTGGGTCAGCTCGAAGACCTTCTCCTCGAGCTCCTTGTCCCGGAAGCCGTGGCCGAGCGGCGAACCCTCGGCCGGGATCTCGTCCAGGTAGTGCGCGGAGGCGTACTTCGCCGTCTTCAGCGCGTACTCGGCCGACGTGCCGCCGACGACGATCGCCAGGTGGTACGGCGGGCATGCGGCCGTGCCGAGCGAACGGATCTTCTCCTCCAGGAACTTCATCATGGAGGCCTCGTTCAGGACGGCCTTCGTCTCCTGGTAGAGGAAGCTCTTGTTGGCCGAGCCGCCGCCCTTGGCCATGAACAGGAACTTGTAGGCGCCGCCGTCGGCCGCGTACAGCTCGATCTGGGCCGGGAGGTTGGAGCCGGTGTTCTTCTCGTCCCACATGGTCAGCGGGGCCATCTGCGAGTAGCGCAGATTGAGGTTCAGGTAGGCGTCGTAGATGCCGCGGCTCAGGGCCGCCTCGTCGCCGCCCTCGGTGAGCACGTTCTGCCCGCGCTTGCCCATGACGATCGCCGTGCCGGTGTCCTGGCACATGGGGAGCACGCCCGCGGCCGCGATGTTCGCGTTCTTCAGCAGGTCCAGCGCGACGAACTTGTCGTTGGCGGAGGCCTCGGGGTCGTCGATGATGCGGCGCAGCTGCGCGAGGTGGGCCGGGCGCAGGTAGTGCTGGATGTCGTGGATGGCCTCCTCGGCGAGCTTGCGCAGCGCCTCCGGCTCCACCTTGAGGAACGTCCGTCCGTCGGCCTCGAAGGTGGAGACACCCTCGGCGGTCACCAGCCGGTAGGGGGTGGTGTCCTCTCCCATGGGAAGCAGATCGGTGTACGCGAACTCAGGCATCTCGCCCATTCCTCACTCGACAGACGGCGGGCCCGCCTCCATTGGCGGGCGCTCACCAGCGTAGGACCTGCCGTCGGCGGCGAGCTTGTGAGGTAAGGCTCAGTTCGTCCGCCGCCCGCCCCGGAACGGGGGTATCGCGATCTATCGTGTTTGGGTACGCTGCCCCCGTGGACCTTCACAAGCAGACCGCCGCCCCCGCGCCGGCCGCGGAGTTGCGCGCCTCGGACGCCGACCGTGACCGTATCGCCGACATGCTCCGCGAGGCTCTCGCGGAGGGCCGGCTGACCGCCGACGAGCACGCGGAGCGCGTCGAGGGCGTGCTGGCCGCCAAGACGGTCGGCGAGCTGGAGGCCTTCGTCCGGGACCTGCCCGCCGCGCACGAGCGGCGCACGGCCCCCTCCGCCGCCCCCAGCCGCCCCACCGCGGGCGCGATCCCCGCCGACCCCGACGACAACGTGGTCGCGATCTTCAGCAGCGCCGTCCGAAGGGGTCGCTGGCGCGCGGGCCGCCGGATCCACGCCTACGCGGTCTTCGGCACCGTCGAGATCGACCTCACCGAGGCGCTCTTCGAGTACCAGCAGGTCGTGATCAAGGCGATCTCGGTCTTCGGCAATGTCGAGGTCCGCGTCCCGGAGAACGTCTCGCTGCGTGGCACCGGCGGCGCGGTGCTGGGCAACTTCGAGGTGTACGCGCTCGATTCGCCCCAGCCCGACGCCCCGGTGGTCTACGTCGACGGCTGGGCGGTGCTCGGCAACATCGAGGGCCGGCCGAAGCGGGGCAAGCTCGTCGCGGACATCCTCGACCGGGTGCACCACAAGGTCGACAGGGGTTTGCGCAAGCACCTGGGTCATTGACGGTCGCGAAGCCGGCCTCGAGTCCGCCTCGCATCGCTCGCAGGTCGCTCTCCAGTCTGCCGCGAGCCGCCGCTGCCGGACGTGAGGCCGTCGCGAGGCCGCCGTGAGGCACGGTGGTCGGGGACTCAGTGCATAGGCGCGCGCACAGCGGGTAGGCCTTGCTGCATCGTCTCTCGCTCGCGAAGCCGTCGTCAGGAGTAGACCCGTGCTGCAACCGCCGCATTCGCCCGTGCAGGTCGCCGCTGTTCCGGCCCAGCGGGTACCAGCGCGCGACAGGGACCAAGACGCCCCCTGGCATACCGAGGCGGTGTGCCGGCGCGACGAGGCAGGCCTGTTCTTCGCCCCCTCCAAGGAACCCACGGCCGCCCGGCTCTCCCGTGAGGAGGCCGCGAAGCGGGTGTGCGCGCGCTGTCCCGTCATGGTGGAGTGCCGCGAACACGCGCTGCTCCAGCCCGAGCCCTACGGCGTCTGGGGCGGTCTCACCGCCGCCGAACGGCGGGTGGCCCTCGCCCGGCGCCGCCGCCGTGACGTGGAGCTGAAGAAGGCGGCACAGTCCGCGGGCCGCATAGCCGCCGCGGGCTGACAGGACCTCGGGGTACGCGAAAGGGGCACCCCCACCGCACCGGGGGTGCCCCTCTCACGCACTTCGGGGGCTACTTGGCCCGGTCGAAGTCGACGGCGCTGTAGGCGCGCAGCTTGCTCAGCCGGTGCTCGGAGTCGATCCGCCGGACCGTCCCGGACTTCGACCGCATCACGATCGAGTCGGTGGTCGCGGTCTCCGAGCGGTACCGGACTCCCCGCAGCAGTTCGCCGTCGGTGATGCCGGTGGCGACGAAGAACACGTTCTCGCCGGTCACCAGGTCCTCGGTGGTCAGGACGCGGTCGAGGTCGTGCCCCGCGTCGAGCGCCCGCTGGCGCTCCTCGGCGTCCTTGGGCCACAGCTTGCCCTGGATGACCCCGCCCAGGCACTTCACGGCACAGGCCGAGATGATGCCCTCGGGGGTGCCGCCGATGCCGAGCAGCAGGTCGACGCCGGTGCCCTCGCGCAGGGCCAGGATCGAGCCGGCGACATCGCCGTCCGAGATGAGCTTGATGCGCGCCCCGGTCTCCCGGATCTCCTCGATGATGCCCTCGTGCCGCGGGCGGTCCAGGATGACGACGGTGACGTCCTCGGGCGTGGCCCGCTTGGCCTTGGCGACCCGCCGGATGTTCACGGCCACGGGCGCGTCGATGTCGACGAAGTCGGCGGCCTCGGGGCCGGTGACCAGCTTGTCCATGTAGAACACGGCGGACGGGTCGAACATCGCGCCCCGCTCGGTGGCCGCGAGGACGGCGATCGCGTTCGGCATGCCCTTGGCCGTCAGCGTGGTGCCGTCGATCGGGTCGACCGCGATGTCGACCTCGGGACCGGTCCCGTCACCGACGCGCTCTCCGTTGAAGAGCATCGGGGCCTCGTCCTTCTCGCCCTCGCCGATGACGACCACGCCGTTCATCGACACGGTGGAGACGAGGGTCCGCATGGCGCGCACCGCGGCACCGTCGGCGCCGTTCTTGTCACCGCGTCCCACCCAGCGGCCCGCGGCCATGGCGGCGGCTTCGGTCACCCGGACGAGTTCCAGGGCGAGGTTGCGGTCGGGGGCCTCGGACGGGACATCGAGCTCGGACGGCAATTGATGATGCTCGGTCATCGGAGCGCACCTTTCTGACTGATACGACGACGGCCGGATGAGGGTTCGAACCCGACTCTATCGTCAGTCCGACAAAATGAGCAGGGGACCCCACGGATGAGCGCTTCGGGCACCTGCGACGATAGGGGGCGTGGCAGGTTCGAACGGCAAGCAGAAGACGGCCCGCGACATGATCCTCTCCCTCGGGGTGATCATGATCGCGGCGTGGGTCATTTACCTCTTCGTCCCGCACGACGATCGCCCTCGCGACGTCCAGCAGGTCGACTACCGCGTCGAGCTCCTCACGGCGCGTCGCGCGGCGTCCTACCCGGTGGCCGCGCCCGAGGGCCTGCCCGACACCTGGAAGGCGACCTCGGTGCGGTTCCAGGGCGACGCGTACGACGCCTGGCACCTCGGTTTCCACGCCCCCGACGGGGAGTACGTGGCGGTCGAGCAGTCCACTCAGCAGCGCTCGGAGTTCGTCCAGGAAGCCAGCCAGGGCGCGAAGGCGACCAAGGTCACCGAGCAGATCGGCGGGCGCACCTGGATCCGCTACACCGGCGGCCGCTACGACGCGCTGGTCCTCCAGGGCGCGGCGGGCTCCACCACCGTGGTGGCGGGCACGGGCTCCTTCGAGCAGCTGTCGGCGATGGCCGGGGCGCTGAAGCTGGCCTGAGCGCCCCGGCAGTGAGGGGATTCCCGCGGTGACGGACGGGACGCCGGGTGGGACGAGTGAGGCGGCACGTGAGGAGGCCCCCGGCGGGCGCGCCGGGGGCCTCCTCACGGATGACCGTTCTCAGACGGTGGTGACGACCTGGTCGTACGCCAGGCGCGGGGAGCGCGGGTAGGAGGCGTTCTCGCCCGGCTTGCCGATGTTGACGACCATCAGCGGGGTGTGGTCGTCGTCCAGGAACTCCTTGCGGACGCCTTCGAGGTCCACGCCGGTCATCGGTCCGGCGGCGAGGCCGGCGGCGCGGACGCCGATGATGAAGTAGGCGGCCTGGAGGGCGGCGTTCAGCGCGGCCGCGCCCTCGCGGACGGGGCGCTCGCTGAAGAACAGGTCCTTGGCCTGCGGGAAGGCGGGGAAGAGCGTCGGCAGCTCCTCGTGGAACTCGTTGTCCGCGGAGAGGATCGCGACCAGCGGGGCGGTGGCGGTCTTGGACCGGTTGCCCTCGGCCATGTGCTGCACCAGGCGCTCGCGGGCCTCGGCGGAGCGGACCAGGGTGATGCGCAGCGGGGTCTGGTTGAACGCCGTCGGCCCGTACTTGACCAGGTCGTAGATCGCCTGGACCTGCTCGTCGGTCACCGGCTCGTCGGTGAAGGTGTTCGCGGTGCGCGCCTCGCGGAACAGCAGGTCCTGGGCGGCGGGGTCGAGAACGAGAGACATGCGGGGACTTCCTCGGGGGGTGGCGTCCGGATCCCGTACCGGACCGCGGTCCGGATAGGCTGACGGCACTGACAGTACGCCGGGAAGGTTCAAAGTTCAACAAATAGAGGAGCGCCGTGATCCGCTTCACAGGATCGCTGCACCCCACCGGCCCTACCGGCCCTGTGCACCGGACCCGCTGTCCCCCGCACGCCTGCTGACCGGACCCGCTGTCCCCCGCACGCCTGCTCACCGGGCCCGCTGCGTCACGCCCTCCGGCTCCACCGGGCCCGCTCCCTCACGCCGCCCGGCTCCACCGGGCCCGCTGCGTCACGCCCGTACGCACCCACCGCCGGTCGGGGTGCGTCGGCTCACTCCCCGTCCTGCGCCTTCTCCTCCTCGGCCAGTGCCGCGTCCAGCCGGGCCCGGGCGCCCTCCAGCCAGCGCCGGCACACCTTGGCCAGCTCCTCACCGCGCTCCCAGAGGGCGAGGGACTCCTCCAGCGTGGTGCCCCCCGCCTCCAGCCGCCGTACGACCTCGATCAGCTCGTCGCGGGCCTGCTCGTACCCGAGCGCCTCGTCCGTCTTGCTCGTCATGCATCCATTCCCGTGGTCGTCGTGGTCGTTGCTGCCTGGTCGTCGGCGTCGTGGTCCCGGTCGTCGTCGACCCGAACGGTGAACTCGCCCTCGGCCACCCGTGCGCGCAGTGTCTCGGCGGCCGACACCTCGGCCGGATCCCGGACCACGTGCCCGTCGGCCCGCTGCAGCACCGCGTAGCCGCGCTGCAGCGTCGCGGCCGGCGAGAGCGCCACCACGCGCGCGTGCGTGTGGGTGAGTTCGGAGTCGGCGCGGTCCAGGAGGTGCCCGACCGTGCGCCGCGCACGGTCGACGAGCGAGGAGACCTGATCGGCCCGCTCGTCGATCATCCGGTGCGGATCCTGTATCGCGGGCCGCGCGAGGGCGTGGGCGAGCCCGCGCTCCTCCCGCTCCAGGAACGCCTGCGCACAGCGCCGCGCCCGCCCGCGCAGCATCCGCACCCGCTCCAGCTCCTCGCCGACGTCCGGCACGACCTTCTTCGCGGCGTCGGTCGGCGTCGAGGCCCGCAGGTCGGCGACATGGTCGAGCAGCGGGTTGTCCGGCTCGTGCCCGATCGCCGAGACGACCGGCGTACGGCAGGCCGCGACCGCCCTGACCAGCTGTTCGTCGGAGAACGGCAGCAGGTCCTCCACGCTGCCGCCGCCGCGCGCGACGATGATCACGTCCACGTCGTCCAGGCCGTCCAGCTCCTTCACCGCCTGGACGACCTGCGTCACCGCGTGCACACCCTGGACGGCGACGTTGCGCACCTCGAAGCGGACCGCGGGCCAGCGGTGCCGGGCGTTCTCCAGGACGTCCCGCTCTGCGGCCGAGGCCCGCCCGCACACCAGCCCGATGAGCTGCGGCAGGAAGGGCAGCGGCTTCTTCCGCGCGGGGGCGAAGAGCCCCTCCGCGGCCAGCGACTTCTTCAGCTGCTCCAGCCGCGCCAGCAGCTCGCCGACCCCCACCGGCCTTATCTCGACGGCTCGCAGCGACAGCTGGCCGCGCGGCGCGTACCACTCCGGCTTCGCGTGGACGACGACCCGCGCGCCCTCCCCGACGACGTCCGCGACCGCGTCGAACACCTGCCGGTAGCAGGTCACGCTCACCGAGATGTCGTGCGACGGGTCCCGCAGGGTCAGGAACACCACGCCGGCGCCCGGGCGCCGGGACAACTGGGTGATCTGCCCCTCGACCCACACCGCGCCGAGCCGGTCGATCCAGCTTCCGATGAGCCGCGAGACCTCGCCGACGGGCAGCGGGGCGTCCGCGGACGTGTTCACAGCCATGCGCCCGAGCGTATCGGCCGCCACCGACAATCCGGGGGTCCCGCCCCCACGGCGAGCAGGGGCCGGGACCGGCGGAAACGGCCGGCGGGCCGGCAGCACGCCCCGAGGCCGTGTCCGGCCTACGCGGCGGCCCCGGACCGTCCGCGCTGCGCGACCAGCACGACGGCCCCCACCGCGAGCCAGACGAGGCCCACCACCTGTGCCGCGGCCGACGCCTCCGCGATCACCGCGATCGTGATCGCGGCCCCCGCCGACGGCACCAGCACATGCCGCCACCACACCACCGGCCCGCCCGCCCGCCGCACCGCGAACCACCCCACCACGCTCGCGTGCAGCAGGGTGAACGCCGTCAGCGCGCCGATGTCGACCACCGACACCAGGTGATCCATCCCGTCGTCGCGTCGCGCCGCCCACACCGCCGCGACCGTCGTGACGACGGCCGAGCACAGCAGCGCGACCCGCGGCACGCCCCCGTCCGTACGGGCCAGCACCCGCGGCAGCCGCCGCTCACGGCCCATGGCGAACAGCAGCCGGCCGGCCGCCGCCTGTCCGGCCAGGGCGGCGAACGCGGCGCCGATCGCCTTGCTGACCGCCACCAGATCGTGCAGCCAGGTGCCGACGGACACGTCCACGGCGTCGTAGAACGCCGACCCCTGCCTGCCGGGGTCGGCGGCCAGCTCGGCGGACGACACCGGCTCCAGCAGCGCGACCAGGTACGTCTGCGCCACGAACAGCAGGCCGGCCACCGCCAGACAGAACAGCAGGGCCCGCGCGACCTTCTCCGAACCCCCGGTGACCTCCTCCGCGAAGCTCGCGATCGCGTCGAAGCCCAGATAGGACAGGACGGCCACCGACACCGCGCCGATCACCGCGGACAGCGCGAACGCCCCCTGCGAGCCGTCTCCGCTCAGCGGCGACAGCCAGCCGCGCTCCGCGCCGTCACGCGCGAGGACGACCAGCGCGGACACCACGAAGACGACCAGGACGACGATCTCCAGCGCCAGTACCAGGAAGCCCACCCGGGCCGCCGCCCGGACCCCCCACAGGTTGAGCAGGGTGGTGATCACGACCGCGAGCGCCGTCCACGCCCACCGGGAGACCTCCGGGACCAGCGCGTTCATCGCGATGCCGGAGAACAGGTACGCCACGGCCGGGATGAGGACGTAGTCCAGCAGCGCCATCCAGCCCGCCACGAACCCCGCCTTCTCCCCGAGCGCCACGCGCGCGTACGCGAACACCGAGCCCGCCTGGGGGACCACCCGCACCATCTGCGCGTAACTGAAGGCGGTGAACGCCATGGCGACCGTCGCCACGACGTAGACCAGCGCCACCGCCCCGTGCGACTTCGCGTCCAGCGTCCCGAAGATGCCGACCGGCGCCATCGGCGCGATGAACAGCAGCCCGTAGACGACCAGGTCGCGGAAGCGCAGGCTGCGCCGCAGGTGTGCGTGCCCCTCCCGGGCCGAACGGTCCTGCGTGCCGGTGCCGGTGAGGTCGGACATCAGTGCCTCCGCGCGCGTCGGGTCCTGGCCACCCCCCTCGGCTCACGGCCGGTCCCCCCAGTCTCCCCAATGCGGTGATCTCCGACCCCTCGGGCGCGGCCTTACGATGGGACGCATGACTGCTTCGCCTGGCCGCCGCCGTGTCCTGCTCGCCGCCCCCCGGGGTTACTGCGCGGGCGTCGACCGTGCCGTGATCGCCGTCGAGAAGGCCCTGGAGCAGTACGGGGCGCCGGTCTACGTCCGGCACGAGATCGTCCACAACAAGTACGTCGTGCAGACCCTGGAGCGGAAGGGCGCCGTCTTCGTCGAACGGACGGAGGAGGTCCCGCCGGGCAACATCGTCATGTTCTCCGCGCACGGCGTCGCCCCCGTCGTCCACGAGGAGGCCGCCCGCGGGCGGCTGGCCACCATCGACGCGACCTGCCCCCTGGTCACCAAGGTCCACAAGGAAGCCGTCCGGTTCGCCAACGAGGACTACGACATCCTCCTGATCGGGCACGAGGGCCACGAAGAGGTCATCGGCACCTCCGGCGAGGCCCCCGACCACATCCAGCTCGTCGACGGTCCCGAGGACGTCGCCAAGGTGGAGGTCCGCGATCCGTCGAAGATCGTGTGGCTCTCCCAGACCACCCTCTCGGTCGACGAGACCATGGAGACGGTCGACGCCCTCAAGGAGAAGTTCCCGCAGCTCATCTCGCCGCCCAGCGACGACATCTGCTACGCCACGCAGAACCGTCAGCTCGCGGTGAAGCAGATGGGCGCGGAGGCGGAGCTGGTGATCGTCGTCGGTTCCCGCAACTCCTCCAACTCCAAGCGGCTCGTCGAGGTCGCCAAGCTGGCCGGCTCCCGCGAGGCCTACCTGGTCGACTTCGCGAGCGAGATCGACGAGGCGTGGCTGGAGGGCGTGACCACGGTGGGCGTCACCTCCGGCGCGTCCGTCCCCGAGGTCCTCGTCGAGGAGGTCCTGGCCTGGCTGACCGAGCGCGGCTACGGCGACGTGGAGCTCGTCAAGGCGGCCGAGGAGCACATCACCTTCTCGCTGCCGAAGGAGCTCCGCCGCGACCTGCGCGAGGAGGCGGCGGCGCTGGTGGCCGAGCGGGGCGGCCGTGGTGCGGCGTCCGGGACGGCGTCGGACGCGGCGTCCGGTCCGGCGGACAGCTGACCGGCACCTCGGCCGGGTGACGGTCCGTCGGCCGTCGTAACGTAGGGCCATGCAGATCTTCGGCGTGGACATCGGCGGCTCCGGGATCAAGGGCGCCCCGGTGGATTTGGACAAGGGCGACCTGGCTCAGGAGCGGCACAAAGTACTCACCCCGCACCCGGCCACGCCCGAGGGCGTGGCCGACGGTGTGCGGCAGGTCGTCGAGCACTTCGCGTGGACGGGACCGGTCGGCCTGACCTTCCCGGGCGTGGTCACCGGCGGTTCGACGATCCGCACGGCGGCCAACGTCGACAAGAGCTGGATCGACACGGACGCGCGTGCCCTCTTCAGCGAGCGGCTGGGCGGACTGCCGGTGACGGTGGTCAACGACGCGGACGCGGCGGGCGTCGCCGAGGTGTCCTTCGGCGCCGGCCGCGACCGCAGCGGCACGGTGATCCTCCTGACGTTCGGCACGGGCATCGGCAGCGCCGTCTTCGTCGACGGCGTCCTCGTCCCCAACACCGAGCTCGGCCACCTGGAGCTGCACGGGCACGACGCCGAGAAGCGCGCCTCCAGCAAGGCCAAGGAGGACGGCGAGCTGACCTGGGAGCACTGGGCCCGCCGCGTCACGAAGTACCTCGCCCACGTCGAGATGCTCTTCTCGCCCGAGCTGTTCATCATCGGCGGCGGCGTCAGCCGCAAGGCCGACAAGTTCCTGCACCTCATCGAGGGCATCCGCGCGGAGATCGTGCCGGCCGAACTGCAGAACAACGCGGGCATCGTGGGAGCGGCGATGCGAGCGGCGAAGGCCGAATAGCCCGGCCGGCGAAGACCCCAGCCGGCCATGGCCGGCCCGGCCGCCCGTCGGTGCGCCGGCCCGGGCGACGGGGCAGCCGGCAGCCAGGTGAGGCTGCGGTCGACGGTGGTTGCGCTCGGCCGTCGGTTCCGTTCGTCGCCGTCAGCGGCGGTGGCAGTGGCGCTGGGCCGGGCTAGCGGTGGTGCGTCGTCCGGCGGCGGGCCGCCGCTCGGCGCAGGCCCCGGGCCAGGATCGCGGCCGCCGCCACGAGCGTCCCGGCGTACAGCCAGCCGACCTGGGTGGCCAGCGCCGTCACCAGCCCCATCAGCCGCGCCCCGACGCCGTTCCCGCCCTCGGACACGGGCAGCAGCCCCACGGCGAAGGCGATCGGCACGACGACCGGCGCGGACAGCAGGTCGCCTGCGCGCACCCACAGCGCGGTCAGCAGGCACACCGGCAGGAACAGCACGCTGTACACCGTCAGCGAGGCGCCGAACAGCAGTTGGTCCAGGCAGCCGATCGCGAACATCAGCACCCCGCTGAACAGTCCGCCGCCGAGCCCGGTGAGCCGCGGGTTCGGCAGCCCGCCCGCCGTCCGCGCCGGCCGTTCCTGCGGCGGTGCGGGCCGTCGCCCGGCGGGGACGGGACGGGGTCCGCCGGAACGCGGCCCGCCGGGCCTGGCCGGGCCACCCGCCGGGCGGGGCTGCTTGCGGCCCGGCTCCCGGTCGCCCGGCCCCCGGCCGCCTGCCTCCCGGCCCGCCTGGGGCGGCAGGGGCGGCATGTCGCGGCGGGTGCCTGGGGCCGGGGGGCGCGTCCTGTGTTGCTCCACAGGACCAACTTAGGTCGGTTTATGTGCCGAATCGGGTGTCGGACACGCCGGGCGGCGGAGCTTGGCCATGCGTTCGACCGGTCCGCCGGGGCGGCGCCGGGCACGCCGTAAACTGGTGGATCGGTCAGCTCTCTGGCCCCCTGGCCCTCTCACTCCGGGAACTGGCCTTCCGGCCCTCTCACCACGGGAAGTCGCAACGTGTCGCTCACGATCGGAATCGTCGGTCTGCCGAATGTCGGCAAGTCGACCCTGTTCAACGCCCTGACCAAGAACGACGTGCTGGCGGCCAACTACCCGTTCGCCACGATCGAGCCGAACGTCGGCGTGGTCGGCGTGCCGGACGCCCGCCTCACGAAGCTGGCCGAGATCTTCTCCTCGCAGCGGATCCTCCCGGCGACCGTCGACTTCGTCGACATCGCCGGCATCGTCCGCGGCGCGAGCGAGGGTGAGGGCCTGGGCAACAAGTTCCTGGCGAACATCCGCGAGTCCGACGCGATCTGCCAGGTCATCCGCGCCTTCAAGGACGAGAACGTCGTCCACGTCGACGGCAAGGTCTCGCCCAAGGACGACATCGAGACGATCAACACCGAGCTGATCCTCGCGGACCTCCAGACGATCGAGAAGGTCCTGCCGCGTCTCCAGAAGGAATCGCGGATCAAGAAGGAGGTCGCGGCGAAGGTCGCGGCGGTCGAGGCGGCGCAGGCGATCCTGGAGAAGGGCGACACCCTCTTCTCGGCGGGCATCGTCCAGGGCTCCGGGCGCGAGGAGCTCCTGCACGACCTGCACCTGCTCACCACCAAGCCGTTCCTGTACGTCTTCAACGTCGACGAGGACGAACTGGTCGACGAGGACTTCAAGGCCGAGCAGAGCGCGCTGGTCGCCCCGGCCGAGGCGATCTTCCTCAACGCCAAGCTGGAGCAGGATCTCGCCGAGCTGGACGAGGAGGACGCGATGGAGCTGCTGGAGTCGGTCGGCGCCGAGGAGCCCGGCCTCGCCACCCTCGCCCGCGTCGGCTTCAACACCCTCGGCCTCCAGACCTACCTCACGGCAGGTCCCAAGGAGTCCCGCGCCTGGACCATCAAGAAGGGCGCCACCGCGCCCGAGGCCGCCGGCGTCATCCACACCGACTTCCAGAAGGGCTTCATCAAGGCGGAGGTCATCTCCTTCGCCGACCTGGTGGAGACCGGCTCGGTCGCCGAGGCCCGCGCCAAGGGCAAGGCCCGCATGGAAGGCAAGGACTACGTCATGCAGGACGGCGACGTGGTGGAGTTCCGCTTCAACGTGTAGCGGGTGGCCCAACACCACTTCGCTGATCTGGCAAACGTGCAGGTCGATTGGGGTCTGACTCTCCGGGGTCAGGCCCCTGGATTTTTACCGTGCTGGATAGGTGCTGGATTTTCTGACCTCTCGTCATCTGTCATCACCCCTCATGTCCGTACTGTGCTGGATTCGTGCCGGATGCCTGCGAACGCGTGTACACCCTCGGGCGCGCGTACCGTCGGGGCAAGCAACGTCACGCCGGGAGTGCTCCCTTCCTGCGGCCCCGTGGTGCCGGTCTTCGGGCCCTACTTGGCGTGACCGTCCGGCACTCCACGGTCCGAGGGGGCGCGGGGCCACGATTCGTGACCGTGAGCTACACCTGGCGAAGTGGGTCAGGCTAACATTTATGTTGCTAACATTGTCGTTAGTCTCGCGCGCGGAGGTCGGCAGGCGTGGCTGATTTTGTAGGCCGCCGGCAGGAGCTGGCGACGTTGGACCGCGAGCTGCAGAAGGTGGCGGCAGGGGTCGGCGGGGAGCGGCCCGGTCGGTGCGTGATGTTGCGCGGGCGGCGCCGAGTGGGCAAGTCGCGACTGGTCGAGCGGTTCGCGGAGCACTCCGGAGTCCCGTTCCTGTTCTACGCGGCGACTGGTGCGTCCCTCAGGGGTGATCTGGCACGGCTGGCTCGGGATGCTCAGTCGTCGACGTTGCCGTTGGCGGGGCTGGTGGCCGCCGCGCGGCCGGAGAGTTGGGACGCCGCGTTCGATGTACTCGCCGCGGCGCTGCCCGCTGACCGGGTGAGCGTGCTGGTAATCGACGAGGTGCCGTATCTGATGGATGCCGACGGGACCTTTGAGGGGATGCTGCAGCGGGCCTGGGATCGGGTGCTGGAAACCAAGCCGGTGCTGCTGGTCCTCATCGGCTCCGATCTGCCGATGATGGAGGCATTGAACAGCTACGGGCGGCCCTTCCATCAGCGCGGCCGGGAGATGGTGCTGGGACCGCTCAACCCCGCCGAGGTGGGGCACATGCTCGGACTGGAACCGGCGGAAGCCTTCGACGCCGCGCTGGTCACGGGTGGGCTGCCGCTGATCTGCGCGGAGTGGCCGCGTGGTGCAGGGCTGTGGGACTTCCTCGGCGAGGCGCTGAGCGACCCGGTCTCGGCCCTGCTCGTGTCGGCCGAGCGCTCGCTGGCGGCCGGATTCCCCCCGCAGGCTCAGGCACGTACGGTGCTGGCGGCTATCGGCAGCGGCGAGCGGACCTTCACCAACATCGCCCGTGCGGCCGGCGGGATCGGGGCGACGCCACTGCAGCGAGCGCTGGAGCTGCTCATGGACAAGCGGATCGTCGCTGGGGAGCTGCCCGTATCGCTGCGTCCGTCGAAGGACCGCCGCTACCGGGTGACAGATCCCTACCTGCGGTTCTGGCTGCACCTGCTCGGCCCGTCCATGGAGGAGATCGAGAGAGGGCGGGGCGATTTGACCTTGTCGCGGATCCGGGAGAACTGGACCAGCTGGCGCGGACGGGCCGTCGAGCCCCTTGTCCGTGAGGCCCTGGCGCGGATCCTGCCCGACGACCGGCTGCCCGCGGCCCCCGCAGTGGGCGGGTACTGGACCCGCACCAACGACGTCGAGATCGACATCGTCGGGGCGGACCGCGCCCCCATTGCCAAGGAGCTGTTCTTCGTCGGCTCCATCAAGTGGCTGGAGCAGGCACCCTTCGACCGGCACGACCTGGCGGCTCTCCATCGGCACCGGGGCGCCCTCACCGATGAACCCGTTCCGGTCGTGGCGGTCTCGCGCAGCGGGGTCGACTGTTCGGGGCTCGATGCTGTCTATGGTCCCGGCGATCTTCTGGCCGCTTGGCCGCTGTGAGCGAGTGGCGGATCGCGGACGAGGCGGCGTGCGCTGTTTGCGGAAGATCGGAAAGTTGCCCTCTGGCCCGTGTATGCGTGGATCCTCCTGATCGGTCACGGGACGTCCGCCTCTCGCGTCGGCTCGATGTTGTTGTCAGGGCGGAAGGGGTTGGCCGGATCCCACTTCTTCTTCGCCTCGGCCGGACTCCGGTACTTGGCGGGGTCCCGTAGACGCGGCGGCGTCAGGAAGGGGCCGAGGCCCTGTGTACGACGGCGTTCGCGGCGAAGCGGCCGAAGGGTGCCGGACCCCGCTGTCGGCGCGAGTCGTCGGTGGTGGGCGACGGCGTCGTAGACCGGGCCGGAGCCGGCTTCGTACAGCGAAGCGCCCGGGTCCGTCGGCCTGACGGACCCGGGCGCCTGCTCGCGGCACCAATGGCGGGGTGGGCGCGCCCTGGCGGGCGGCGGGTGAGAGGCGGTGCCCCGCTACCCGGTCTTCGCGCGCGTCACCTCGCCACCGGTGCCGGCCTCATCGCACCCCCTTCGCGTACGGCGCCACCGCGATCCGGTCGATCAGCGGGGCGTACCGCGAGCGGAGCAGTACGCCGGGGAAGGTGTCCGAGGCGTAGGTCGTGCCGTCGAAGTCGGGCAGTTCCTCGGAGCGGAAGGCGAGCGTGTTCTGTCCCTTCTTGAGTTGGACCGGGACGGTCAGTTCCCAGAAGTCGTTCTGGTGGAAGGTGTGCGGGAAGGTGACCCGCCGGATCGCGCCGCCGTTGACGGATATGTCGGCGTGGCGGGCGAGAGGGTCCGGGTTGTAGTGAGTGGCCTCGGACTGCTCGGGGTTGGAGTAGCGGACGCGCAGCGCGTACAGGCCGGCCCTGTCCGCGGCGACGGTGAACGTGGCGGAGTTGTCGTTGCCCGGGGCGCCGCCGATCCCGGTGATCGCCGTGCCGTCGGTGGCGAGGGACAGCGGGGTCAGGGAGGCCGAGCCGGTGAGCTTGGCGTCCTGTGCCTCGTACGTCCGTGTCTTGAGGGCGCCGTCGGTCGCGGTGACCGTCAGGCGGTCGACGAGGGTGGCGCCGGAACGGCCGATCACCGTCACCTTGTTGAGGCCGCCCGAGAGGGAGACCGCCACCGCGCGCTTGTCCTTGGACAGCCGCAGCACGTCGTGTCCGTTGACGAAGACGCGGGCATCCGAGTCGCCGAGGGTGTCGACGCGGAGGATGGCCGCGCGGTCGGCGGCGGAGTAGACCCAGAAGGTAGCCGTCCCGTTCTTCGGGAGCCGGGCCGCGCCCGATCCGGTGGCCGCACGCTTGGGCAGGTCATAGACGGGACGAGCCCCGCCGCCGAGCCAGGCCAGTTCACCCTCGTACACCTGAGTGCCGGCGGAGGCGTTCGGCAGGGACAGGGTGAGGCGGTCGACGATCGCGTCGCCCTTGGTGGCGCCCTTGCCGTCGAGGCTCTGCGCGGCGAGCGTCAGGGTGTGCTTGCCCTTGGTGAGATGGACCTTGGTGTCGGTGTGGTCCCACACCAGCCACTTGTAGCCGAGCGGCAGGTACAGCTCCTTTTCGCTGTCCGCCTGTCCGTCCACCCGCAGGAAGACGTTGGTGGGGCCTTGTTCCTTAACCTTGTCGTAGGTGTTGAGGGAGTTGGCGAAGACGCTCAGGTCGTAGGTGCCGTCCTTGGGCACGTCCACGCTGAAGTCGAGCGTGACGTCCGAGCCGGTGCGCAGGCCGCCCACGTCGTAGCCGCCGGAGGTGTAGAACTTCGAGACGTCGCTCGTCGAGCCCTCGGGGCCGTTCTTGGAGTAGCCGGACCCGGTGTGGGCCACTTCCTCCGCCTCGTACGAACCCTGCCAGCGTACCGGCGCGGACTGCGTGGCCTTCGCCTTCCCGGCCGGGCTGAGGACGATCTCGTACGCCGATGATTCCTTGAGCGCCGGCAGAGTGCCGTCGCCGAAGTCCACGACGACCGTGCCGTCGGCACCGACCTGGAGGTTCGTCTCCGTGAGCAGCTTCGGGCCGGAGTTGTCGCCGACCTGCCCGCTCCAGTCGATCTCGCGCACCCAGGCGTGGACGGTCTTGCCGAAGACCTTCTTCGGGACGCCGGCGAAGGCGATGTGGCCCTCGCCGGTGGAGCCACCGAAGAGCAGCCGCGCCTGCTTCTTCTTCTCGTCGAGCGTGGCCACGCCCTGCATGGTGTAGTTCTCACCCGGGAACGGCGGGGTCACCGCCACCGTGTGACCGCTCATCGACGCGTACGAGTTGAGCAGCCACCACTGGCCGTTGCCGCGGTTGGACTGCACGGCGGAGTCGGAGAGGTTGCCGTCGATGTTCCAGTACGCGATGTCGGCGTCCACCTTGGACTCTTCGATCGCGGAGACCCACTGGATCATCTGGCCGGGCACCGAGGTGTGGTAGTTGAAGGCGTACTCGTTGATGTTGACGGGGAGTTGGGTGCCCTCCCGGTCGGTGCCCTTGAACAGGTCCTTTTCCCACTCCCGGTACTTGGCGACGCTCTCGCGCACCGCCTCCGGGTGGCTCAGCTCGTGCCAGGTGATGACGTCCGGGAGGGTGCCGACGGCCAGGGTGTGCGTGAGGAAGCCCTTCACCTGGTCGTACAGGACGCTGGTGTTGGGGCCGGCGATGCGGGCGTCGGGCATCTTGCCCTTGATGAGCTTGTAGGCGGAGTCCCAGGCGGCGAAGAAGTCCTTGGGATCGTCGAGCCAGCTGACCTTGTCGTAGCTCCAGTTGCCGGTGCCGAACATGTTGCCCTCGGGCTCGTTGAACGGCACGAAGACGATGTTGTCCTGGTACTGCTTCGGCAACTGGAGGACTTGGTCGACCTGCTTGGCGATCTTCTCCTCGTAGAGCTTGAGTTTCTCCGCCGGGGTGTCGCCCGGCCACTCGTACGGGAACCCGCGGTGGATGTCCGTCATGTAGATGTACACGTCACCGTCGGTGGAGTCGGCCAGCGGCTTCACCACTTCCAGCGCGTCGGCACCCGGGTGCTGCGGGCCGTCCTGCGCCTTCGTGGAGACCGTGCGCAGGCCCATGCCCTCGATGAGGTTGTTGGTGGGGACGTCCGGCCCGTACACGCCGTAGAGGCTGCCGGAGGCGCCGCCGTGGAACGGGCCGGTGTCCGAGCCGAGGTCGACGGTGAGCTGTCCCTCGCGGACCACGGTGACGGTCGCCTGCACCGTGCGTCCAGCCGCTGTGCCCGCCACCGTGAACGTGCCTGGCCGGGCGTACTTCTCGGCCGGTACGGCGTCCCAGACGATCGGCGTGTCACGGTCGTAGCCGTCCGAGTAGGAGGAGCGGACCGATGCTGGCAGGGAGGGGGCCGTCCCGGTGGTGGTGCGGCCCTCGAAGGACGTCTGTGACAGTGCCTGGAGCGTGGGAACGTCGCCGGCCATGCCCGCCACCTGTTCGGCGCTCAGTGCCGAGTGCCACACCGTGAAGTCGTCGATCGCGCCCTTGAGCAGCGGATCCGAGTAGAAGGACTTGCCGATGTAGCCGGCGGCCGCGGCCGAACCGCCCAGCAGCTCGCTGGCCTTGACGCTCGTCGCGGCGAAGGAGACCGCCACGCCGTCGAGGTAGGTCGTCAGGCGTCCGGCGGCGGTGTCCAGGGTGACAGTGACCGTCCGCCAGCCGTCGGCGGGCAGCGCCGCGTACCCGGAGACCCGTGCCTCCGCGCCCCCTCCGCCTGTGGTCACGGCGGTGCGCAGCACCCCGCCGTTGGAGGGGGTGGTGAAGAGGTACTTGTTGGTGTCGGTGCCCAGGTCGAAGATCCGCTGCCAGGCCGACTTGTCGTCGCTCCACTTCACGCGGGCCGAGACCGTCAAGTTGCTCGCGTCGCCGACCACGTCACGGGGCAGGCGGACGTACGAGCCGTCGGAGGTGGGCGAACCGCCGGGCAGGAACAGCGCCTTGCCGCCGCTCGCGCCCTCGACGGACTGCGCGTTGGAGGCGTTGACCAGGGTCGCCGTCAGGCCGTTGCCGGAGCTGTCGCTGATCTTCCCGGACGCGAGGTCGTCCTTGTCGAAGGTGTAGTGGGCCGTGGGCTGGGGCGTGTCGGCCGCCTGTGCGGGGACGGCCGGCGTGGCCAGCAGGCTCGCGCAGAGGGCCAGCGCCGCGGCGGCCGGGGGCCGGCGCCGGGCTGATCTGTCAGCGGATGGCATGGAGTGTGTCCTCGATCCATTGAGTGACGGGTCCCGGTCGGCCCGCCTCGGCCCCCGGCTGCTGGTCCGCATGCCGTTGCCGGTGAGGAGGATCCGAGGTGACGCGTTGTCGAATCGGTTCGATTGCGTACGCCCCCGCGGTGAAGGGCTTAGCCAGATGGCGGCGCCCCGCGTTCCAGGGAGCGTGCGGGATGGGCCCCCGCCGCCGGAAGGATCACTACGTCGAACCGGTTCGCAGGAAGCTAGCACCGAGGCAATCTCGCAGCAACACCTCTGACACAAGCGAAGTCAGCGCAATTCATGCGGTGTTGGGGTTGTCGTGCTTTTGCAAGAAGTGTCGTGCCGGGTATTGACAGCCGTCCGGCTTGTTCCTAACTTCACTTCACGCGAACCGGTTCGACGACCGGGCTGGTTCTCGAACCGGTTCGAAGAAGGAGTTCTCCGTGAACATCGGTGAGATCGCCCGGCGGGCCGGTGTCTCGCGGAGCACCGTGTCCTACGCGCTGAGCGGCAAGCGCCCGGTCTCGGACGACACCCGCCGGAAGATCCAGCAGGTCATCGACGAGTTGGGCTACCGCCCGAACGCCAGTGCCCGCGCCCTGGCCAACGGCCGGACCAGCACGATCGGCCTGGTCTTCCCGCCGGCCGGCAACCACTACACCGGCATGCAGCTGGACTTCATCGGCAGCGTGGTCGAGGCCGCCGCGGCCTACGACTACGACGTGCTGCTGTCTCCCAGCGGCGTGGACAGCGACCGTTCCTTCCAGCGGCTGCTGGGGGAACGGCGCGTCGACGGCGCGATCCTCATGGAGATCAGGCTCGCGGACGACCGGGTCGACCACCTGGCCGAGCTGGGCTTCCCCTCCGTCGCCATCGGCCGCACCGCCAACCCGGAGGGCGGCTGGTGGGTGGGCCTGGACCACACCGCGCTGGTGGAGGCGTGCGTCCACCACCTGGCGGACCTCGGCCACCGCAGGGTCGCCTTCGTCAACCGTCCCGAGCAACTGATGCGGGCCGGATACGAGTCCGCGCACCGTGGCCTGGACGGCTTCACCAAGGCCGCTGCCGAACGCGGGCTGACCGTGCGGACGTACAACTGCGGGGACGACGCCGCCTCGGGGCAAGCGTGCCTGGAACGGATCCTGCGGGACGACCCGGCCACCACGGGGCTGGTCACGCTGAACGAGGCCGCGCTCGGCGGTCTCTACCGGGGGCTCGCCCAGGCGGGCCGTCATATGCCGCGCGACTTCTCCGTCACCGGGGTCGTCGCCGGCCGGTGGGCGGAGACGGTGACACCGCAGCTCACCGCCGCCGACGTACCGGCGGAGCAGATGGGCCGTCTCGCCGTCGACCTCCTCGTCGAGCGGTTGGACGACCCCGGGGCTTCGGCCCGGAACCACCTGCTCGCACCGCCGATCTCCCTGCGGGCCAGTACCGGGCCCGTCTTCGGTACCTCCTGAGGCCGAAGACTCCGGCCTCCCGACCCCACCGCACTCCCGACCACGGCCCACGGGCGCACCGCCCACCACGACTCACGGGCATCTCCGTTCCAGCGCACCGAGCACCCGCATCCTTCACAGACGCCGTTCGGCGTGCTCCGGCCTTCCCCCGTCATCCCTCTCACAACACGCCCGTGCCAAAAAGCGAAGGACCTGCCATGCACAGCACCTCCAGACAACGCCGTCTGACCGCCGTGGCCCTGACCGCCCTGGCCGTGGCCGTCAGCGCCAGCGCCTGCTCCTCCGGCTCGGGCAGCTCCGGATCGAAGGACGCCGTCAGCGGCACGTACACGGTCTGGGACCCGTACCCGCAGTTCGCCAAAGGCTCGGACTGGGCGAAGCTGCTGGACCAGTGCGGCACGAAGGCGGGCGTGAAGATCAAGCGGACGGGCTTCGACACCAGCGACCTGGCCAACAAGACCCTGCTGGCGGCCCAGCAGGGCAACTCCCCGGACGTCCTCATCGTCGACAATCCGGTGGTGTCGACCCTCGCCGAGGCGGGTGTGCTCACCACGACCGACGACAACAAGCTGGACACCTCCAAGACCGATGCCAACCTGCTCGCGGCCGGCCAGTCCGGCGGCAAGACCTACGGCACACCGATCGGCGCCAACACCCTGGCCCTCTACTACAACAAGGAGGTGCTGAAGAAGGCCGGTGTGGACATCTCCTCGGTCAAGGACTGGGAGTCGCTGACGGCGGCGCTGGCGAAGGTCAAGAAGGCGGGCAAGAAGGGAATCACCTTCTCGGCGATCGGTACCGAGGAGGGCAGCTTCCAGTTCCTGCCGTGGTTCTGGGGCTCGGGCGCGAAGCTCACCGCACTCGACTCCGCGCAGGGCGTCACCGCACTGTCCCTGTGGAAGGGCTGGCTCGACAAGGGCTACGCCCCGAACTCGGTGCTCAACAACACCCAGACCACCAGCTGGCAGGAGTTCGCCAGCGGTGACTACGCGTTCAGCGAGAACGGCACCTGGCAGCTCGCCAACGCCAGGAAGGCCGGCTTCGACTACGGGGTGATTCCCGTCCCCGCCGCCGAGGGCGGCAACGCCGCGGCCCCCACCGGTGGCGAGTTCGTGACCATCCCGGTCCAGAAGAACTCCGCCCGCTACGGCACATCCCAGAAGCTGGTCACTTGCCTGACCAGCGGCGACGCCCTCTACAAAACCGACACCACACTGTCCTACGTGGCCCCCACCAGCGAGGTCCAGGACAAGCAGGTGGCCGCGAACGCCGACCTGAAACCGTGGGTCGACGCGGTCCGGGCGGCCAAGGGCCGTACCAGCGACGACCTGGGCACCAAGTACCCGAAGATCTCCGAGCAGATGTGGAAGGCCGTCCAGGCCGCTCTCAGCGGCTCCAAGTCGCCCAAGGACGCGCTGTCCGAGGCCCAGTCGGCCGTCAAGTAACCAGGGATTCGCGGTCCACAGATGAACGACACGAAACAGTTCTCGGACCGCCGGTCCGCGCACGACCGGGTCGGGTGGGCGGTCACCGCCCCCCCGACCCGGGCCCCCGCGCGAGAACGGCGCCGTCCGGCCTCCCCGCAGTGGGCCGCCTGGGGCTTTCTCGCCCCGGTCACCCTCTACCTCGCCCTCTTCTACGCCTATCCGCTCTACCGCAACCTCGACCTGAGTCTGCGCGACTACACCGTCCGCTCCTTCGTCCAGGGCGACGCGCCGTTCACGGGCCTGGCGAACTACCGCCAGGTCCTCGACGACCCGGTCTTCGCGCCGGCCCTGCTGCATACCGCGGTCTTCACCGCCGTGTGCCTGGTCTTCCAGTACGCCGTCGGGCTCGCCCTCGCGGTCTTCTTCAACCAGAACTTCCGGCTCTCGGCCACGCTCCGCGCCCTGTTCCTGGTCCCGTGGCTGCTGCCGCTGATCGTCTCCGCCTCCACTTGGTCGTGGATGCTCAACAGCGACTCGGGTGTGGTCAACGCCGTCCTGCACGCCGTCGGCATCGGGCCGGTGAACTGGCTGACCTCGCCGTCCTGGTCGCTCGCCTCGGTGATCATCGCGAACATCTGGATCGGCGTCCCCTTCAACCTGGTCGTGCTCTACAGCGGTCTGCAGTCCATCCCCGGATCGCTGTACGAGGCCGCCGCCCTCGACGGCGCGGGCGCCTGGCGGCGCTTCTGGAGCATCACCTTCCCGCTCCTGCGCCCGGTGTCCGCGATCACCCTGCTGCTGGGCCTGGTCTACACGCTCAAGGTCTTCGACATCATCTGGATCATGACCAAGGGCGGCCCGGCGGACTCGTCGACCACCTTCGCCACCTGGTCCTACCAGCTCGGCTTCGGCAATCTCCTGCCGGCCTTCGGCCCAGGTGCGGCCGTCGGCAACCTGCTCGTGGTCGCGGCTCTGGTGTTCGGCCTGATCTACGTCCGAGTCCAGCGAAAGCAGGCGCTGTCATGAAAACGGGCGTTGTCACGAAGACAGGCTGGAAGACGGCCGTCGGCCTGCTGCTGACCGGGGTCATGCTCTTCCCGGTCTACTGGATGATCAATGTGTCCCTCACCCGCGACCAGGACATGCGCAAGAGCCCGCCGGACCTGTTCCCGACCCACGGCACCCTGGCCGGCTACCGCACCGTCCTTGACGAGCAGTTGCCTTACCTCGGCACCAGCCTCGTGGTCGCCCTCGGTACCGTCGTGCTGACCGTGGCCCTGGCCGCGCCCGCCGGCTACGCCCTGGCCAAGCTGCGTCCACGCGGCGGCGGCCTGCTGAGCTTCGTCCTGCTGGCCGCCCAGATGATCCCCGGGATCATCATGGCGATGGGCTTCTACGCCATCTACCTCCAGCTCGGCCTGCTCCAGTCCGTGCCCGGCCTGATCGTCGCCGACTCCACTCTGGCCGTCCCCTTCGCGGTGCTGATCTTCACCGCGTTCATGTCGGGCATTCCCGGCGAGCTGCTCCAGGCCGCGCAGATGGACGGAGCGAGGGCCCTGCGGACCTTCTGGTCGATCGTCCTGCCGATGAGCCGCAACGCCGTCGTCACGGTCTCGTTGTTCGCCTTCCTGTGGTCCTGGTCCGACTTCGTCTTCGCCAACACCCTGGTCAACGGCGGCGCCCAGGAGCCGATCACGCTCGGCATCTACCACTACATCGGCAACAACAACCAGGAGTGGAACGCCATCATGGCCACCGCCGTCGTGGCGTCACTGCCCGCCGCGGTCATTCTCGTCCTCGCCCAGCGCTATGTGGCGGCCGGTGTGACCGCCGGCGCCGTCAAGGACTGAGTCCCCCGACCCGCCACGCCGACCGGCGCTCTCCCGCGCCGGCCGGCCGGAACCCCCTGATCGAGAAACGAGTCACACCACATGACCGCCGCACTGTCCGGCCCGGCCTTCTCCGTCCACGACATCCCGTTCAGCGCGTACGGATCCTGGTTCGACATCTCGCCCGTGATCGCGGAGAAGACGTATGCCGAGGACCTCCACCTCGTCTCGCACCAGAACGGCATGCACGGTGTCCTGCGCCTGGTCCCCCTGGACCCGGTGGGAGGCGGGCGGGCCGAGACCCGCGTCGAGGCGATACCGGGCCTGCTCAGCTGGGTCGGCGAGAGCGGGCGCGTCGAGCTCGCCTATGAGGCCCCGGACACGGTACGCCTTAGGGGCGGCGGCCTGGACTTCGGCGTCCTCGCCGCCGTACGGACTCTCACCCCGTTCAGCGGAACGTACTTCTTCCACGACCCGGCCGCGAACGCGCACGTCTTCACCTCGTACGAGACCGGCCGCCGCTACCGGGTCACCGTGCTGTCCGGCACCCTCGCGGACACGCCCGGAGACCAGGCCCTGGGCGGTAGCGACCGCGGTGTCACCGTGACAGCGGAGGCGGATGGCGGCTGGGAGGTCGCGGTCGAGGAACTCGACACCGCTCGCCCGCCCTACGCGTCCTCGGCGTCCTTCGACGACATCGCGTCGGCCGCGCGGGGAGCGTTCGCGGCTTTCGTGGACGCGGTGGCGCCCTGGCGTTCGGAAGCCACCCCCGCCGCCGAACTCGCCGTCTACGTCGTCTGGTCGGCGACCGTGGCGGCGAAGGGCCTGGTCACCCGGCCGGGCGTGCTGATGTCCAAGCACTGGATGGACAAGGTCTGGAGCTGGGACCACTGCTTCAACGCCGTCGCCTTGGCGTCGGGTGCGCCGGAGCTGGCCTGGGACCAGTTCCACCTGCCCTTCGACCACCAGGACGAGAGCGGCGCCCTGCCGGACTCGGTCACCCACTCCGAAGTCCTCTACAACTTCGTCAAGCCGCCCATCCACGGCTGGGCCTTCGGCCACCTGCGGCGCAGTCTGCCGACCCCTGTGGGCCGGGCCGAACTGACCGAGGTGTACGAGCGCCTGGAGCGCTGGACCGGCTTCTGGCTCACCGCGCGGCGCGCGCCCGGCGCCGAACTGCCCTACTACCAGCACGGCAACGACAGCGGGTGGGACAACGCCACCACCTTCGACCCCGGGCGGGTGGTCGTCACCGCGGACCTCACCGCCTTCCTCGTCCTGCAGCTCCGCGAACTCGCGGCGTTGGCGCGAGAGTTGGACAGACCGGACGAGGCGAGCCGGTGGACGGGGGTAGCCGAGGAGATCCAGACGGCTCTGCTCGACCAGCTCTGGACCGGAGAGAGGTTCGTCGCGCGCTCGGCCGGTACCGGGGAGACCTGGAGCAGCGCCAGTCTCCTCGACCTGATGCCCATCGCGCTGGGCGAGCACCTGCCCGGCGAGGTCACCAGCGCGCTGGCCGACCACATCAAGGCCCACCTGACCCCGTACGGCCTCGCCACCGAGCTGACCACCTCCCCGCACTACTTGGCCGACGGCTACTGGCGCGGCCCGATCTGGGCCCCCGCCACCGTCCTCGTCGAGGACGGCCTACGCCGCGCCGGCCACCTCCGGCTGGCGGACGACATCAGCGCCCGCTTCCGCGCCCTGTGCGAGACCCATGGGTTCGCCGAGAACTTCGACGCCCTGACCGGCACCGGCCTGCGCGACCGCGCCTATACGTGGACCGCGAGCAGCTACCTCCTCCTCGCCCGTGACCACCACCTCCGCCTTGCGGGCACCGGGACCGACGACACCGTCGCCTGACCCGCGGGCGAGAACCCAGGACCGAGTCGGCTCCCAGGACCGGCACTCGGCTCCTTCCTGGCCGCGGCGACGGTACTGCGCGCCGACGCCTTCAGGGCCGCGGGCGCTTCCACCCCCGACTGTGGCTCGGCGGCGAGGAGAAGCATCTCGCCGGTGACCTCGCCGCCGCCGGCTGGTGGCGGACCTACGCCGAACACTTGACGGCCCGTCATCAGCCGTCGGTCGTCAGGGACGCCACAGTGCGCCAGGGCCACGGGATCCGCAACACGCTGTGGTTCACCTGGCTGCGCCGGCCGCCCGTGCTGCGCCACACCGTGCAACTGGCCCTCACGGTCCCGCGGGACATCGTGTCCCTGCGGGCCTTCGCCGAGGCCGCTGCCCTGCCGTGGGTGCTGCGCGAACGGCGTGTGCTGCCGATCGAGGTCGAGTCCCGCTACGGCTCCTGGAGGTCTTTCAATGTCGGTCGACCGCCCGCCGGTACACGGGCTGAGCGGGGCCGCGTCATGGGCGGCCCCGCTTCACAGCGAGATGCAACCGGTGGTTTCAGTCGGCCTTCCCGGGTCGTTGGTCCTTCGGGCCGCGGACGGCGACATATATGGAAGTCCCACAGACTTCATACATGTGCGGGTGCTGTCGGCTAGCGTTTGCGGTCTTGGTTCTTCTCGTACGTTGTCGCGGCACCCGTGTTGGATCGGTGCTGGATGACGGCGCATTTTCGCAGGTCGAAGCTTTGTGGCTGAGTTCCGCTTCAACGTGTAGCGGGTGACGCGTCACCCGCAGGGGCCCGGCTCTTCGGAGCCGGGCCCCTGCCGTGTTCCGGGCCACGGGTCGAGCGGGGGCTCGGCGGTGGGCCGGGGGCCGACGGGCGAGGGGGCGAGGGGGAGGGACGGGGGTGGAGGGACGGGGGCTGTGACGGGCTCGGCGGACGGTGGTGGCGAGGCGTCGGGGTCCGCCGGGTGCGGGGAACGGCCGTCGAGGGCCGGGGCCGCGGTGGGAGGATGCGGGGAGGCGGGAGAGGGGCGGGAAGCGTGGGGCGTGGCGAGCGGGACGTGGTCGCGAGGGGAGCGCGACTGGCCGAGGCGGCGCGGGCGGTGGTCGGCGACCACGCGAGGGCGGTGGACGCGGTACGGGCGGCGCTGAAGCCGATCCACGACGCGGCGGTGCAGCGGGAGCTGGCGGCCATCCCCGTCGCCCGGTTGCAGGACGTCACCGAAGGGCGGTTGCGGCTCGGCAGCGTCGAGAAGAGCGGGCTGCGCACCGTCGGCGACGTGCTCGCGGCGGGCCCCTACCGGTTGCGGCAGATCGCCGGTGTCGGGCAGCGCACCGTCGATCAGATGCTGGCGGCCGCGCGGCGGCTCTCGGAGGCCGTGCACGAGACGGTGGCGGTGCACGTCGACGTGGACCGGTGGGAACCGCGCACCACCGCGCTCGTCGTCGCCCTGCACGTACTGGTCGAGGCAGGCCCGGACACGCGTCGCGCGGTCGGCAGGGCCACCGAGGTGTCGGAACGGCTCGATCCGCTGCTCGCCGACGCCCGGCCCGCCGCCGGACGCGTCCGGATGCTTCTGGCGGGCCAGGAGAAGAGGGCCCGCGCGGTGCGGGCGGTCGCCGCGATCCGGTCGCTGCTGGGCGAGGCGGAGCGGGCGGACCTGCCGGAACTGCTGGCCCAGGCGTCGGTGGACCTGCTGCGAGGACCTTCGTCGGACCTCGCCGCCCAGGTGGATTTCGAGCTCCGTTCCGCCGAGTACTACAGCCTGCTCGCCGAGCTCTCCGGGCGGCTGTCGGACGAGGCCGCCGCCGAGGGGTTCCTGCCCGACGAGATCGCCGACCGGGTGCGGAACCAGCCCCTCGACGACGCGCACCGCCGGGTCTCCCTGCGCGGCTACCAGGCATTCGGCGCGCGGTTCGCGCTGGCGCAGCGCAAGGTGATCCTCGGGGACGAGATGGGTCTCGGGAAGACCATCCAGGCGATCGCCGTGCTGGCGCACCTGGCCGCCGAGGGGCAGAGCCATTTCCTGGTCGTCTGCCCGGCCAGCGTCCTGGTGAACTGGACCCGTGAGGTCGAGGCCCGCAGCGCTCTGCGCGTCATGGTGCTGCACGGCCCCGACCGGCACGACGCGTTCGCCGACTGGAAGGGGAGGGGCGGGGTCGGGGTGACCACGTTCGACGCGCTGCGCGGCTTTCCCGCGCCGGGCGGCGGGGAGGTCGGGCTGCTCGTGGTCGACGAGGCGCACTCCGTCAAGAACCCGAAGGCCAAGCGGTCCCAGGCGGTCGCCCTGTGGGCGGAACGCTGCGGGCGCACCCTCTTCATGACCGGAACGCCGATGGAGAACCGGGTCGTGGAGTTCCGCAACCTGGTCCGGATGCTCGACGGCGGCGTCGCGGACGCCCTCGGTGAGCGGGACGCGCTGGCCGGATCGGTCGCCTTCCGCAAGGCCGTGGCGCCGGTCTATCTGCGGCGCAACCAGGAGGACGTGCTGACGGAACTCCCCAGTCTCCAGCGGACCGACGAGTGGGAGGAGCTGAGCGCGTCGGACGAGGAGGCGTACCGGGAAGCCGTGCGCCTGGGCAACTTCATGGCGATGCGCAGGGCCGCGTACCGGCGCCCCGAGAAGTCGGCCAAGCTGGAACGGCTCCGGGAGATCGTTCAGGAGGCCGCCGAGAACGGGCAGAAGACGGTCGTCTTCTCCTATTTCAAGGACGTGCTGGGCGTGGTCCAGGAGGCTCTCGCGGCCGCGGCCACCGACGGCGTCACGCTGTTCGGGCCGCTCACCGGAGGCGTCCCGGCCGGGCGGCGCCAGCAGATCGTCGACGACTTCGCCGACGCCCCCGGGCCCGCGGTGCTGCTGGCGCAGATCCAGGCGGCGGGTATTGGCCTCAACATGCAGGCCGCGTCCGTCGTCGTCATCTGTGAGCCCCAGATCAAGCCGACCATCGAACACCAGGCGGTGGCCCGCGCCCATCGCATGGGCCAGGTCAGGCCGGTGCGTGTGTACCGCCTCCTCGCCACCGGGGGCGTGGACGAACGCCTGGTGAGGATGCTGGAGGCCAAGACCCGGCTGTTCGACGCCTACGCCCGGCGCAGCGCCGTGGCCGAGGCCTCCCCGGACGCGGTCGACGTGTCGGACACCGAACTGGCGCGCCGGATCGTCGAGGAGGAGCAGGCGCGCCTCGGCATGGCGCGGGAGTCGCTCACGGCGGGGGAGTGAACGCCCCCGCCCCGCGGCGGTCGCCGGCCGGCCGGCGCGGGGCGGGGTGAGTTCGTCGGGGTCCGGGGCGGACGCGCAGGGGCCGCGAGGCCGGCGACGGGGAGGGCTCTTTTCGGCCGTCCCGGGGCCCGATAGGGCAGGGATAGCCGCTTCGGTTCGGGCGGATAGCGGGGCGCGCAAGAGTGTTTCTCGTCAAGCCACCCCCCACCGGATCGTGAGGACCTGAAGATGACCGAAACCCAACTCCGCCCGGCGTCGGGGGAGGTGACGTCACCGGATGCCGCCCGGCTCAGCTCGGTCGTGAAGCGGTTCACCAACGCCAAGGGCGAGGAGTTCACCGCTGTCGACGGGCTGGACCTGCGGATCCGGCGCGGCGAGGTCGTGGCGTTTCTCGGACCGAACGGCGCGGGCAAGACGACGACGATCGACATGCTGCTGGGACTCACCCGGCCCGACTCGGGACAGGTGGAGCTGTTCGGCGAGGCGGCCCGGCAGGCGGTGCGCGCCGGTCGCGTGGCGGCGGTCCTGCAGAGCGGCGGGCTGCTGCCCGACCTGACCGTCGAGGCCACGGTGCGGATGCTCGGCTCGCTGCACCCCGGCGCGGACCCGGAGACCGTGATGAGCAGGGCCGGCGTCTCCCGGCTGCGGGACCGCCGGGTCTCCGAGTGCTCGGGCGGCGAGCAGCAGCGGCTGCGGTTCGCGATCGCCCTGCTGTCGGACCCCGAGTTCCTGGTGCTGGACGAGCCGACCGCCGGGATGGACGTGGCGGCCCGCCGCGAGTTCTGGGCCACCGTCCGCGAGGACGCCCGGCACGGCATGACGGTCCTGTTCGCCACGCACTACATGGAGGAGGCCGACCGGTTCGCCGACCGCGTCGTGATGGTCGACCGGGGGAGGGTCGTCGCCGACGGGTCCGCGTCCTCGATCCGCGCCCGCATCAGCGGCCGTACCGTCTCCGCCCTGATCAGCCCGCAGGACGCCGCCGCGGTCGCCGACTCCGCGTCCGTCCGCTCGGTGGCGGTCCGCGGCGAGCGCCACTACTTCGACGCCGCCGACTCCGACGCCCTGCTGCGGCTGCTCGTCACCCGCACCTCCGCCACCGAGATCGAGGTCGCCCCCCGGAGCCTCGAAGAGGCCTTCATGGCCCTCACGCAGCACGGCCGCACCGGCCAGGAGGACCCGCGATGACCACCTTGACCGCGCCGCCCGGCCGCCCGCGCGCCTCGTCCTTCAGCGGAGTCAACCCCACCTTCCTCCGCTACGAACTGGCCCGCCGCTTCAACCGCCAGACCACGATCTTCACCCTCCTCCTCCCGGCCGTCCTCTACCTCGCCCTGTTCCGTACCGCGCCGGCCCACGGCACGCTGCCGCACGGCAACTTCGCCGCCTGGATGATGATCGGCCTCGCCGTGTACGGGGCCGCGATGGCCGCCACCAGTTCCGCGGCCACCATCTCGGTCGAGAAGTCGGCGGGCTGGATGCGCACGATCGCGCTGAGTCCGCTCGCCCCGCCCGGATACCTGCTCGTCAAGGTCCTGTGCTCGGTGGTGACGGCCGCCGTGCCGGTGGCCATCGTCGGAGTGCTGGGCCTCCTCACCGGCGCGCACGCCGACGCCGAGGTGTGGGTGACGTCCCTGGTCGTCGCCTGGCTCGGGGCCGCGGTCTTCGCGGCGCTCGGCATCTCGCTGGGCCTGGCCCTCAAGCCCGACGTCGTGATGCACATGCCGGGGCTGACGATGACCGCGCTGGCCTTCCTCGGCAACCTGTTCATCCCGCTGAGCGGCACCATGCTCGAGATCTCGCGGTACACGCCGATGTACGGCGTCTCCACCCTCGCCCGCTACGCCCTCACCGACGGCTACAGCTTCAGCGGCGAGCACTCCAGCCTGGCGGGCGCCGTCTTCAACATCGTCGCCTGGTTCGCCGGCTTCGGCTTCATGGCCGTCCGCCGGTTCGCGAGGAGCACCGGCCGCCAGTAGCGGCGGCCACCGGGCCCGCACCTCACCGCGCCGCCCGTCGGCCCACCGCCTTCCTTGCCTTCGCCTCCCGTCCCACCTCGTCCCATCCCATCCGCATCCCACCGCCCGCCGGCCCGAGCGCCGTGCGACGGGCTCCACACGAAAGGGGGAGAGAACACATGTTCGCAATCATGGCGCCGGGTCAGGGCTCGCAGACCCCTGGCATGATGGCCGGCTGGCTGCGCGACCCGGTCCACGCCGAGCGCGTACGGGCCTGGTCCGAGGCCGCGGACTGCGACCTCGTCCACTTGGGCACCCGGGCCTCGGCCGCGGAGATCGCCCGGACCGAGAACACCCAGCCGCTGCTGGTCGCCCAGGGCCTGCTGGCCCACGAGGCGCTGGCGGCGGCGGGCGCCGCGGTCGCGGCCGGACACTCGGTCGGCGAGCTCACCGCAGCCGCCTGGGCCGGAGTCCTCACGCCCGTCGACGCGGTGCGGCTGGCCGCGGTCCGCGGCCGGGCGATGGCCGCGGCCTGCGCCGAGGCGCCCACCTCGATGGCGGCCGTGGTCGGCGGCGACGAGGCCCGGGTGCTGGAGCGGATCGCCGAACTCGGCCTGTACGCGGCCACGTTCAACGGTCCCGGTCAGATCGTGGCCGCCGGGCTCGCCGAGGACCTCCAGCGGCTGGCGGCGGCGCCCCCGCCCGAGGCGACCGTCAAACCCCTGCCGGTCGCGGGCGCCTTCCACACCCCGTACATGGAGTCCGCGCGGCAGGCCTTCGCCGCCGCGGCCGCCGCGACCGCCTTCGCGGCACCCCGCGGGGCCCTGCTCTCCAACGCGGACGGCGAGGTCGTCGCCGACCCCGAGGCGGTCCGCCGGCGGCTCGTCGACCAGGTGGTCCGGCCGGTGCGCTGGGACCTGTGCCTGCACACCCTCGCCCGCCTGGCGCCCCGGCTGACGCTGTCGCTGCCGCCCGCCCGCACCCTCGCCAACATCCTCAAGCGCCGCCACCCCGAACTCGACGTCCTCCCCGTCAACACGGCCCGCGACATCGGCAAGGCCCTCGTGCGCGTCGGTGAGAGCGCCGGTAAGGAGGAACCCGCCCATGCTGGTGTCTGACCTCTTCGAGCGCGCCCGCGCCGAACGCCCCGGCCACCCCGCGGTCGTCGACGGCGACGGCGTCCTCACCTACGCCGAACTCGGTGCGGACGTCGACCGCGCGGCCGGCTGGCTGCGGGCCCAGGGCATCGCCCCCGGGCAGCGGGTCGTCCACGCCGGTGGCAACGACCGCACCTTCCTCGCCCTCTTCCACGCCACCCTCCGGATCGGCGCCGTCTTCGTCCCCGTCCACCCCGACCTGACCGACCTCCAGATCGGCGGCATCGTCGAGGACTGCTCGGCGGCCCTGGCGATCTGCCCGCCCGGCGCGGGAGAGCGGGCCGGCCGGACCGTCCCGGTCGGACAGGCCCGGCAGGAGATCCGGGACGCCCCCGCCGACGGCTGTGCCGCCCGGGTGCCGGACGACGCCGTGGCGATGCTGATCTACACCTCGGGCACCACCGGCCGCCCGAAGGGCGTCGTCTGCCCGCACCGGCAGATGATCGCGGCCGTCGAGGCCGTGGGCGCCTGCCTCGGCTACACCGCGGACGACGTGGTGCTGTGCCGGCTCCCGCTCTCCTTCGACTACGGCCTCTACCAGGCCCTGCTCTGCGCCCGCACCGGCGCCACCCTCGTCCTCGCCGAACGCGGCGGCGACCGGGGCCTGTTGCGGACGATCGAGCAGCACGGCGTGACCGTCGTCCCGCTCGTGCCCTCGCTGGCCCAGATGCTGGCCCTGCTCCAGAGCAGGCTGCGGCGGCCCACCGGGGTGCGCCTGTTCACCAACACGGGCGCCCGGCCGGGCCGGGCCGTCATGGCCGAACTCCTCGACGTCTTCCCGGGATCGGCGTTCGCCTCGATGTACGGCATGACCGAGTGCAAGCGCATCTCGATCCTCGACCCCGCCGAGTACGCGGCCCACCCCGACTCGGTCGGGCGGCCGATCCCCGGCGACCGGGTCCGGATCGTCGACGGCGCCGGGCGGGAGCTCGGCCCCCGCGAGGTCGGCGAGATCGTCGTGGGCGGCGCCACCGTGATGGCCGGCTACTGGGGCGTCCCGCTGGAGGCGCAGAACCGCTACGTCCGCGGCGCCGACGGCGAACTGGAACTCCACACCGGCGACCAGGGCTGCCTCGACGAGGACGGCCGGCTCTACTTCGTCGGCCGCGACGACGACATGATCAAGCGGCGCGGGATCCGCCTCGGGCTGACCGAGATCGAGGACGCCGCCGAACGGATCCCCGGCGTGATCGCGGCGGTGGCGCTCCGGCCGGAGACCGAGGACGCGCCCCTGCGCCTGGTCGTGCAGACCTCCCTCACGCCCGAAGAGATCCGCGACGGGCTGCGGCGGAGCCTCGACCGGGCCCGGCTGCCCGACCGGATCGTCCCCGTCGACGCCGTACCGCTGACGCCGAACGGCAAACCGGACCGCAAGGCGGCCGAGCTGCTGGTCCGCGCCGACGACCCCCGCCCCATCGGACAGACGACACGACAGCCCACACAGACGAGGACCACCCATGAACCAGTCGCAGTTTGACCAGCTCGTCGAGGAGATCTGCGCCGTGACGGTCACCGACCCGCAGACCCCGCTCGTGGACCTCGGCGTGGACTCGCTGCAGACCATCGCCCTGGTGATGGCCGTCGAGGAGCGGTACGGCATCGAGATCGACCCGGAGGCGCTCGCCGACCCGGCGCTCACCTCCTCGGCCGGCCTGCTGGCCTGCGTACAGGACCAGTTGGCCGCCGCGCTGCCGGCCAGAACCGGGAGCTGACCGCCATGTGGACCGACACCCGACCCGCGGTGGAGATGCCGCGGCTGTTCGAGCGCGGCGGGGACCTGATCTCCTTCGCCGGGGGACTGCCCGACCTGGACGTCCTGCCGCTGGACGTCATCTCCGCCCAGCTCTCCCGGCTCCTGCGGCTCGGCGGGAAGCTCGCCCTCCAGTACACGACCCCGCATGTCGCGGGGGCCCTGGTGCCGGCGATCACCGACCTGATGGGCCGTGAGGCCGCGCGCACCACCGCCGAGAACCTGGTCCCGACCGGCGGCTCCCAGATGGGGCTGATGGCGGTGGCCCTGGGCCTCGCCGCCCCGGGCGAGACGATCCTGTGCCAGACCCCCGCCTACCCGGGCGCCGCGGCCGCCTTCCGCACCGCCGGACTGCACCCGCACGCCGTGCCCGAGGACGCCGCGGGACTCGACCCCGAGGGACTGCGCGAGACGGTACGGCGACTGCGCGCCGACGGCCGCACCACCCGCCTCCTGTACTGCAACCCCACCTTCCAGAACCCGACCGGCGCCACCCTCTCCGTCGCCCGCCGCGAGGAACTGCTCACCGCGGCCCGGGAGCTGGACCTGCTGATCGTCGAGGACAACCCCTACGGCCTGCTCGGCTTCGACGGGCGGACCACCGACACCCTCCAGGGCCTCGACCCCGACCGGGTGATCTACCTCGGCACCTTCTCCAAGGTGTTCGCGCCGGGGCTGCGCTGCGGCTGGATCGCGGCGCCGGCGGAACTCGCGGGCACCCTGCGCCGCACGACCGAGATCATGGCGCTGTCCCCGTCGGCCCTCGCCCAGGCGGCGCTCGCCGCGTTCCACGCCCGGTCCGGCTGGACGGACCTGATCGACGCCTACCGGGCGAGCTACCGGGAGCGGTCGACGCTGATGGCCGACGCGCTGGACGCCGAACTCGGCACCGACGGGCCCTGGTCGTGGCAGCGGCCGGACGGCGGCTTCTACATCTGGCTGCGGCACCGCGACGGCGTCGACACCACCGCCTTCGCGGACGCGGCGGCCGAGCACGGGGTCTCCTTCGTGCCCGGCTCCCACTTCGGCATCGGCGGGGAGAACGCCGACGCGCTCCGGCTCTGCTTCAGCCACGTGCCGAAGAAGCGGATCGCCGAGGGGATCTCCCGGCTGGCGGCCGCGCTCGGCCACGGCGCGGCGGAAGGGGCGGCGGCATGACCGGCACGCTCGAGGCCACCCGCACGCTCGACTGGACGGCCTTCGGACCGTCGTACCGGCTGGGCGACAGCGCGTGGCGGGTGTGGGGCGTCGGACTGCTCCGCAGCGCCGGCTTCCCGGTCTCCGGTCTCGACCTGCTCGGCGGACCGCGCGCGGCCCTGGCGGCGCGGCTGCTGGAGAGCGGCGGCGGGCCGGACGGCCAGGAGGCCTTCAGCGCCGCCTACCGCGCCGACACCGAGGCCGAGGCCGGGCGGCTGGCCCGGCTCGCCACCGACGACAAGGTGCGCACCGCCATCGCCTGGCAGAACCGCACTGTCTACCAGATCCTCGACTCCCTCGCCGCCCGGAAGGGCAAGGAGTCCAAGCGCCGGCAGCGCGAACGCACCCTCGCCATGTACTGGCTGCGGTACTGCGCCAAGGCCGACACCATCGGCTTCTTCGGGCCGGGGGCGTGGATCTCCGTCGGGCAGGGGCAGCGCGCCGTCGACCTCGATCTCGGCCCGTCGCTCACCTCCCGCAGCCGTACCTTCCTCGAACGCTGGACGGTGGCCGCGCTCGCCGACTGGATGGCCGGGCAACCGGGCGCCCGCTGGTGGTTCCCGCCGATGCTGCGCCCCGACGTGCACCTCGACGGCGACCGGCTCGTCCTGCAGGGCGGCCGTACGGTGCGGCTGCGCGAGGACGACGTCCGGGTGCTGCGCCTGGTGGACGGCGAGCGCGGCGGCGAGGCCGTCGCCGAGGCGACCGGCTGGGATCCGGCGACGGCGCGGGAGCGGGTGGAGAAGATCCTGACCCGGCTGCTCCGGCAGCGGGTCCTGACCTGGGACGCCAACATCCCCGTCGACGTCCGTGCCGAGGAGGTGCTGCGCCGCCGGGTGGCCGGCATCGGAGACCCGGAGCTGTTCGTCCGCTTCGACGCCGTCCTCACCGGCCTCGACCGGCTGCGCGACGGCATCGACCGGGCGTCGAGCGCCGAGGAGCTGGTGGCGGCGCTCGACCGGCTGGACGACTTCTTCGTCCGGACGACGGGACAGTCGGCCTCCCGCGAGGAGGGCAAGGCGTACGCCGGCCGCACGCTCTGCTACCAGGACTCCCTCCGGGACTGCCGGATGGACCTGGGACGGGACTTCCTGGACGGCGTCGCCCGTCCGCTGGCCCTGGTCGCCGACGCGGCGGACTGGTTCGGCAACCGGCTCGCCGAACTGGTGGAGGCGGAGGTCGCCGGGTTCGTGCGCAGGGCCGCGGCCCGCCGCCGCGGGAACGTCACCCTCGCCGACGTGTGGACGCAGGTGCTCGGCCTGTTCTGGGGCGACGGCGCCACCCCGGTGGAGACCGCGACCCGTGAACTCGCCGAGAAGTGGCGCGAGGTGCTGGACCTCGCCGGGGAACAGCGGGCCCCGGTGCGCCTGGCGGTGTCCGACATCGAGGAGCGGGCCCGCGAGGTCTTCGCGACCGGCCCGGTGCGCTCTCCCCATCTCGCCGTGCACAGCCCGGACCTGCAGGTGGTGGCCAGGTCGGTCGACGCCTTCAACGCCGGCGACTACACCACCGTCCTCGGCGAACTGCACGCCTGCCTGGCCACCCTGGACCTGCCGTTCCTCGACTGGACCACCGACACCGGCTCGCTGCGGGACAAGGTGAACACCGCGATCGGCGCCCGGCGGCTGGTGCCGCTGCTGCCGGTCGAGTGGAAGCGCAACAGCGGCCGCATGGTGCCCGCCCCGATCGGCGCCGGGGACCGGCTGATCGGCTTCACGCGGGCCCCGTACGACGAGCGCGCCCGCGTCGACCCCGCGGTGTCCGTCGGCCTGACGGAGCAGGACGGCACGGTCACCGCGACCACTCCCGACGGGGGCGTCTGGAGCGTCGCGGAGCTGCTCGCGGTGCCCGTCGCGATCATCGCCGCGGACGCCTTCAAGATCGGCCTGGACCGGCCGCACGCCCCGCGCGTGGCCCTCGACGACCTCGTCCTGTTCCGGGAGACCTGGCGGCTGCCGGCCGCCGGGACGGAGCTGCCCGACAAGGCCGAGCGGGAGCGCGACTACCTCGCCGTCCGCCGGTGGGTGGCCGAACACGCCCTGCCCGACCTGCTCTTCGTCAAGTTCCCCGAGGAGACCAAGCCGTCCCTCGTCGACTTCACCAGCCCGACGCTGGTGCTGTCCTTCGCCAACCTCGTCCGGGCCGCGCGCCGGCTCGACCCCGACGCCGTCATCACCCTCAGCGAGCCGCTGCCGGCTCCCGAGGACTCCTGGCTGCCGGACGCCGACGGCGAGCGCTTCGTCAGCGAACTGCGGCTCCAGATCAGCAGAAAGGTGCCGGAATGACCGTCCTCGCCTCCGACGGCGCGGCCCTCGCGGTCCGTGCCACCCGCTCCCGGGACCCCGACATCGTCGCGACGATCGGCGGCACCCCGCTGGTCGCCCTCGACCGCCTGTTCCCGCCCGCGCGGTTCCAGGTGTACGCCAAGTGCGAGCGCTTCAACCCGGGCGGCTCCATCAAGGACCGCGCCGCCAAGTCGATGATCGAGCACGCCATCAGGGCCGGCAAGCTCGTCCCCGGCGTCTCCACGGTCGTCGAGTCCTCCTCCGGCAACCTGGGCATCGCCCTCGCCCAGCTGTGCAACTTCTACCGGCTGAACCTGATCTGCGTGATCGACCCGCGCACCACCCCGCAGAACGCCGCCATCATGCGGGCGTACGGCGCCAGGGTCGAGGTCGTCGACCGCGACCCGGCCACCGGCGAGTACCTGCCGGCCAGGATCGAGCGGGTGCGCTCGCTCCTGGAGAGCGTCCCGGACGCCTACTGGCCCAACCAGTACGCCAACGAGCACAACTCCCGGGCCCACCACCACACCATGCGGGAGATCCACGAGGCCCTGCCGGGCGGCCCCGACCACCTGTTCCTCGCGGCCGGCACGACCGGGACGCTGCGCGGCTGCGCCGAGTACATCCGCGACCACGGCCTGGCCACGAACGTGGTGGCGGTGGACGCGGCCGGCAGCGTGATCTTCGGGCCGCCGGAGCCGTGGGAGCTCACCCACCGGCGCACGATCCCCGGCCACGGGGCTGCGGTCGTGCCGCCGCTGCTGCGGCCGGGCCTCGCGGACCGGATCGTCAAGGTCACCGACTTCGACTGCGTACGCGGCTGCCGGCAGCTGCTCGCGCAGGAGTCCATCCTGGCCGGCGGCTCCTCGGGCGCCGTCGTGGCCGCGCTCCAGGCGGCCGCCTCCTGGATCGAACCGGGCGCGACCTGCGTCGCCGTCCTTCCCGACGGCGGCGACCGCTACCTCGACACCGTCTACTCCGACTCCTGGGTCGAGGAGCGGTTCAAGGACTTCCCGCCGCCCGACCGCACCGGTCTCGACCCCACCGGACTCGACCCCACCCGTCTCGACCCCACCTGTAGCGACACCACCCGTAGCGACACCACCGATCACGAAAGGAGTGAGTCATGAGGATCCTCGGTCGCGACGACGTCGACGTGGCCCTGAAGGGCCTCGGACCCGTCGTCCTCGACGCGGTCCGCAGCGCCTACGTGCTGCACGGCCAGGGCCACTCGCAGGTGCCCTTCTCCAGCTTCCTGCGCCCGCCGCGGCCCGTCGGCTCGCGCATCATCTCGCTGCCCGCCTATCTGGGCGGCCCGGAGCCCGTCATGGGCCTGAAGTGGATCTCGTCCTTCCCGGCCAACGTCGAGCAGGGACTCCAGCGGGCGTCCTCCGTCCAGGTGCTCAACGACCTCGACACCGGCTATCCGCAGGCCCTGCTGGAAGGCAGCCGGATCTCGTCCTCGCGGACGGCGGCGAGCGCCGCCCTCGCCAGCGGCGCGCTGCACGGCTCCCGTCCGGTGCGCACGGCGGGCCTCGTCGGGTGCGGCACCATCAACCAGCGGGTCCTCGCCTTCCTCACCCTGACCCACCCCGAGCTCGAGACCGTGGTGCTCCAGGACGTCGTCCCGGGCCGTGCCGAGGTGTTCGCCACCGAACTGGAGTGCGAGTACCCGGGGATCACCTTCCGCACCGGTGACGTGGCCGCGGCGCTCGGCGCCGAGACGGTGAGCATCGCGACCACCGACTCCACGTACTGGCTCGACCTCGCCGCCTACCCCGACCGCCCGTCCCGCCAGGTGATCCTGCACCTGTCGCTGCGCGACCTGAGCACGGCGTCGGTGCTCGGCGCCTACAACGTGGTCGACGACATCGAGCACGCCGTCCGCGAGCGGACCTCGCTGCACAGGGCCGAACAGGAGGTGGGGCACCGGGAGTTCGTGCACGCCGAGATCGCCGGCGTGCTGGGCTGCTCCGAGCCGCCGGCCACGGACGGCACGATCGTCTTCTCGCCCTTCGGGCTCGGCATCCTCGACCTCGCGGTCGCCCGGGCGGTCCTGAAGGCCGCCGTCGCGGCCGGCCTCGGCACCGAGGCCGCGGGCTTCGACCCCGGCAGCCACCGGGTCACCGCGGCGATGGCGGGGAGGGCCGCGTGAGCATCCTCTTCGCCGAGGGCACCAAGGCCCTCGTCACCGGCGCCTCGCGCGGCATCGGCGCGGCGATCGCGCTCACCCTGGCCGAGCACGGCTGCGACGTGGCCCTCAACTACCGCTCCAACGCGGCGAAGGCCGAGGAGGTCGCCGAGCGGATCCGCGACCTCGGCCGCGAGGCCCTGCCGGTCCGGGCGGACGTCTCCGACGAGGCCCAGGTCGCCGCGATGTACAAGCAGCTGAGGACGGCCTGGGGAGGTCTCGACGTGGCCGTCCTCAACTCCGGGGTCACCGCCGACGGTCATCTGGCCGCCATGAGCTCCGCCAAGTGGCAGGAGGTCATCGGCACCAACCTGACCGGCACCTTCTACACCGCCCGCGAGGCGACCAAGCAGATGTACGCGAGCGGCGGCGCGATCGTCTTCATCGCCTCCACCAGCGGCATCGCCGGCCGGGCCGGCCAGGCCAACTACGCCGCCAGCAAGGGCGGGGTGATCGCCATGGCCAAGACGCTGTCGTACGAGGTCGCCCCGCGCGGCATCCGGGTCAACGTCGTCGCGCCCGGGTTCATCGACACCGACATGGTCAAGAAGGTGCCGCCCGCCCATATGAAGGAGGCCCTCCAGGTCATCCCGATGGGACGCATGGGCACCGCGGCCGAGGTGGCCCAGGCGGCCGCCTTCCTGGCCGCGCCCGCCGCCTCCTACATCACCGGCAAGGTGCTGACCGTCGACGGCGGAATGATCCCCAACTGACCAGCAGAAAACAGCAGTCACCCGGCATTTGTCCCTCAGTGAAAGGAAAGTCACCGTGTCCGTCGCCACCTTCGAGGACATCCGCACCCAGGCCGAGACCCGTCTGGAGAAGAACATGAAGGTCAAGTCGATGATCATCGACCGCCTCGGCCTGGACGTCGAGCCCGCCGTCGTCTCCGACAACCAGCCGCTGTTCGGCCGCGGTCTGGAGATGGACTCGCTGGACACCCTGGAGATCGTCGTCATGGTCAACAACGAGTACGACGTGCTGATCAGCGACGACGACTTCGAGGCCTTCGGCTCCATCAACGCCCTGGTCGACTTCATCGAAGCCCGCGAGGTCTGAGCATGACGATCGCCTCCGAGGCCCCCGCGAGGCCCAAGCAGAAGCACAGTTACTCCTCCGACGACATCAAGCACATGCTGCCGCACCGCTGGCCGATGCTGATGATCGACCGTGCCTACGACGTCGTCCCCGGCGTCTCGGGCCGCGGCGTGAAGAGCGTCTCGGTGAACGAGCCCTTCTTCGCCGGGCACTACCCCGACCACTCGATCATGCCGGGCGTGATGATCGTCGAGGCGATGGCCCAGCTGGTGGCCGTCGTGTACGTCGCCGAGCTCGTCGAGGCGGCTGCGGCAGCCGCGGCGTCCGGTGAGCCCGGGGGCGGCGACCCCTCCGAGAGCGTCGGCTACCTCGGCTCCATCAGCTCGATGAAGTTCTCCCGGCTCGTCGTCCCCGGCGACCAGCTGACCCTGGACGCCAAGCTCGGCCAGCGGCTGGGCGGCCTCAGGCAGGTGTCGGTGCGGGCGAGCGTCGGCTCGGAACTGGCCGCCGCCGGCTCCCTGATCGTCACCACCGGCCGCAAGGCCTGACCCCTCCGCACGGGTCCCACCGAAGAACCCCCGAAGAAAAGGAGGTGAGGCATGTCCATCACGATCCGCCCGTACCAGGAGGGCGACGCGCATGACATCGCGGCGCTGTACAACCGCCACCGCGACAACCCCAACCCGGTAGCGGGCGGCATCACCGGTGACGAGCTGGAGCGCGAGCTCGCCGAACGCGACACGGGAACGTTCCTCGTGGCCGTGGACGGCGGGCGTGTGGTGGGCACCTTCGGCCTGTTCCACAACACCGGCCGGCGCTCCGCCCGCGCCGGTGAGCTCATCGCCGACATGTTCTTCGTCGCCCCCGCCTACCGCAACGGCGTCATCACCGGCCGGCTGTTCACGGAGGCCGTCGAGTGGATGGTCCAGTCCGGCTGCCTCGTGCTCCGGCTCACCGTCAACCCGGCCAACAGCGTCGCGTTCAAGCTCTACCGGCGCGTCGGCTGCGTCTCCGTGGGCCAGACCGTGCCCGGCGAGGACGGCAACGTCGAACTGCACAACTACATCCCGCTGGTCCTGCGCAGCGTGTTCGCGGACCTGGGGCCGGAGGTCAGGTCGGCCCTCGGGGGACTGAACAGCTTCGGCACGGTCACCGAGGCCCGGGACGACGAACTGCGCTCCGACGTCCGGCTGGTGGACGGCGTCCGCACCGTGGACTACCACCTGGCGCTGGGCGACTTCCGGATCACCGCGAGCGTCGACGTCGACCGCGGCGTCGTGCGCGAGGCGGAGGTCACCGGACCCGACGGCGCCTCCCGCGCGCTGCGGCTCACCGAACCGCCGTACCACGTGCGCGCGCCGCGGCGGCCGGAGCCGCACCGGTTCGGCTCCGGCGGGCTCGTCTGCGAGGTCGACGGCGACGACGGCACGCTGTCGGTGCTGGCCGAGGGCCACCACGGCCCGCTGTTCGTCTCCACCTGGCCCAGCTGCCGGGCCGACCGCCCGGCGGGCTGGCGCGAGGGCGAGCCCCGCGACCTGGACGTCGTCCCCGTCGAGAACGGGGTCCGGGTCACCGAGCGGTGCGGCGGGGACGAGGTCGTCGGCACGGTCACCCTCGCCGAGGGCGCCCTGCGGCAGGACTTCGCCTTCACCAGCCGCCCCGGCCGCATCTTCCAGACGGTCGGGCTGCGGCAGGGCGCCTTCGTCCACCCGGACGGCGAGCGGCACCCGATCGGCCTCGGCCTCGGCGTCCGCGACGCCTCGGAAGCCGTCGCGGCCTCCCATGTCGTGCCGTCCGGCACCGGGCTCGCCTGGCAGGGCACGTCGTGGGAGATCCGGCTGCCGGTCCGCGAACCGGTCCGGCTGATCCACAGCGCCCTGCTGGAGCGCGGCCTGGCGGCCGGCCCGGACGGCGTGGCCCGGCTGCGGACCGACTTCCGCCCGGTGGCCGCGAGGACCGGCGCGCGCACCGACGCGGGGACGCGGGCCGGGACCGGAGCCGTACGACCGGCCCGTACCGCCCCGAAACCGGGCGCCGCCCGCCGGCTGGAGGTCAGCGCCTCCGCCGCCGGAGTCACCTCCTGGAAGGAGGGCGCCACCAAGGTCCTGCGCAGTCCGTACCCGCGCACCCGGGCCTTCGGCTACAACCCCCGCTGGTCGGCGGGCATGTGGGTCACCGCGGAGAACAGCCGGTCCGGCCGCGCGAGCGGTCTCGGCTGGGGCGTCCGGCCGGCCGCCTGGGAGGAGAAGCACCCGCTCGGCCTGTTCGCCCCGCGCGAGCGGATCGGCTGGGAGCTGACCGCCCCCGAGGACACCGCCGAGCCGGTCAGGGCCGACATCCAGGCCCCCGACAGCGAGGAGGAGATCGTCCTCTGGCTCACCCCGAACACCCCGCGCGAGACCACCGTGCTGCTCGACTCGGCCGGCACCCGGTGGGAGCTCGGCTCGGCCGGCCTCCGCCAGGTCTGGGCCGCCGCGGCCACCGTGCGACTCGCCGACGGCAGCTGGCTCGACTGCCGGCCCGCCGACGCCGCCCACGCGGAGGCCGAACTCGTCCTGCGCACCACCCCTTCCGGCCTGCTGATCGGCTGCGTGTCCCCGGCCCGCCGGCCGAGCGCCTGGCAGCTGGCCGTGCACAGCGAACCCACTTCGTCCTGAACCACCGTTCCCCGAGAGGAAACCGCACACCATGACCACCACCACCGTCTCCGCCCTCCGCACCGCCTCGGACGACTACGCCACCGTGCGCACCACCATCGGCGCCTACCGGATCGACGCCCCGCTGGTCCGCGTCTCGGGCGACGAGCGGCTGGCGCTGCTCGACCGGTTCCTGGCCAAGTCGGGCGACTTCGTCGAGCCGGACTCCGTCCGCGAGGTGCTCGCCCTGAACGCCGACGGCACCCCGTTCGCGATCCTGCTGCACTTCGAGATCGGCGAGGACGCCTGGCTGCTGCCCCGCACCCGGGTGACCGCCGACGAGCTGCGCGGCTACCTCGAGGGCCTGGACGTCCCCGAGGGCGTCGAGGTCGACATCGAGCCGGAGGGCTGGGGCGCCACCGCGTTCGAGGGCCCCACGGCCTGGTCGGTCGCGGCCCGCTTCGTCGACTTCGACATCTCGGGCCTGACCCTGCACGCCGTCACCGAGTCCGCGCTGCCCGACGACCCGGCCGCGCTCGCCCACCTCGCCCGCGTCGGCACCACCGGCGAGTACGGCTACCTGCTCCTCAGCAACGCCCCCGAGGCCGCGCACCGGGCCGTGCTCGCCGCGGTCCGCGAGGAGGGCGGCGCGCCGGTCGGCGCCGAGGGCCTCGCCCGGGTCCAGGCCGAGGCGGGCATGGCCGTCTACGCGGCCGGCTTCGCCGGTCTTTCGGTCGACGAGGCCGACCTGTCCTGGATGATCGACTGGAACCGGATCGGCGAGTTCCGCGGCTCCGACGACCTGGTCGGGCCGACCGCCGAGACCGCCCGGCTGACCGCCCTGGCCGCCCCCGCCGACAGCCGGTTCACGGCCGGCACGCAGGTGACGGCGGCCGGCCGGGAGATCGGCACGATCCTGTGGCAGGCGCCCTCCGCCAACCCGGAGGAGGAGCTCGTCCTCGCCCTCCTGGACGCCCCGTTCTGGGTCTCCGGCCTCGAACTGGCCGCCCTGGACGAGCAGACCGCCGAGCGCCCGCTGCGCACCGTGACCCTGCCCCGTGTCATCGCCCGCTCCCTCACCACCCGGATCGCCTGATGTCCACGCCGAGAATCGCCCTGACGGGCCTGGGACTCATCACCGGTGCCGGTGACGACGTCGAGAAGGGCTGGTCGTCCATCGCGGCCGGCACCTCCGGCATCCGCGCCAACACCCTCATGGACACCTCCGAGCTGCTGACCGAGTGGGCCGGCATGGTCACCGGCGAGCAGCCGGCCGACGTCGACCGCTGCTACGCCCTCGCCGCCACCGCGATCCGCGAGGCCCTGGCGAGCAGCGGGCTCGACCTGGACACCGTCGACCGGGACCGGGTCGCGGTCGTGGTCGGCTCCAGCCTCGGCGCCATGCCGACACTGGAGAGCGTCCACGCGGACCTCGTCCACGAGGGGAAGCTGGACGCCGAGCGGGCGGCCGCCGTCCAACTGCCCTGCGTCGGCGACTACATCGCCGCCGAGTTCGACCTGCGCGGCCCGCGCGTGGTCCTGTCCAACGCCTGCGCGGCCAGCGCCGTGGCCCTCGGCTACGCGGCCGAGCTGCTGTGGAAGGGCGACGTCGACCACGTCGTCTGCGGCGGTGTCGACCCGCTCGCCTCGCTCTCGGCGTACGGGTTCAGCGCCCTGGGCGCGCTCGACCCGGAGCCGTGCTCGCCGATGTCGGCGTCCACGGGCCTGACCCTCGGGGAGGGGGCCGGGTTCATGGTCCTGGAGCCGGCGGACCGCGCCGCCTCCCGGGGCGCCCGCGTCCTCGCCGAGCTGGGCGGCTACGGCCTCTCCTGCGACGGCTACCACCAGACCGCCCCCGACCCGAGCGGCAAGGGCGCCTGCGCCGCCATGGCCCAGGCCCTGGACACGGCGGGTCTGACGCCGCAGGACGTCGACTACCTCAACCTGCACGGCACGGGCACCCCGGCGAACGACGCCTCCGAACCGAAGGCGGTGAAGCTGCTGTTCGGCTCCTCGGTGCCGCCGGCCAGCTCCACCAAGTCGATCCTCGGCCACACCCTCGGTGCGGCCGGGGCGGTCGAGGCGGTCGTCAGCACCCTGGCCATCGACCGCGGCACGCTGCCGCCGACCATCAACACCCGGGGTGTGGCCCAGCCGTTCGGCCTGGACGTCATCCCGGACACCGGCCGCGCCGGGGCCGGTCCCGGGGTGGTCATCTCCAACTCCTTCGCCTTCGGCGGCAACAACGCCTCCGTCGTCCTCAACCGGCCGGGCCGCCCGAGTTCGGCCCCGCGCCGCACCGAGCAGGTCCACGAGGTCGTCGTCACCGGGGTCGCCGGTCTGGCGGGCGGCGCGGGCAGCACCGCCGACCTGGTGGCCGCCCTCGGCGACCGGCGCGCCTGCTTCACCGCCACCGAGCACGTCGAGGGCGTGGGTGCGGTGCCGGTCGGCCGGGTGGACGTCAAGTCGGCCTCCCGGGGCATCAACCCGAGCCGGGCCCGCCGCATGGACCCGCTCAGCCTGCTGGCCGCCGCCGCGGTCGCCGACCTCTACGGCCGGCACGGCAAGCCCTCGCGGGCCGAGGCCGAGGGCACGGGCATCGTCTTCGCCACCGGCTACGGGCCGGTCACCTCGGTCCTCCAGTTCCACAAGGGCGTCCTCCAGCAGGGCATCAGCGGCGCCAACCCGGCGCTGTTCGCCAACACGGTCGTCAACGCGGCGGCCGGCCATGTGGCGATGCTGCACCGCTACCGCGGCTACACCGCGACGATCGCCAACGGCGGCACGAGCTCCGTCCTGGCCCTCCAGCTCGCCGCCCGGGTCATCGCGCGCGGCATGGCGGACCGGATCATGGTCGTGATCGCCGACGAGTTCCCCGAGCAGGCCCTGGCCACCCAGGCCGGCCTCCCCGGCTACGCCCGCTCCGGACCGGTGGTCCCCGGCGGCCGCAGCGGCATGGTGCTCAGCGAGGGAGCGGCGGCCGTGCTCCTGGAGAGCGAGCGGTCGGCCGCGTCCCGGGGCGCGGACGTCCTCGCGAAGGTGCGCGGCTACGGCGCCTCCGGCGAGTCGGCCGGGATCGGCCGGATCGGCCGCGACGGCGAGGCCTGGGCGCGGGCGCTGCGCGGCGCGATGGCCGAGGCCCGGGTGACGCCCGACGAGATCGGCACCGTCGTCTCGGCGGCCTCCGGCTACAGCCTGGTGGACACCGCCCAGGCCCGGGCCCTGCGGCTCGCGGGTCTGGCCGACCGCCCGACGATCACCCCCAAGGCCCTGCTGGGGGAGACCTACGGCAGCGCGGGCGCCCTGGGTCTGGTCGCGGCGCTGACCGCCCCGGACCGGCAGGGCAGCCTCCTGCTCTCCAGTTTCGCCTACGGCGGCAGCTACGCGGCGGCCGTGTTCGACACGGAGGCGTGATGGGGGCGCTGCTGGGGCTGGTGATGGACCCGGTGGTGCGCGGCGCGGCGCGGCCCGCCCCGATCGACTGCCTGGTCACCCGCCACCCGCACCTTCCCCGCGACCGCATGGGCCACCGCCTCGACGCCTCCGGCCGCTCGCTGATCATCGGGGCCGTCGCCCGGGTGTACGGCCTCGACATCGGGGCGCGCGACCTCACGCGGGACGTCCACAAGCGCTGGCACGTCCCGGCCCACGGGCTCACCGCCTCGGTCGCGCACTGCGCCGGCTGGAGCGCCGTGGCCCTGTCGGCCGGTCCGGTCCACCTCGGGGTGGACCTCCAGGACGAACGGGACCGCCCGGCCGCCATGCGGTGGCTCGGCACCCTGCTGGGCCGCCGGCAGCCCGCCGAGATCCGTGACTTCGCCGAGTGCGAGGCGCTCATCAAGGCCTCGCACGTCACCAAGGAGACCTTCGCCGGAGTCCGGCTGCCCGCGTGGCGGCCGGGCTGGCGCCCCACCAACGTGGGCGCGTACCGGGTGCGGTCGACGACCGTGGCCCCGGCGATGCACCTGGCCCTCGCGGCCGACGTCCCCGCCCCCGTCCGTCTGCACACCCCGACCCCGGAGCCGGCATGACAGCCACAGCGGCCGCCGTACGGCCCTACACCCGCCGCATCTCGCAGATCGAACGCGGCTATCTCAACGCCGCGGCCACCGGCACCCCGCAGCTGATCCAGATGATCGTCGAGGGCGAGGGCCGCATCGACCCCGAGGCGCTGCGCGCCGCCGTCCGGTCCGCCACCCTCGCGAGCCCCGGCCTCGCGGTGCGGCGCCGCGGCGCCGGCTGGCGCGCCGACGGCCCGCTCCCGCCGGTCGTCGAACTTCCCGGCGGCGACGGCTTCGACGCCCCCTTCTTCCACCGTGACCTGGACGTCGTCACCGGCCCGGTCTGCGAGGTCGGTCTCACCGAGGGTCCGTCGACCCGGCTGGTCGTGCGGGCCAGTCACATCGTCACCGACGGCCGCGGGCTCCGGCAGTGGATCGCCGACGTGTTCCGGGTGCTGCGCGGCGAGGAGCCGGTCGGCGCCGCGTCCGTCGTCGACGACACGCACTTCCGGACGGCCGCCGGCAAGGTGCCGCCCGCCGAGCCGCCCGCCCGGCTGGCCGGCCTGCCCGCGATCCTCGGCGACGGACCGGCCGACGGCACCCCGCTCTGGGTGCGGCGCCGGGTGCGGGCGGCCCCGTCGGCGGTCACCGCCCGGGTGGCCGCCGCCCTCTCCGGCCGTCTGGGCGGCGAGACGGGCCGGCTGATCGTGCCGGTGGACCTGCGCCGCCACGACCGCGCGGTCCGCTCCACCGCCAACCTCACCTCCCGGCTGGTGCTCGACCTGCACCGGGACGACAGCTGGAAGCGGCTGCACGGCCAGATCGTCCGGGCCCTGCTCGGCAAACGCGAGGTGGCCGCGCTGGAGGGGGACTTCCTGCGCAGCAACCCGTTCGCCAACTCGCTGCGCGAGGCCCAGGAGCTGGACGGCACCCGGTTCCCCTGCACGGCGATCGTCTCCGACCACGGCCGGATCGACACCGCCGAACTGCGCACCGACGGGTTCCGCCCGACCGGTTTCTCCACGCTGCCGATGCTCGTGCCTTACGCCGAGATGTTCCTGAGCACCTGCCAGGTCGACGACGAGACCGAACTGACCCTGTCGTGCCGCGGGCGCCCCGGCGCACGCGAGGCGGCCGCGGCCGTCCTCGACGACATCGAGTGCGCGCTGACCGACCCGAACTGACCGGGTCCACCTCCCTGTTGACTCCACCGCCCTGTGAAGGACGCCCACCCATGGCACTGACCGAACAGACCGAAGAGGACGCGCCGAGCCCTCCGCGGGCCGCTTCCGGCCCCGCCCTCGTGACGATGGCAGCGGCCATCACCGGCGGCTTCCTCGCCCTGCTCGACACCACCATCGTCAACGTGTCCCTGCACGAGACCACGGCCAGGTTCGGCTCCATCGGCCAGGTGCAGTGGGTGGTGACCACCTATCTGATGGCGCTGGCCGCCACCATGCCGGCCACCGGGTGGCTGGCCACCCGGTTCGGCGTACGGCGCGTCTTCGCCGCCGCGACCCTGCTGTTCGCGCTCGGCTCGGCGGCCTGCGCGGCCAGTCAGAGCCTGCCCGAGCTGATCGCGGCCCGCGGGCTCGCGGGTGCCGCCGCGGGTGTGCTCACCCCCGCGTCGACGATCCTGCTCACCAGCGGCGTGCCCCGTGAACACCTGGGCCGCGTGCAGTCGTTGAACGGCAGCGTCATGCTGATCAGCCCGCTGCTCGGCCCGACGATCGGCGGCCTGCTGGTCGAGGCCGGCGGCTGGTCCGCGGTGTACGTCGTCAACGTCCCGCTCTGTGCCGGCCTGCTCTTCGTCACCCTGCGCCGGGTGCCCGCCGACCCCCCGAGGGAGACGGCCGCGAAGCCGCTGGACGTGGTCGGACTGGTGTCCTCGGCCGCCTGCACCGTGTGCACCGTGCTGGCCGTGCACGAGTTCTCCGACCACGCCCTGGAGGGCCGGGCGGCCTTCCTGGTCCCGCTGGCCCTCGCGGTGGCGAGCGGCGCGGTGTTCGTCGTCCGGGAACTGCGCGCGGCCCACCCCCTGCTCGACGTGCGCCTGTTCGCCCACCGCGTGTACCGGACGGCCGCGATCAACATCTTCTGCCTGGGCTTCGTCCTCTACTCGCCGATGATGCTCATCCCGCTCTACTTCGAGACGGCCCGCGGCGAGAGCGCCGTCACGACGGGTCTGCTGATGTCCACGGGAGGGCTCGGCGTGGTCACCGCGGCCTGGCTGTGCCGGGTGCTGATGAAGCGGCTGGGCGGTGGCGGCACCGTCGTCGTCGGCATCACCCTGACGATGCTGGCGACCGTGCCGCTGACCACGCTGTCCTCGGACACCTCGTACGCGCTGCTCTGCGCGAGCCTCGTGGTGCGCGGTCTGGGCACCGGACTGACGATCGTGCCGGCGATGACCCGGGCCTTCCAGTCGATCCGCCCGCAGTCCATCCCCGACGCCTCAGCCCAGCTCAACCTGATCCAGCGGATCGGCGGCACGGTGGCCCTCGCCGTGGTCACGGTGGTCCTGGAGCAGGCGGCCGAGCAGCGCCACGGACTGGTGCCGGGCGCCTTCGCCCACTCCTTCACCTGGGTCCTCGCGATCTACGCCGTCACCCTGCTGCCCGCCCTGGCCCTGCTGCTGGCCGACCGCAAGGAGGCACGCGCCGACGCGGTGCCCGCGTGACCGTGCGGGCCCTGTCACCGCACCTCCGCCGTCCGCGCCGGGCGCGGCGGGCGGGAATGCGACGACAGGGCCCGCGGCGGCTGCCCGAGGCGACGACCCGGTACGGCGTGCCCGTACCGGGTCCGGGTGCCGGGCGCTCCGGCGCCGGCTGCGCGGTGCCGGCGGCCCGGCGGCCGACTGCCCGGTGTCCGGTGGCCCGGGCGGCCGACTGCCCGGTGTCCGATGCCCCGGTGTCCGCTTGCCCGGGGCGGGGTCCGGTGCCGGCGGTCAGCGCGAGGAGGGCAGCCAGCCGTCCTGGACCGCGTGCACGCCCGCCTCGAAGCGGCTGCGCGCGTCCAGGCGTTCCATCAGGGTGGCGGCGGTCCGCCGGGCCGTGCGCGGCGAGACGCCGAGGCGCTTGGCGATGGCCTCGTCGGTGTAGCCCTGGGCCAGCATCTTGAGCACCGCCCGCTCCTGCGGAGGCATGCCGTTCGCCTCGCACTTCGGGGTGCTCCCCAACGCGGTGGCGGTGTTCCACACGCCCTCGAACAGCGCGCACAGGGCCGCGACCGTCCCCGCCCCGCTCAGCACCACCCCGCCGACCCGGGCATCGCTCGTGTCGACCGGCAGCACGGCCTTGCACCGGTCGAAGATGATCATCCGGACCGGCAGTTCGGGCACGGTACGGACCTGCCCGCCGCGGGAGTGCAGCCAGCCGACGTGGTCCAGCGTGGGCTGGTGGTTGCGCACGCTGTCGAGATAGACCGTCCGCATCCGCACCCCGCGGTCGAGGAGCGCGGAGTTGGGAGCGCGGCTGGCCTGCAGGTCCTCGGCCCGGTGCGCGCCCCCCGGCGCGAACGTGGCGACCTCGACCTGCGCCGACTGGGCCAGCTCCGCGAGCCGTTCCCGGATCGCCTCCAGGCCGTCCAGCTGCTCGGAGTCGCTGTCGACGCCCCGTGGCCGCAACGAGGAGCATTCGGCGATCAGCTGGGCCGCCGCGGCTCTGGATTTCTCCACGCGCATCTGCTGCGCCGCCAACTCCGCCTGCTGGCGCGCCAGCAGCACCTCCATCGCGGTCTCCGGGCCGACGGCCCGGAACCCTATGCCCTGCCGGGCCGACGGCTGGATCAGTGCGAGTTCGCTGAGCCGGTCCAGCCCCGCGCGAACCCGTTCCTCCGGCAGTCCGAGCCGGGACACGAGGACGATGATGCCCTCCAGTGGATTGGCCAGCATCCACCGGTAGATGGCTTCAGCCTCGGCATCCAGTCCCAGAACCTCCAACATGATGCAGTCCCCCTGTTGCTGTCACACACTGCACACATCCTGTTCGAAACTTAGTGCCCCTGAGCTTACTGACCTTGAACTGCGGATGGCGGCCCAGCGGCACGGAGGACGGTTCCGGCCAATCGCTCGGCTTTCAACCATCCGGGGTGCCAGAGTGGGGCCACGGCACATCCCGGCCGGCGCGAGGCGCCTCCCCGCCCATTCGAACGCCGCTTCCGGGACCTTTCCGCATGACGCTTTGTGCCATGGCACAAAGCGTCCATCGTGAGCCGGTCCGCGGCCGCTCGACAGCGCCGAAGATGAACTCATGTATCTCATCCACGTGCGCCTGCGCGCCCCCGCCGCGGCGCCTTCCCGGCCCGATCTGGCGGCGATCATTTCCTCGTACGCCGAGGAAAGCGACGGGCTGGAGCACGTCTCCGTGCACCGCCACGCCGACCAGGGCCTCACGCTGGGACTTTTCCTCCTCGCCGGCTCTCTGGCCGTGGCCGAGGACAGCGCCGCGCGACTGTCGCGCCGGGCCGTGGAGCACCATCCGGACCTGCTCGGCTACGGCGTCGTGACCTCCGGGGCGGTCCTGGTGCCCGGCCCCTGGTGGGACACGTGAGCCCCGCGTTTCCCCAGGTCGGGGTGGACGGGTTAGGCCGCTGCACATTCCGTCCAGCCGTCTGCTGTTCCCTCCGGCCCGCCCGCCGAGCAGAGTTGGGCCATCGACGGAACGAAAGCCGCCGAAGAGTCCGCTGAACATTCCGGAGGCATCCACTCCGGAAATCCACTCACTTCATCGAGGAGAAAATCCATGCAGGGCACCCGTGTCTCCAAAATCGTCGCCGCCGCGCTGATCGTTCTCGGTGGAATGGCGATGACGGCGACCGTCACGGATTCTCCGAAGAACATCACGCACATCGTCGAGAGCGACCTCCGCACCACCGCGGGCGACCACACCGACGGCGATGTCACCTGGGGCCCCTGAATATTCACGGGGGCATGTGCTGAACCGAGTTGAAAGACATCGGGGGACAGAAGAAATGGAATTCCTGGTCCTGGGATCTCTGGAACTGCGTGAGTCGGGCACCCCGATCCGCGTCCGGGGCATGCGGCAACAGCGGCTCCTCGCCCTGTTGCTCCTCCACGCCAACCGGGTCGTTCCGATGGACGTGTTGGTGGACGAGCTGTGGGAGGACCCGCCTCCGTCGGCCCGTCCGCAGGTGCACAACGCGATCCGCGACCTGCGCCGCATCCTCTCCGCGTCCGACGGGACCAGCCTGGTCACCGTGGACGTCGGCTACCGCCTCGTCGTACCCGAGGACGCCGTGGACGCGCACCGGTTCGCCGGCCGGGTGCGGGCCGCCAAGGCGGCGGAGCGCGAACACCGGTACGCCGAGGCCGTCCGGCTGCTCCAGTCGGCGGTCGACCTCTGGCGCGGGGAGGCCTTCGCCGGCATCCAGTGCCCCTCGGTCTCCGGCGCCGCGGTCAAGCTCGCCGAACAGCGGCTGACCGCCGTGGAGGACCTCGTCGCCCTGCGCCTGAAGCTCGGGGAGACCGGCTCCCTCGTCGGGGAACTGCACGCGCTGATCGCGGAGTACCCGCTGCGCGAGGCGCTGCGCGGCAGCCTGATGATCGCCCTGTGCCGCAGCGGCCGGCAGGCCGACGCCCTCGCGGTCTACGACGAGGGCCGGCGGTTCCTGGTGGACGAGCTCGGCCTGGAGCCGGGCCCCCGGCTGCGCGCCCTGCACGCGGAGATCCTCGCCGACTCGCCGGACCTGCACGGACCGGGCGGACCCGCCCTCGCGGCGGCCGGCGCCGAGCCGCCCGACGACCGCGGGACGGAACCGTCCGCGTCGCCCGGCAACGGCAGGCACTATCTGCCCCACGACCTCACGGACTTCACCGGGCGCACCGCGGAGCTGGCCGCCCTGTCGGCCGTCGCCGCGCAGGAGCCGGGCGGCTCGCCGGTGATGGTGGCGATCGACGGGATGGGCGGGGTCGGCAAGACGACGCTCGCGGTGCGCCTCGCCCACCGCGTCACCGAGCTCTACCCGGACGGCCAGTACTTCATCAACCTGCACGGCTTCAGCGCGACCCGGTCGCCGGTGCCGACCGAGCAGGCGCTCGCCGTCCTGCTGCAGACGAGCGGCCTCACCGCACGGGAGATCCCGCCCAGCCTGGAGGAGCGCAGCGCGCTGTGGCGCTCACGTCTGGCGGGCCGCCGCTGCCTGGTCGTGCTCGACGACGCGGCGGACACCGCCCACGTCACCCCTCTGCTGCCGGGCACCGGGGGCACGTTGGTGCTGGTGACCAGCCGGCGCAAGCTCACCGCCCTGGACGGCGCCCGGCCGCTCTGCCTCGACGTGCTGCCGCCCGCCGACGCCGTGACGCTGTTCCGGCGGATCGTCGGGGAGTCCCGCGCACGGCGCGAGCCGACGCAGGTCGCGCGGGCCGTCGAGCTGTGCGGACGGCTGCCGCTGGCCCTGCGGATCGCCGCCACCCGGCTGCGCGACCGTCCGGCGTGGGCCGTCGCCGACCTCGTCGAACGCCTGGCGCACCCGGCGCAGCGGGCCCGCTGTCTGCGGACCGCCGACCGTGACCTGATGGCCGTGCTGCGGGTGTCCTACGACCATCTGAGCGCGCCCGAGAGGCGGTTCAGCAGGCTCATCAGTCTCCAGCCCGCCGCCTCCTACGACATCGCGCACGCGGCGCGCGTCACGGGTCTGCCGGCCGGGGACGTGGAACACCACTTCGACGCGCTGATCGAGAACAACCTGATCCGGGAGGACACCCCGGCCCGGTTCTCGTTCCACGGCCTGATCCGGGACTGCACCCGGGAGCTGCTCGCCGAGGAGGCGGGCGCGGCCGCCTGAACCGAATCTCCGTTCCGCCGCAGGTGGTGGCGCGCTTACGATGCGCGCAGTCGTACAACTGCCTGAACCGTCCGAACCAGGAGCACGGTACTCGTGTCCATACCCCCGCCTCCCGGGCCGCACCGGCCCCAGGACCCGTACCAGCCTCCGCAGCCGCAGAGCCCCTACCCGCAGGACCCGTTCGCCCCGCCCCCGCAGGACCCGTACGCCCAGGGGCCGTACGGTCCGCAGGGTCCGATGGGCGCGGGCCCGGCCGGTCCGGGCCCGGCGGGGCCCCATTCGCAGGCTCCGTACCCGCAGGCCCCTTACCCGCAGGCTCCGTACGGTGCGGTGCCCTACCCCGTCTGGGGGCAGGGCTACAGCCCCTACGGCCGGCCCTCGCCGGTCAACGGCGTGGCCATCGCCGCCCTCGTCCTCGGCCTGCTCTGCTTCCTGCCGGGCGTCGGTCTGCTCCTCGGGATCATCGCGCTGGTGCAGATCAGGAAGCGGGGGGAGCGCGGCAAGGCGATGGCGGTCGTGGGCACGGTCCTGTCCTCGATCGGACTGGCGGTGTGGGTCCTCGCGCTGTCGACCGGAGGCGCCTCCGACGTCTGGGACGGCTTCAAGGAGGGCGCGAGCGGCAACTCCAGCTTCGCGCTCGCCAAGGGCGACTGCTTCGACGTGCCGGGCGAGACCTTCGACGAGGACGTCTACGACGTCGACGAGGTCGCCTGCTCCGGTGAGCACGACGCCGAGGTGTTCGCCAGCGTCCCGCTGTCCGGCGACAGCTACCCGGGCGACGACCACGTCACGCAGGTGGCCGACGACAAGTGCTACACGCTCCAGGACGCCTACGCGATGGACCCGTGGGCGCTGACGGACGAGGTCGACATCTACTACCTCACGCCCACCGCCGACAGCTGGAGCTGGGGTGACCGCGAGATCACCTGCGTCTTCGCCAACGTGGACGAGAAGGGCACCCTGACCGGCTCCCTGCGCGCCGACGAGACGACGCTCGACGCCCACCAGTTCGCCTTCCTGAAGGCGATGGCCGCCGTCGACGAGGTCCTCTACGAGGAGCCGGAGGAGTACGCCGAGGAGGACCTCGAGAGCAACCTCACCTGGGCCGGCGACACAGGTGACGTGACCGGCGACCAGGCGGCCTCGTTGGACACGCACATCTGGTTGCCGGAGGACGAACAGCCCGTGGCCGCCCTGGTGAAGGACATGCAGGACGCGGCGAAGGAGTGGGCGGCGGCCGCGAAGGCCACCGACGCCGACGGCTTCTACGCGCACTACGACAAGGCCTACGCCTACGTCGACGGCGCCACCACGGTCACCGCCCGCAAGGCTCTGGGCCTGGCCACCACGCCGCCCACCTACGACGAGGACTCCGACAGCGGCAGCGGCGGCACGGGCGGGGGCGACAGCGACAGCGGTCTGGATGTGTGATCGCGTCCATAGCGGGGAGAAAGTGCCTGGGTAAAGCGTTTCCCGGGCACATGTCATCACATCGAGTGATTCTCTGGCCTTTGCTTGCACGGTCCAACCCACGGTTGCCAGGCTGTAGCTGTCTGTACAACCTGATGGGAGTGGCCAGTGACATTCGGTGAGCAGCCGGCGTATCTGCGTGTCGCGGGTGATCTCCGCAAGAAGATCACCGACGGGTCGCTGCCACCGCACACCCGGTTGCCTTCGCAAGCGAGAATCCGGGAGGAGTACGGGGTCTCCGACACCGTCGCCCTCGAGGCGCGCAAGGTGCTCATGGCCGAGGGGCTGGTGGAGGGCCGCTCCGGTTCGGGCACCTACGTGCGCGAGCGGCCGGTGCCGCGCCGGATCGCCCGCTCCGGCTACCGCCCCGTGAGCGGCGCCACGCCGTTCCGGCAGGAGCAGGCGGAGGCGCACACGCGGGGCACGTGGGAGTCGAGGAGCGAGCAGGTCGAGGCGGGCGTCTCCGTCGCCGAGCGGCTCGGCATCGCGTCCGGCGACCGCGTGATGTGCACGAGGTACGTCTTCCGTGAGGGCGGCGAGGCGATGATGCTCTCCACCTCCTGGGAGCCCCTCGCCGTCACCGGCCGCACCCCCGTCATGCTGCCCGAGGAGGGCCCGCTCGGCGGCATGGGCGTCGTGGAGCGGATGCGCGCGATCGACGTGATCGTCGACAACGTCACCGAGGAGGTCGGCGCCCGGCCCGGTCTCGCGGAGGAGCTCCTCGCCCTCGGCGGCGTCCCGGGGCATGTCGTCCTGGTCGTCCAGCGCACGTACTTCGCCTCGGGCCGCCCGGTCGAGACGGCCGACGTGGTGATCCCGGCCGACCGGTACCGGGTCGCCTACCACCTGCCGGTGAAGTAGCGGCCGTACCGCCGCCCCGGAAGAGCCGTCCGGCGGGCGGGCCGGGCGAGGGCTCGGCGGTGAGGGGCGGGGAGGCGCCCGGGGCGGTAGCGCATTCGCCGGGGCGGCGCACACCCTTCCGGCAGTTGCCCCCGGTAACCGCCTGCCCTGAGCGGACCCGCGCGCCGTCGGAATCCGGTCGTTTCCGGATGTTCCCGCAGGTCGCCCCATGGGCGCCCGTACCCCCGCCGACCGGACGCATCGTGGCGCGCGCACGGCGCGTTCGGCCTCGTGCGCCCCCTGCGTCTTGGCTGGTTGCGTACCTCTTTGTGCAAAGTCGTGTTCGGTGCGTAAAGGTAAGGCGTACGCTCGGGCATATGCGGATTGCGGTTTCCTTAGAGGGCGGCGGGGCGCGAGGCGTGCCGCGGACGGGATCCGGGCGGGCCGGGACGAGAAGGGGGCGTGGGGCTCGATGAACGACAGCGCCGTCTCTCTGCCCTGGCTCGTCATACGGCAGGACGACAACGGCAATCGCTACCGCGTGGGCCGGTACGCGACCCGGGCGGAGGCCCAGAAGATCGCGGACAGCCTCGACAGCCGCGGCCACAAGCAGCTCTACTGGGTCGAGCGCATCGGCCAGACCCAGACCCAGGGTCAGGGCCCGGCGCAGGCCCAGAACGGGGACGGCACACGGAACTGACGTTCCGTGCGGTCCCGTAGGCTCCGGCGCATGACGCAACGGATCGTGGTCGTGGGAGCCGCCCTGCTCGACGCCGGCCGCCTGCTCGCCGCGCGCCGCAGCGCACCCCCGGAACACGCCGGCCGCTGGGAGCTGCCCGGCGGCAAGGTCGAACAGGGGGAGGCGCCCGAGGCCGCCCTCGTGCGCGAGCTGCGCGAGGAACTCGGCGTCGACGCCGAGACCGTGGAGCGCGTCCCCGGGGAGTGGCCGCTCCGAGGGCCCTACGTCCTCCAGGTGTGGACCGCCAGGCTGCGCCCCGGCTCCGCCGCGCCCGAGCCGCTCCAGGACCACGACATGCTGCGCTGGCTCACCCCGGCCGAGATCTGGGACGTCGCCTGGCTGGACCAGGACGTCCCCGCGGTACGCGGTGTACTGCCCGGACTCGGCACCACGAGCCCCGCCGACCCCGGCCCCCGCCGACCCCGGCCCCCGCTGAACCGGCTCCGCTGAACCGGCTCCGCTGAACCGGCTCCGCTGAACCGGCTCCCCTGAACCGGATTCACCTGACCCGGATTCTCTTGACCCGGATTCCCCTGCACCGGGCCGGGGTCGGGGCGCGCCGGGTGGCGGCAGGACGGGCCGGGGGCGCTTCGCCCGGGGGACGGGCCGTCGCGTGCGCCGTTCGTGTCACAGTGCGCCCTGCTGTGCGGTACTGCCTCCCGAATATCGGGTATGTGGCCATTAACCCCACGAAAGCGGACATGGGTGTACTCGCTGGCCCGGGAAGTGATCGGCGTGATCGACACCGACGGAGAATGCGCCGAGTGGACGTTCGCAGCGGACCCCGGTGCGGTCCGCACCGCACGCGGCGCCGTCCGCGGCCAGTTGCGCGACTGGCACCTCGACAGCCTGAGCGACATCGCGGCGCTGCTGGTCAGCGAGCTGGTCACCAACGCCCTGCGGCACGCGACCGGCCCCATCGGTCTTCGTCTGGTCCGCCCCGCCGGACTCGTGGGCGTCCTGCTGGTCGAGGTCTCCGACCCGCTGCCGGAGCTGCCGCGCGAGCGGATCGCCCGGCCCGAGGACGAGACCGGGCGCGGACTGCAGCTGGTGGCCTCGTCCTCGCGCCGCTGGGGTACCCGCCCCGGGAACACCGGGAAGACGGTCTGGTTCGAGCTCGCGGTGCCGGGTTGACGGGGCGTCTCGCGGGGATGAGCCGGTGTACAGCGGGGCTCTCGGCGTCGCCCGTTCGGTTCCGGTCTCCGACCGGTCCCGGAAGAGGTGGTTCGACGGCGTGTCCGCTGGTTAGAAGACTGGAAGTGTTGTCACGGGACGGGCCAAAAAACGCCTGGACCGTGCTGTGATCGTGAACACCGTGTCGTGCGGACCCGTAGTGCTGGATACTGCGGGCAGCCGCCGCCGGTGACCGGTGCCGGACGCGGTGAGCTGGAGGGGACGGTTCGCGTGAGCGAGATACCAGCGAAGGCCACGGAGTCCGAGGACCCGTCGGGCGGCGCGAGGGCGAGGGCCGCGGGTGCGCTCGCCGCCGATGCCGCGTACGGCCTCGCCGACGGCCCGGGTGAGGCGGCGACGCCGGGTGACGCGATGTGGCAGAGCAGTCCGCCCGGTTCGATCTACGACTACATCAAGGTCGCCTCGTTCTCGATCGGCCCCGACGGCCTCGTCGACCAGTGGAGCCTGCGCGCCGAGCAGATCTTCGGCATCCCCGCCGACCGGGCTCTCGGCATGGACCCCATCGACGCGTTCATCGACCCCGACCTGCGTGAACGCGGCCAGCGGAAGATGGCCGAGATCCTCGACGGGCGGGAGTGGACCGGCGTGGTGCCGTTTCGGCTGCCGGACCCGGTGCCCGGCGGCGGCCGCGGCGAGAGGGGCCTCGCCGAGGTCTACGTCATGCCGACGCGCAGTCTCGACGGTGAGAAGACCGCCGTGTGCATCGTCGTCGACGTCCGCACCCTGCGCAGCATCGAGACCGACCTCGCCGCCTCGCAGGCCATTTTCGGCCAATCCCCGTTCGGCTTCCTGCTCATCGACCCCGACCTGCGGGTCCGCCGCGCCAACCACCGGTTCGCCTCGATCTTCGGCGGCAGCCCCGACGACCACCGCGGCAAGGGCGTCCACGACTACCTGCCCCGGCCCGAGGCCGACCGGGTCAGCGCGACCCTGCGCAGGGTCCTGGAGACCGGCGACTCCATCACGGACATGCACGTCACCGGTTTCGTACCGGGCTCCGACGAGCGCCGGCACTGGTCGATCAACCTCTACCGCGTGCACAGCGGCACCGGTCGTCCCATCGGCGTCGCCTGGCTCGGCACCGACATCACCGCGCGTCGCGCCGCCGCCCGTGAGGCCGCCGCGGCCCGGCGCAATCTCGCCCTGCTGAACGAGGCGGGCGCCCGCATAGGGAACTCCCTCGACCTGGAGACGACCGCGCGCGAACTCCTCGACGTCGTCGTACCCGGCTTCTGCGATCTCGCCACCGTGGACCTCTACCAGGGCCTGCTGGCCGGCGACGAGACCCCGCCCGGCCTGGCCGACGGCAGCGCCGAACTGCGCCGCGTCGCCTTCTCCTCGGCCGTCTCCGACGCGCCGTTCCCCGGGGCCGGAGCGCCCGTCGCCGTCGGCGCGGTCCACCACTTCCCGTTCAACTCGCCCTGCGCGGACGCCCTGCGCACCGCCCGCCCGCAGGCCATCCCCGGCGAGGAGGGCGGCCTCGTGCAGTCCACCCTCGCCGTCCCGATGGTCGCCCACGACACCGTCGTCGGCCTCGCGCAGTTCTCCCGGACGAAGGGCAGCGAGCCGTTCGGCGACCGGGACCGTGATCTGGCCGTGGAGCTGGCGGCGCGGGCCGCGGTCTGTATCGACAACGCGCGCCTCTACCGGCGGGAGCACGAACGGGCGCTGATACTGCAACGGTCGCTGCTGCCGCCCGGGGACCCGGTGGCCTCGGGTCTGGACATCGCCTGCCGCTATCTCCCGGGCAACGCCTCGACCGGCCGTCCGAGCGAGGTCGGCGGCGACTGGTTCGACGTCATCGAACTGCCCGGCCACCGCACGGCGCTGGTGGTGGGCGACGTGATGGGCCGCGGTCTGCGGGCGGCGGTCGCGATGGGCGAGCTGCGCACGGCCGTCCGCACGCTGGCGCTGCTGGACCTGGAACCGGCCGAGGTCCTCTCCGCGCTGGACGAGATCGCCCGCGGCCTGGGCACCCCGGGAGGGGTCCAGCAGGCCACCCGGGCCGCCCGCCGCCCCCGTGAGGCCGACCTGTCCGAGGTGTACCTCGCGACCTGCGTGTACGCGGTCTACGACTCGGTGACCCGGCGCTGCACGTTCGCCAACGCGGGCCATCTGCCCCCGGTGCTGGTCGAACCCGGCGAGTCGGCGCTGATGCTCGACGTGCCGCCCGGCCTCCCGCTCGGCGTGGGCGGCGAGCCCTTCGAGGAGGTGGAGGTGGACCTCCCCGAAGGCGCCCTGCTGGCGCTCTACACGGATGGACTCGTCGAGTCGCGCGACCACCCGCTGGACGAGGGCCTCAACGCGTTCGTCGGAGCCCTCACCGACCCCTCCAGCCCGCTGGAGGACGTCTGCGACCACGTCCTCAACACCCTCGACTCGCACCACGGCGAGGACGACATCGCGCTGCTGATGGCACGCGTGCAGGGCCTGCCCGTCGACTCGGTCGGCGACTGGACGCTGCCGCGGGAGCCGCGCAGTGTGGGCCGGGCCCGGGAGCACGCCCGCAGCCAGTTGCTGTCCTGGGACCTCGAACCCCTCGTCGACACGACGGAACTGCTGGTCAGTGAGCTGGTCACCAACGCCCTGCGGTACGGCGAGGGCGAGATCCGGCTCCGGCTGCTCCTCGACCGCACGCTGGTGTGCGAGGTCTGGGACGCGGGCCTCGTCCAGCCGCGCCGCCGCCGCGCCCGGGACACCGACGAGGGCGGCCGGGGCCTCCAGCTCGTGGGCCTGCTGTCGGCGGCCTGGGGCTCGCGCCGCACGCCGCGCGGCAAGACGGTGTGGTTCGAACTCCCGCTGCCGGACGGCGAGACGGGTCTGGCGGACCCGGCGGAGGCGTTGCTGAGCCTGTTCTGAACGGGCTGCGCCGCGTCCGCCGGACCCTTCCGGCGGACGCCGCGCACCCGGCGCAGGGTCGGCGCTCATGCGGGGCCGCGCCGTGCCGGGGCGGGCCGTGCCGGGCCGGCGAAGCCCGCCGGCGTCCCGTCCTCGGGATCCTCGGCCGGGACGATGCCGCCGAGCACGGCCCCGCCGGTGCCGGCCGTCTCCTCGGCGTCCACGGCGTCCACGTACGGGTTCCCGTGCGCGCGGACGTCGCGTTCGGCCAGCTCCCGGGCCTCCAGCGCGAGGACGTCGGCGGGCGGGCGGTCCGCCGGGTCGCCCGTGGCGAGGAGCCGTTCCGCCTCCGCCAGCCGGGTGCGCGCGGTGGCGCCGACCGCGCCCCGGTGCGTCGCGACGAAGTCGGCCGCGGCCGCGGTGGCGCTGCGTGCCGTGATCAGGGCGGCGGCCGGCAGCACCCCGGCCCGCCCCGAGGCGACCGGCGCGGTCGCCCGCAGGACCCGGCGCAGCACCCCGACCGGATCCCTGGGCTGACCGCCGGTCAACTCCTGCCGCACGGAGCCGAGCACGGCGTCCACGTGCAGCAGCCGGGCCTGGAACCCGCCCACCGTCGTCCCGGCGGCGGCGGCCTGCGCTACCGGGTCGGGCGCGTCCGGTGGCGGGGACGCCGGCACGGGGGCCGGTCGCCGTCGCGCAGCCGGGTCCGTCCGCCCTCTGGCCCAGGCCAGCTCCGCCTCCGCGCCGGTGAGGGCGGCCGGCACGGTCTGCTCGGCCGTCCGCAGCTCCGCGGCCAGCCGGTCCACGCCCTCCACGAAGACGGCCGCCTGGGCGATGGCGCCCTCGGCGGCCCGCAGGTGCCGGGCCGCCCGCTCCGGTTGCCCCGAATCGGCCGACTGGCGCGCCCGGTTCAGCCGCACGGTCGCGAACAGAAGGCGGTCCTTGGCCTGTTCGACACTCCCGGTGACGGAGGCGGTGGCCGTGGGCGCGTACCGCTCCCTGAGCCCGGCGAGCACCGCCGCCGAGGCCCCCGCGCGGCCCGCCAACTCCCGGAAGCGGCTCTCGGCGACCCCCAACGCCTCACCCAGCCCCTGTTCCAGCCCCCGCAGCCGCCCGAACTCCCCGGCCACGGAGTCCAGCCGCCGCCCGGCCTCCGCGCACCGTCCGAGGATCCCGGCGAGCGCGTGCTCCCGGGCCGCCTCCTCCTTCGGTACGCCCTCGTCGTACCGCTGCCGCATGCGGAACGCCGCGGTGAGTTCGCCCTCCGCCGCGCGGACCGCCCGGCGGAAGGTCTCCAGGTCCTCCGGCGCGCGCGGTTCCCCGGCGAAGCCGAGCTCGGTGCGTGCCGCCCGGACCCGGTCGTCCGCCTCGACCAGCGCCGCACAGGCCTCCTCGTCGAGGGCGGCCAGGGGCGACGACGACCTCGGCGGCGGGCTGCCGGCTCCGCCGGGGGTCGTCCGGGCGCGGGTGCGGCGGACGCGTCGTAGGTACCCGTACCCGGCGAGCGCCCCGGCCGCGCCGACCGCGACCAGCGGCAGCACCAGATCGACGGTGGACTTCTCGTCGTCGTCGGCCGCGGCGGCGCTCGCGCCGGGCGCCGGGTTCTTGATCGCAACCGGAGCGTCGCCACCCGACGTCATCACCGGCAACACCAGCCACACGACCCCGACCGCACCGCCCAGCACGGCATGCGCCACCCGCACGGATATGTGCGATGTGGCCCGCCGCGGCCGGCCCCGGAGCATGGAAGAGGTCACATTTGGGAGCGTATGGCCGCGAATACGGCGACGCGACCGGGATGCACCCGACACGGGGGTGGTGGGGCGGAACGACACGCGAGGGGGAACCGCGATGGAACGGCCACCGGGTCGGACGGAGACGGAGACCGAGAAGAAGGGCGAGCCGGAGCCGGAGCCGCGGACGGTGTCGGACCTGGAGGGGGAGCCGGGGGCCGCCGGGCCGCGGACGGGCCGGGACACCGTGGAGGGGCAGCCGGAGACGGGGCCGCGGGCCGCGACGGCCGGGGCGACGGCCGAGCCCGTGGTGGCCGACGGGAGTGCCGCTGGTGGAGCCGCCGGGGAGCGCGGGACGGGCGATGGTCCCGGTGCCGGGGCGGCCGTGACGGCCGAGGCGTCCGGTGAGGCGACGGTCGAGGCGCCGGGCGAGCCGGTGGTGGCCGAAGGCAGTGACCTGGGCGGCGCCCGCGGTGGTGCCGGCGGCGCCGGAGGGAGCGGTCCCGGCGCCGGGGAGGGTCCCGGCGCCGGGGAGGCCCGTAGGCGTGGGCGGCGCGGGCGGCGGGTGCGGCGTGCCGCCCTCGTCCTGGTCCTGCTTCTCGTCGTCCCGGTCCTCGCCGCCCAGGCGGCCCTGCGCGTGAACTACCTGGGCGACCCGGCCGACGGCACGTACACCCGGGGCAAGGACGCCATCTGGCTCGGCCACGCGTGGGTCGACGGACGCAAGACCGACGCGGACGTCAAGGCCCTGGCCGACCGTCTCGGGGACACCGGCATCCGCGACCTGTACGTCCACGCCGGCCCGCTGGAGCACGACGGCACCCTGCCCGCGTCGGCGTACGCGGGCGCGCGCGGCTTCATAGCCGCCGTCCACCGCGAGGCGCCGAAGCTCCGCGTCCAGGCCTGGCTCGGCGACGTCCTCGCCAGCGAGAGCCCGCACGGCATGCGGCTGGAACGGGCCCGGACCCGCGCCGCGGTCGTGCGGTCCACCCGGGAGATTCTCGCCGCCGGTTTCCAGGGCGCCCACTTCGACCTCGAACCGCTCCACTCCGGCGACGGCGACTACCTCGGCCTCCTGGACGACCTGCGCGCCGTCACCCGGGCCCACGGCGCCCAGCTCTCCGTCGCCGCCCACCAGATCGACCCGGTGCCCGGCTTCCACTCCTTCTGGGGGGCCACCACCGGCCACCCCAAGTGGTGGTCGCAGAAGTTCTTCGGCCAGGTCGCCCGCCGCGTCGACCAGATCGCCGTGATGTCGTACGACACCCTCCAGCCGCTGGAGAGCACGTACGGCGGATACGTCGCCCAGCAGACCTCGCTCGCCCTGGAGGTCACCCCGGACTCCACCGACCTGCTGATGGGCCTGCCCTTCTACCACGAGAACCGGTTCGGCCACTGGAATCACGCCGAGACCGTCGCGGCCGCCGTCCGGGGCGTGCGGCTGGGACTGTCCCGTACCGACGCCGGCCGGGAGAACTTCGGTGTCGCGGCGTACGTGGACTTCGCGGCCACCGAGCAGGACTGGACGTCGTACGAGAAGGGCTGGGTCCGGTAGGCCGGTCCGCGGGACGGGCCCCTCACCACCTCGGCGGGCCCGCCCTCCGGAGGCTCGCGCGGCGTCCCGGCGGCCCGCCCCGGCCGCCCCCGGCGCCTACGACGAGCGCCTCCTGATCTTGGACCCCAGCCACACCAGCGGGTCGTACTTGCGGTCGACCGCGCGTTCCTTCAGGGGGATGAGCGCGTTGTCCGTGATCTTGATGCCCTCGGGACAGACCTCCGTGCAGCACTTGGTGATGTTGCAGTAGCCGAGGCCGTGTTCGTCCTGGGCCGTGCGCTTGCGGTCCAGGCCGCTCTCCTCGGCCGCGTCCAGCGGGTGCATGTCCAGTTCGGCGACCCGCATGAGGAAGCGGGGTCCCGCGAACGCCGTCTTGTTCTCCTCGTGGTCGCGGACGACATGGCAGGTGTCCTGGCACAGGAAGCACTCGATGCACTTGCGGAACTCCTGCGAACGGTCCACGTCCTCCTGGAACATCCGGTACTCGCCCGGACCCACCCCCTCGGGCGGCACGAACGCCGGAACCTCCCTGGCCTTGTGGTAGTTGAAGCCGACGTCGGTGACGAGATCACGGATCACCGGGAAGGCGCGCAGGGGCGTGACGGTGATCGTCTCCTCCCGGTCGAAGACCGACATGCGCGTCATGCAGAGCAGCCGCGGCCGCCCGTTGATCTCCGCGGAGCACGAACCGCACTTGCCCGCCTTGCAGTTCCAGCGGACGGCGAGATCGGGCGCCTGGGTGGACTGGAGACGGTGGATGATGTCCAGCACCACCTCGCCGTCGTTGACCTCGACCTCGAAGTCCTTCAGGCCGCCGCCCTCGATGTCGCCCCGCCACACCCGGAAGCGGGCCTCGTAGCTGCTCACTCGTACAGCTCCTCTTCGGTGAGGTACTTGACCAGCTCCTCTTTCTCGAAGAGGGCGAGCAGGTCGGGGCGGATGGGTTCGGTGGTCTCTCGGGTGAGGGCGATCCGGCCGCGGGCGGGGTCCGCCGCCGTCGCGCCGTCGCCGGGCTCGACGGGTGCGCACAGCAGGTTCACGTGGCGCCACGCGCGGTCCATCGTGGGGTGGTCCTCGCGGGTGTGCCCGCCGCGCGACTCGGTGCGTGCCAGCGCCGCCCGGGCCACGCACTCGCTGACCAGCAGCATGTTCCGCAGGTCGAGCGCCAGGTGCCAGCCGGGGTTGAACTGCCGGTGCCCCTCGACCCCGGCCCGCGACGCCCGTACCCGCAGCTCGGCCAGCTTCTCCAGGGCGTGTTCCATCTCGCCCTCGCGGCGGATGATGCCGACCAGGTCGTTCATGGTCTGCTGGAGCTCCTGGTGGAGGGTGTACGGGTTCTCCGGCGCGTGGTCCGCCCGGTCCCCGGGGCCCTCCGCGGAGAACGGCCGCAGCGCCTCCGCGGCCGCCGCGTCGACCTGCTCGTCGTCCACCGCCGGACGTCCCGCGCCGGCCTCGGCGGTGTACCGCGCCGCGTGCAGCCCCGCCCGGCGGCCGAACACCAGCAGGTCGGAGAGCGAGTTGCCGCCGAGCCGGTTGGAGCCGTGCATGCCGCCGGCGACCTCGCCGGCCGCGAACAGCCCCGGGACCCCGCGGGCGGCCGCCGTGTCGGAGTCGACCGCGATCCCGCCCATCACGTAGTGACAGGTCGGCCCGACCTCCATGGCCTCCGCCGTGATGTCGACGTCGGCCAGCTCCTTGAACTGGTGGTACATGGAGGGCAGCCGGCGCTTGATGACATCGGCGGGCATCCGCGTCGACACGTCCAGGAAGACCCCGCCGTGCGGGGAGCCGCGGCCCGCCTTCACCTCGGAGTTGATCGCCCGGGCCACCTCGTCACGCGGGAGCAGCTCCGGCGGGCGCCGGTTGTGGTCCGGGTCCTCGTACCAGCGGTCGCCCTCCTCCTCCGACTCGGCGTACTTCTCCTTGAAGACGTCCGGGACGTAGTCGAACATGAACCGCTCGCCCTCGGAGTTCCTGAGCACCCCGCCGTCGCCGCGCACCGACTCGGTGACGAGGATGCCCTTCACCGACGGCGGCCAGACCATGCCCGTCGGGTGGAACTGCACGAACTCCATGTTGAGCAGCGGCGCACCGGCGAGCAGGGCCAGCGCGTGGCCGTCGCCCGTGTACTCCCACGAGTTCGACGTGACCTTGAAGGACTTGCCGATGCCGCCCGTCGCGATCACCACGGCGGGCGCCTGGAGGACGAAGAACCGGCCGGTCTCGCGCTCGTAGGCGAAGACCCCGCTCACGCGGGAGCCGTCCTTGAGGACCCGGGTGACCGTGCACTCCTGGAAGACCTTCAGCCGGGACTCGTAGTCGCCGGTCTCGCGGTGGTCCTCCTGCTGGAGCGAGACGATCTTCTGCTGGAGCGTGCGGATCAGCTCCAGGCCCGTCCGGTCGCCGACGTGCGCGAGGCGCGGGTACTCGTGGCCGCCGAAGTTGCGCTGGGAGATCCGGCCGTCCGCGGTGCGGTCGAAGAGGGCGCCCCAGGTCTCCAGCTCCCACACCCGGTCCGGGGCCTCCCGGGCGTGCAGCTCGGCCATCCGCCACTGGTTGAGGAACTTGCCGCCGCGCAGGGTGTCGCGGAAGTGCACCTGCCAGTTGTCGTGCTCGTTGGCGTTGGCCATCGCCGCCGCGATGCCGCCCTCGGCCATCACCGTGTGCGCCTTGCCGAACAGCGACTTGCAGATGACGGCGGTGCGGGCGCCGCGTTCGCGCGCCTCGATGGCGGCACGCAGTCCGGCGCCTCCCGCGCCGACCACGACGACGTCCCACTCCTGGCGGTCGACCACGGACATCAGCAGGCCCCACTCATCTAGAAAAACCTCGGATCGTCGAAGACACCGGACGCGACGAGATACACGTAGAAGTCGGCGAGCGCCACGCTCACCAGCGACACCCACGCCAGCAGCATGTGATGGGCGTTCAGCTTCCCCACGAACCGCCAGGCCCGGTAGCGCACGGGATGCCGGGAGAAGTGCTTCAGCTGGCCGCCGACGATGTGCCGGCAGGAGTGGCAGGAGATCGTGTACGCCCAGATCAACGTGATGTTGACCAGGAAGACCAGCGTCCCGAGGCCCATGTGACCCCACGCGTAGTGCTCGTCGCGGAAGGCGAGCACGGTGTCGTAGGTCAGGATCCCGGCCACGACGATCGCCGCGTAGAAGAAGTACCGGTGGATGTTCTGGAGGATCAGCGGGAAGCGGGTCTCGCCGGTGTACTTCCGGTGGGGCTCGGCCACGGCGCAGGCGGGCGGCGACGCCCAGAAGCCGCGGTAGTAGGCCTTGCGGTAGTAGTAGCAGGTCAGGCGGAAGCCCAGCGGGAAGATCAGGATGATGATCGCGGGGGAGAGGCCCCACCAGCCGCCGAACAGTTCCCAGTTGGGGCCGGACCGCATGGCCTGGCAGTTCTCCGCCAGACACGGGGAGAAGAACGGCGAGACGTACGGCGCCGCGTAGTAGTCCGCGTTCGCGAGGGCCCGCCAGGTCGAGTAGACGACGAACGCCAGCAGGCCGGCGGCGGTGACCGCGGGAGCCAGCCACCAGCGGTCGGTCCGCAGATGGGGAGCGGCGATGGCGGCGCGGCCGGCGCCGCGTACGCCGCTCGGGGGACGATGGTCCGTGGGTGAGGGTTCCGTACCAGTGGCCAACTCGGGACTCCGGTCGGGTCGGGGGTCGTGCCGGGTCAGGGGGCGTGCCGGCCCCGGGCGCCGAGTCCCTCGTCGTCCGTGTCGATCCACAGGGAGTCGTCGTACGGGGTGTCGGGGATGGTGACGAGCTCGGGCCTGCGCGACGAGCCGGGCTGGGAGACGGCCTCGCGCAGCAGCGCGACGCTCTCCCTCAGATGATCGGCGTCGGCACGGACCCGTCGCATCTCCAGGCCGGTGCTGCCGAGCTGCTGTTCCAGGCGGCCGACGGACCGGGAGAGGTCGTCGAGGCAGCGCTGGGTCGTTGTCAGATCGTCGTGCACGGACATGAGCAGTCCTCGCTTCCGTGGGGGCCGAGCCCTGGACGGCAACGTTCATGCGCCTGCGAGTGTTGCGCGTCACACCGCTCGGTGTGAAGGCGTGTGCAGCGATTGGCCGGTGCGTTGCTCCGCACGAGTGGCCTTCGCGGGCGCTGCCGCCGTGTCGCCCACGGCAGGCGAACCCTTTCCTCTTCAGTGAGCTGTAGATCTGATCAACTCCAAAATACCGCCGAACGTGATCAAAACGCACCCGCGTCGACGTATCCGCGTCCACGCATGCCGGGGTGTCGGGTCACCGGCGCCAGCGGCTCACCGGAGGTACCAGAGATGTCCCACGACGGCGTCGGCCCGCGCGCGGTCATGCGCTCGGTCGCCTTCCTCACCGCGGGCGCGCTCGCGGTGCCCCTGCTGTCCGGCTGCGGATCCGCGGACGAGGCGGGCAAGCCCCTGGCCCGCCAGGACATCGCCCCGGCCGGCCGCGCCCGGATCGCCGAGGGCGGCACGCTGCGCTGGGCGGTGGACGCGGTGCCGGAGACCTTCAACGCCTTCCAGTCGGACGCCGACGCGACGACCACGCGGGTCGCCCAGGCCGTCCTGCCCTCGATGTACCGGCTCGACGCGACCGGGCGCCCGCAGCGCGACGCCGACTACCTGGAGTCCGCGAAGGTCGTCGACACCGAGCCCAAGCAGGTCGTCCTGTACAAGCTGAACCAGCAGGCCGTCTGGAGCGACGGCCGGGAGATCGGTGCCGCCGACTTCGCCGCCCAGTGGCGGGCCCTGGCGGGCAAGGACAGCGCCTACTGGACCGCCCGCAACGCAGGCTACGAGCGCATCGAGAAGATCGAGCGCGGCGCCAACGACCTGGAGGTCCGGGTCACCTTCAAGCGGACCTACGCCGACTGGCAGTCGCTGTTCTCGCCGCTGTACCCCAAGGACGTCATGGGCACGCCGGACGCGTTCAACGACGCGGCCCGCCGCAAGCTCAAGGTGACCGCCGGGCCGTTCGTGGTGAAGAAGGTCGACCGCAAGAAGGACGAGGTGCGCCTCACCCGCAACACCCGCTGGTGGGGGCGGCCGGCCAAGCTCTCCGAGATCGTGCTGACGGCCGTCCCGCGCGACGAGCGCACGTCCGCCCTGGCCGCCGGGAAGATCGACCTGGCCGAGATCGACCCGGCCGCGGCGCAGCGCATCGACGGCGCCGCGAACGGCACGGCCGGACCGCTCGCCGGCCCCGGCTCCGGGCGCACCGCCGCGAAGGCGCTGCGGTCCTGGGCGCTCGCCCACGGCTCGGACGAGGACACGGCCGAGGACGAGGTGGAGGCCCGCTCCGAGCTGCGCAAGGCGATCGCGAAGTGGGAGCAGCAGCAGAAGGCGCTGCGCGGCTTCGAGGTGCGCAGATCGCTGGAGCCGGCGTACACGCAGCTGGCGCTGAACGGCGCGGACGGGCCGCTGGCGGACGAGCGGGTGCGGCGGGCCGTGGCCCGGGCGCTGGACCGCAAGGAGCTGGCCAAGGTCGTGCTGAAGCCGCTGGGGCTGCCCGCGGAGCCGGTCGGCAGCCACCTGGCCCTGGCCGGTCAGGACGCGTACGCGGACAACAGCGGGGCGCTGGGCGGGCAGGACACCGCCGAGGCGCAGGCGCTGCTCGCGGACGCCGGGTGGGTGCCCGGAGGCCCGGTCAAGAAGCAGGAGAAGGGCGAGAAGGCGGCCGGGTCGGAGGGGAGGAAAGCGGACTCCGACGACGACTCCGCTGACGGCGACGGCACGTACATCGTCGGTCAGGACGACAAGGCCCGGGGCGCGCGCCGGAGCGACGAGGGCGGGCGGCAGCTCGCCCAGGACGGCAAGCAGTTCAAGCAGATGCACCAGGGCGGCGCTCCCGGCGCCTACGCGCCGAAGGGCACCGCGGCCCCGGCCGGCGCCCCGGCCAAGGCGCTGGCCAAGGACGGCAAGGCGCTCACTCTGCGGTTCGTGCTGCCGTCCGGTCCGGGGTCGGAGCCACTGGCGGCGGTCGCCGCGCGGATCACGAAGATGCTGGCGAAGGTCGGCATCGGCACGGACATCACCAAGGTCTCGGACGAGAGCTACTTCAAGGACCACATCGCCTCGGGGCAGTACGACCTCGCCCTGTACTCCTGGCCCGGGTCCGCCTTCCCCGCCACCGACGCCCGGCCGATCTACGCCAAGCCGGTGCCGGCCGCCGACGGCTCGCTGAGCGTCGAGCAGAACTACACCCGGGTCGGCACCGACCAGGTCGATCAGTTGTTCGAACAGGCCGTCTCGACCCTGGACGCGGGCGAGAAGCGGTCCCTGATCCGCAAGGCCGACTCCCGCATCTGGGCCGCTGCCGGATCGATTCCTCTCTATCAGCGCCCCCAGCTCACCGCGGTACGGAAGACCGTGGTCAACGCGGGTGCCTTCGGCTTCCAGACCCCCGTCTACGAGGACATGGGCTTCCTGAAGAAGGGCGCCGGGAAGGCGGTCGAGGCCTCCGCGAGCCCCTCCGAGAAGTGAGCGGGAAGTGAGCCCGGTGGCCCTGCGGGGGCCGTCCCCCGCCGGGCCACGTACCATGGGGTGAGGCCGTGGCGTGTCAAGCCCGGCAGGGCCCGCGTAACACGTACGCAGCAGGGTCGCCCTCACACTCCGGGAGAACGCCGCTTTATGGCCACGCGCCACGACATTCGCAACGTAGCCATCGTCGCCCACGTCGACCACGGCAAGACGACTCTGGTCGACGCCATGCTCAAGCAGGCCGGTGCCTTCGCCGCGCACGCCGCCGAGTCGCTCGACGACCGCATGATGGACTCGAACGACCTGGAGCGTGAGAAGGGCATCACGATCCTCGCCAAGAACACGGCGGTGAAGTACCACCCCAAGGACGGCGGGGAGGTCATCACGATCAACATCATCGACACCCCCGGTCACGCCGACTTCGGCGGCGAGGTGGAGCGCGGCCTGTCGATGGTCGACGCCGTCGTGCTGCTGGTGGACGCCTCCGAGGGTCCGCTGCCGCAGACCCGCTTCGTGCTGCGCAAGGCGCTGCAGGCCCGCCTGCCCGTCATCCTGTGCATCAACAAGACGGACCGGCCGGACTCGCGCATCGACGAGGTCGTGAACGAGGCGTACGACCTCTTCCTCGACCTCGACGCCGACGAGGACCAGATCGAGTTCCCGATCGTCTACGCCTGCGCGCGGGACGGCGTGGCCTCGCTGACCAAGCCGGAGGACGGCACGGTCCCGCAGGACAGCGACAGCCTGGAGCCCTTCTTCTCCACGATCCTGTCCCACGTCCCGGCCCCGGAGTACGACGAGGCCGCCCCGCTCCAGGCGCACGTCACCAACCTGGACGCCGACAACTTCCTCGGCCGGATCGCGCTGCTGCGCGTCGAGCAGGGCGAGCTGCGCAAGGGCCAGACCGTCACGTGGATCAAGCGCGACGGCACCATGTCCAACGTGCGCATCACCGAGCTGCTGATGACCGAGGCGCTCACCCGCAAGCCGGCCGAGAAGGCGGGCCCCGGTGACATCTGCGCCGTCGCCGGTATCCCGGAGATCATGATCGGCGAGACCCTGGCCGACCCCGAGAACCCGATCGCGCTGCCGCTCATCACGGTCGACGAGCCGGCCATCTCCATGACCATCGGCACCAACACCTCGCCGCTGGTCGGCCGGGGCGGCACCGGCAAGGGCGCGGAGAACAAGGCCGCGGTCAAGGACCGCAAGGTCACCGCCCGCCAGGTCAAGGACCGCCTCGACCGCGAGCTGGTCGGTAACGTCAGCCTCCGCGTCCTGGACACCGAGCGTCCCGACGCCTGGGAGGTGCAGGGCCGCGGCGAGCTGGCGCTGGCCATCCTGGTCGAGCAGATGCGCCGTGAGGGCTTCGAGCTGACCATCGGCAAGCCGCAGGTCGTCACCAAGGACGTCGACGGCAAGGTCTACGAGCCGGTCGAGCGCATGACGATCGACGTGCCCGAGGAGCACATGGGCGCGGTCACGCAGCTCATGGGCGTCCGCAAGGGCCGGATGGACAACATGTCCAACCACGGTTCGGGCTGGGTCCGCATGGAGTTCGTCGTCCCCTCCCGCGGTCTCATCGGCTTCCGTACCGAGTTCCTGACCGGTACGCGCGGCACGGGTATCGCCCACTCCATCCACGAGGGCCACGAGCCGTGGTTCGGCACGCTGACGACCCGTAACAACGGTTCGCTGGTCGCCGACCGCGCGGGTGCCGTCACCGCGTTCGCGATGACGAACCTCCAGGAGCGCGGCGTGCTGTTCACCGACCCCGGCACCGAGGTGTACGAGGGCATGATCGTCGGCGAGAACTCGCGCTCCGACGACATGGACGTGAACATCACCAAGGAGAAGAAGCTCACGAACATGCGGTCGTCCTCGGCCGACTCGTTCGAGGCGATCGTGCCGCCGCGCAAGCTGTCGCTCGAGCAGTCGCTGGAGTTCTGCCGTGACGACGAGTGCGTCGAGGTGACCCCGGAGGCGGTTCGCATCCGCAAGGTCGTGCTCGACCAGCGTGACCGCGCCCGCACCGCGAGCCGCGCCAAGCACGGCTGATCCGCGGGTAGTCCACCGCCGCAGCACACTCGGAAGCCCGGGTGTCCCCATCGTGGGGACGCCCGGGCTTTTCGCAACCCGTTTTTTGGAACCCCCGCGGTGATGTCTGTCCGAAATGCGGAGATCCTCGCCCGATAGCCATGTAACAAGTCCGTTTCGCGGCCTTCTCGCGCCAGAGGCTTTGTCCGGATTTTGGAAGATCTAGGCGTCAGCTGTGACTGAATTGAGATTTAAAGACGGTGGTCGGCGCGGGACGAGTGCCAGATAGTTAGCCGCGTAACGCTCGGGTCAATGGGTCTCGCGCTGTGGGGACAGCGCCGACTCGCGAGCACCAGGGGGTGTCTGACCCTCCGTCAGGGGTGTCGGAGGTCGGACGAACGCCCCCTCCTGTCGGTGAACACGTGGAGTCACAAGGAGGATCCCCATGTCAGTCAACCGGCCCCCGCGGTCCCTCACCGGTCTGTCCGCCCCCGCCCGCGGCGACTGTCACTGACCTGAACCACGGCCGCCCACCGCGGCCGTCCGGCTACGCGCGTCCGGCTGCGGCTTCTTCCGAGCCGTCCGTACGGCGCGCTCCGGCGTCCCTTCATGCACCGATCGGCGATCGCGCGGCACCCCGCGCCCGTCGCCGGTTCGGCACACCCACACCCGTGAAGTGAGATGGGCGAACTGTGACAAGTCCTACCGACATCGAGGGCGGTGGCACGGCGGTCGTCGTCGACGGCGACCAGGAGCCGGCGCCGGCGTCCGAGGCCAAGGTGCCCGTGGGCCGGTCCCCCGGTCAGCTCATGTGGCTCCGTTTCAAGCGGGACCGCACGGGCGTGATCTCCGCCTACGTCGTGCTGTTCTTCTTCCTGATCGGCCTGCTCGCCCCGCTGATCTCGAAGCTCTACGGCAAGAACCCGTACACCGTGTACGCGGACGAACGGCCGGAGTTGTTCGACAGCGCGGGTGTGCCGGTGCAGCCCAACGGCGGGATCAGCGGCGAGTTCTGGTTCGGCCTGGAACCGGGCAACGGCTACGACGTCTTCACCAAGCTGCTCTACGGCATCCGCAACTCCCTGGGCATCTCCCTCGCGGTCACCCTCGCCACGGTGCTGACCGGCATCGTCCTCGGGGTCGCGGCCGGCTACCTCGGCGGCAGGACGGACTTCCTGATCAGCCGGGTGATCGACTTCCTCCTCGCCATCCCGGCCCAGCTGTTCTTCATCGCGAGCATGCCGGTCGTGGTCTCGCTGTTCGTCAGCCCGCGCGACGAGACACCCGTCTACGTCCGGGTCGTCGCCCTGATCTCGGTGCAGTGGGTCCTCGGCTGGATGAGCCTCGGCCGCATCCTGCGCGGCACCAGTCTCGCCCTGCGGGAACGGGAGTTCATCGAGGCGGCCAAGGTGAGCGGGGCGCCACCGGGCCGGATCATCCGCAAGGAGATCCTGCCCAACGTGGTCACGCCGATCCTGGTGCAGGCCACCTACATGCTGCCGAACTTCGTGACCGCCGAGGCCGGGCTGTCCTTCCTCGGCGTGGGCCTGGTCGAACCGACGCCGGACTGGGGCCAGATGTTCTCCAAGGCGGCGACCGAACTCGTGATGCAGAACGACATCACCTACATGTTCTTCCCCGGTATCTCGATGATCATCTTCATCGTGGCCTTCAACCTGCTCGGGGACTCGGTCAGGGACGCCTTCGATCCCAAGACGGCGCGCTGATCCGCACATCACGTCTTTTGACTCACGGACTGCTGGACTCACAGAGATGGGTGGGAAACGAGTGATGGGTAAGGGTGGACGCCGCGCGTACGCCGCGCTCTCGCTGGTCGCTGCCGGAGCGCTCGTGCTCTCCGGTTGCAGCGAGGGCGGCAGCAAGGAAGGCAGCAACAAGGACGACAAGGAGAACGCCCAACGGCAGCAGTCCTCCATCGACTTCGGCGACGCGAAGGCCTCGACGGGCCCGGCCGCCGAGGTCCCCGGCGCCAAGCCCGGAGGCACGGTCACCGTTCTCCAGAGAGACAGCTACGCGCACCTCGACCCCGGGCAGATCTACGTCTCCGACGAGATGGCCCTGTCGCAGCTCATCCACCGCGGCCTGACCGGCTACAAGGCGACCAGCGAGGACGGCAAGAAGCACGAGGTCGTCGGCGACCTGGCCACCGACAGCGGCACCACCACCGACGGCGGCAAGACCTGGAAGTACACGCTCAAGGACGGGGTCAAGTGGGCCGACGGCTCCGCGATCACCGCCACCGACGTGCGGCACACCTTCGAGCGGCTGTTCGCGCCGTTCGTCGCCAACGGCCCGACCTTCATCCAGCAGTGGCTCGCCGACACGCCGGGCACCGGGTACCGCGACCTGCTCAAGGACGGCCCGTACGGCGGCAAGCACCTGCCGGACACCGTCCTGGAGACGCCGGACGCGAAGACGATCGTCTTCAAGTTCAAGAAGGCCAAGCCCGACCTGCCGTACGCGCTGGCCATGGCCGGCTACTCGCTCGTCTCGAAGGCGAAGGACACCAAGGAGAAGTACGACAAGGCCCCGATGACCGCGGGCCCGTACAAGATCCAGGAATTCAAGTCCGGCAAGTCCATGGTCCTGGTGAAGAACACCAACTGGGACCCGAAGACCGACCCGATCCGGCACCAGTACATCGACCAGTTCACCTTCGCGTTCAACAAGCAGTACGAGGACTCCACCAAGGCCATCCTCGACGACTCCGGGGCCAACGCCACCGCGGTCAGCTTCAACAACGAGGTCGACGCGGGCAACCTGTCCAAGGTCCTCGCCGACGCGGCGCTGAAGTCCCGCACCGTCGCGGGCTACCAGCCGTACGTGGGTCAGATCGACATCAACCTGTCCCAGAAGGAGATGCAGGACAAGACGGTCCGCGAGGCCATCGCCTACGCCCTGCCGATCACGCCGTTCGTGCGCGCCTACGGCGGCACCGCGGCCCGCGAGGTGGCGGGCGGTCTGATCAGCCCGACCGTCTCCGGCTACAACCCGAACTTCGACCCCTTCGGCAAGAAGAAGAAGCCCGCCGGTGACCCGGCCAAGGGCAAGGAACTGCTGGAGAAGGCCGGCAAGGTCGGTCTGAAGCTGACCTTCGGCTACATCAACACCCCCGAGGGCCAGCAGTACTCCACCGCCATGGCCGCGGGTCTGGAGAAGGCCGGCTTCGACGTCCAGCGCCAGGAGATCCCGGCCGAGACGTACTACGACCAGGTCGGCAAGGTGAAGAACAACTTCGACATCTACCACACCGCCTGGGGCGCCGACTGGCCGAGCGCGTCGACCGTCATCCCCCCGCTGTACGACGGACGCCAGATCCAGGACGGCGCCGCGAACTACTCGCACATCAACGACCCGAAGGTGAACGCCGACATCGACAAGGCGAGCACCATCACCGACCCGGTCAAGGCCGCGGAGGCCTGGAACAAGATCAACGAGTACATCGTGAAGGACGTCGTCTCCAACATCCCGACGGCGTACTACAAGCAGACCCAGATCGCCGGTTCGAAGATCGGCGGCCTCGTCTACGACGACGTCATCGGCGGCATCGACCCGCGCAGGCTGTTTGTGAAGTAACCCCTTCCCGAGCGCGGCGCCCGGTGCGCCCCGTCCCGCTTCCGCGACGGGGCGCACCGGCCCGCACGGCCCTTTGAGCCGGCTCCGCGAGCCGGCCTCACGAGCCCGAAAGCTGCCACTGAGATGCTGCGCTTCCTCCTTCGCCGGACCCTCGGCTCGCTGGTGATCCTGGTCCTGCTGACCGTCGTCGCCTTCCTGCTGTTCTTCGGCATGCCCCGTGACCCGGCGCTGCTGATGTGCGGCAAGACGTGCACGCCCGACGCGCTGGCGAACATCCACCGCACGCTCGGCATCGACAAGTCGATCCCCGAGCAGTTCTGGATCTTCCTGCAAGGGCTGGTCGCGGGCCGGGACGACTTCGCCCAGGGACCCTGCCCCGCCCCCTGTTTCGGCTACTCGTACCACACCAACGAGCAGGTCTGGTCGACCCTGATGGACCGGCTGCCGCTCACCGTCTCGCTCGCGCTCGGCGCCACCGTCGTCTTCCTGTTCGTCGGCCTCGGCACCGGCATGCTGGCCGCCTGGCGGCGCGGCACGCTCATCGACAAGTCGTTCACCGCGGGTTCCATGGTGCTCAGCTCGATGCAGATCTACTTCCTGGGCCCGCTCGCCCTCGCCGTGCTCGTCTACCAGACCCACCTGTTCGACGAGCCCCGGTACACCGAGCTCACCCGGGATCCCGTCGCCTGGTTCACCGGGCTGATGATCCCCTGGGTCGTGCTGTCCACGATCTTCGCCGCGCAGTACACCCGTATGGCGCGCTCGTCGATGATCGAGCAGCTCCAGGAGGAGCACATCCGCACCGCCCGCGCCAAGGGGATGAGCCGGCGGTACGTCTTCTTCCGGTACGCCTGGCGCGGCTCCCTCATCCCGATCGTCACCATCCTCGGCATCGACCTCTCCTCGATGCTCGGCGGCGCCATCATCACCGAGTACACCTTCGGACTGCCCGGCCTCGGGCATCTCGCGGTGGAGTCCGTGCAGTTCAGCGACCTTCCGCTGCTGCTGGGCGTGATGCTCTTCGCCGCCGCCGTGATCCTGCTGTGCAACATCGTCGTCGACGCCTGCTACGCCTTCATCGACCCGCGCGTACGGCTGTCCTAGCCGTTTCCCGGACTGTCGTCAGGAGCTTTGTCGTGACCACTGTGACCAAGGAGGCCGGGGCGCCCGTCCCGGCCGGCGCGGGCGCGTTCCTCTCGGTGCGGGACCTGCACGTCAGCTTCAGCACGGAGGACGGAACCGTCCGGGCCGTCGACGGGCTCTCCTTCGACCTCGAACGCGGCCGCACCCTCGGCATCGTCGGCGAGTCCGGCTCGGGGAAGTCCGTCACCAACCTCACCGTCCTCGGGCTGCACAACCCGATGTTCACCACCGTCGAGGGCGAGATCCTGCTGGAGGGCCAGGAGCTGACCACCGCCCGGGAGCCGGAACTGGAGAAGCTGCGCGGCAACAAGGTCGCGATGATCTTCCAGGACCCGCTCACCGCGCTCTCCCCGTACTACACCGTCGGCCGGCAGATCGCCGAGCCGTACATGAAGCACCGGGGCGCCTCGAAGAAGGCCGCCTGGGAACGCACGGTGGAGATGCTCGGCAAGGTCGGCATCCCCAACCCCCGGGAACGGGCGAAGGACTACCCCCACCAGTTCTCCGGCGGCATGCGGCAGCGCGCGATGATCGCGATGGCGCTGGTCTGCGACCCCGACCTGCTGATCGCCGACGAGCCGACCACCGCGCTCGACGTCACCGTCCAGGCGCAGATCCTCGACCTGCTGAAGGACCTCCAGCGGGAGTTCGGCACCGCGATCATCTTCATCACGCACGACCTCGGGGTCATCGCCGACATGGCCGACGACATCATGGTGATGTACGCGGGCGGCGCGGTCGAGCGCGGGACGACCGAACAGGTGCTGCGCTCGCCGCAACACCCGTACACCTGGGGCCTGCTGAACTCCATGCCCCGGCTGGACTCGGATCTGGGCACTCCGCTCGCCCCCATCCCCGGCGCCCCGCCGTCGCTGCTGACCCCGCCCTCCGGCTGCCGGTTCCACCCCCGCTGCACCTTCCAGGACCGGGTGGGCGGCAACCGCTGTGTGACCGAACGGCCCCTGCTGGCCCCGGACCGCGCCTCCGCCTGCCACCTCACGGCGGAGCAGAAGCGGAGCATCTTCGCGGACGAGATCAAGCCCCGACTGGGGTAGGGGCAGGACCTGAGGAGCAAGCACGTGACGAAGGCCAGGAGGAGCACGTGAAGAAAGAGGAACCCGTTCTCCCCGCCCCGCGCGAGGCGGGCGCCGACGGCGAGGGGGAGCAGCTGCTCGTCGTGGAGGGGCTCACCAAGCACTTCCCGGTCAAGGGCGGCTTCCCGATCCGGCGCACGGTCGGTCAGGTGCAGGCCGTGGACGGCATCGACCTGAGCGTGCGGGCCGGCGAGAGCTTCGGCCTGGTGGGGGAGTCGGGGTGCGGCAAGTCCACGACGGGCCGGCTGATCACCCGGCTCCTGGAGCCCACGGCCGGGACGATCACCTACCGCGGGCAGGACATCTCGCACGCCTCGCGCCGGCAGCTGGCGCCGATCCGTTCCGAGATCCAGATGATCTTCCAGGACCCCTACTCCTCCCTCAATCCCCGGCAGACCGTCGGCAAGATCATCTCCGGGCCGATGGAGGTCAACGGGATCGAGCCCGCGGGCGGCCGGGAGAAGCGGGTGCGTGAGCTGCTGGAGATCGTGGGTCTCAACCCCGAGCACTACAACCGGTTCCCGCACGAGTTCTCCGGCGGCCAGCGTCAGCGGATCGGCGTCGCCCGGGCGCTGGCGCTGGAGCCGAAGCTGATCGTGGCCGACGAGCCGGTCTCCGCGCTCGACGTGTCCATCCAGGCGCAGGTCGTCAACCTGCTCCAGCAGGTCCGCCAGGAGCTCGGCATCGCGTTCCTGTTCATCGCCCACGACCTGGCCGTCGTCCGGCACTTCTCGCAACGCGTGGCGGTCATGTACCTCGGGAAGATCATCGAGGTCGGCGACCGTGACTCCATCTACACCCGGCCACGGCACCCGTACACCCACGCCCTGCTCTCCGCGGTCCCCGAGGTGAACGTCGCCGGGGAGACGGCCGCACGGGAGCGGATCCGGCTGGCCGGGGACGTTCCGTCGCCGATCGCCCCTCCCTCGGGCTGCCGGTTCCGGACCCGGTGCTGGAAGGCGCAGGACAAGTGCGCTTCCGAGGAGCCGCCGTTGGTCCGGATCTCCGGGAACCACGAAGGCCATCTGACGGCCTGCCACTTTCCGGAGGAGCCGACGATCGAGGCGCGCGAGGAGGACATCGTGCTGGATCCCGCGCTGGCGGCGCTGGAGGAAGGGGCGGGCTGAGGGTGCGGTGCCGTCCCGGCGGGGCGGTGAGGTGGGGATGCCGTCCTGGCGGGTGTGGTTGATGGTGCGGGTCGGTGGGGGTGGCCGCGCAGTTCCCGTGCCCCTCGGTGGCCCTGCGGGCCGCCGGGGCTCGCGCCACCCGCGCCCTCGGCGGGCCCCGCGCCTCTGAGGGGTGGGTGGGTCGGTGCGGGTGCGGGTGCGGGTGCGGCGTGGCTGGTCGCGCAGTTCCCCGCGCCCCCGGCTGACCCTGCGGACCGCCCGGGCTCGCGCCACCCGCGCCCCTGTGCGGGTCCCGCGTCCTTGTGCGGGTCCCGCGCCCTTTGGCGGGGCCGGGGCCCCGCATCCCCTGCGGGGCCGGTCGGAGTCGGGGTCAGCCGGCCGGGGTGGCTGTGGTGATGATTTCCGGGCTGGTCGGGGTCAGGGGGGCGCGGTTCCAGTCGCCGTACTGTTCCTCCACCCGCAGGCCCGCTTCCGTCAGGAAACCGGTCAGGCTCCCCGGGGAGAGGAAGCGGAGGGTGGCGCGGCCGGTGTGGCGGCGGGGCCAGTCGGGGGAGTCGAAGGTCTCCGTGAACGTGACCCGCTCGCCGGACGGTTCGCCCTCCACCTCGTGCCAGACCCGTACGACCCGGCCGTCCGCGTCGGTGACCTCGCGCACCCGGTCCGGGGTCCAGGACTCCCAGGCCCGCGCCGCCGGGTTGCGGGTCTCGAACACGAAGCGGCCGCCGTCGCTCAGGGCCGACCGCACGGACCGCAGCGCGCCGCGCAGCTCCTCGTCGCCGAGCAGCACCTGGAAGGCGTGGCCCGTCATGATGACGAGGTCGAAGTCGCCCTGCCACAGGCAGGTGTCGAGGTCCCCCAGCAACCACTCCACGCCGGGCGCCCGGCGCCGGGCCTGTACGAGCATCGCGGCCGCCGGATCGAGGCCCGTGAGCCGTCCCGGGTGGCCCTCCGACGCGGCCCGCGCGAGGAGTCGGCCCGTACCGCAGCCGACGTCGAGCACCGAGTCGGCGGATCTCACCAGGTTCAGGTAGAAGTCGTCGTCCGGCCCCCACGGATTGATGCTGTCGTACAGCGCGGCGAGTGTCAGATCCGCGAACGAATGATCGACCACCGCGGCAGTGTGCCACACCTCGGCGCGGCGCAGGACAAGATCCAGAACATCCGAATCCGCTCGACAGGCGGGCCGGGGGCCGGACATGCTCTGCGCGATGACGAGAACGGACGACATGCCTCCCGCCTGGGACGAGCGCACCCAGCTCACCACCTTCCTCGACTACGCGCGCGACACCGCGCGCGCCAAGTGCGAGGACCTGTCCGCCGAGGACGCCCGCAAGGCGCCCCTGCCGGGTTCGCCGCTGATGACCCCGAGCGGCCTGGTCAACCATCTGCGCTGGGTCGAGTACTACTGGTTCCGGGTCGTGTTCCTCGGTGAGGAGGACGAGGGGCCGTGGACCGACGAGGACCCCGACCGCGAGATGCGCATCGCCGTCGACCTCCCGCTCGCGCAGGTGCTCGACGAGTACGCCGAACACGCCGAGCGGCACCGCGCGCTGGTGGCCGGGCACGAACTCGGCGCCACGGCACAGCGGGCGACGCGCGACGGCCGGCACGTGGACCTGCGCTGGATCCTCCTGCACCTGATCGAGGAGACGGCCCGGCACAACGGCCACCTCGACATCCTGCGCGAACTGATCGACGGCCGCACCGGCGTCTAGTCACGCGTCCCCCCGGCGCCGAGCGCGTTCGCGCTGGTCGGGCCGGGGGTGAAAGACGGATGAAAGACCGCCGAAGGAGTGCGGAAAGGCGGCCCGGCGAGACTCTTGTACGGGGCGGGCGACCGACGGGGGACAGGCGGCGCCCGCCCCGCCCCCGGCCCCGGCCGTCCGCCTCCAGGGGTGCCCGGCCGCCGCCCCCTGCCCCGGCCTCCTGCATTGGCCGGATTCCGACGCCGCGTCGCCCGCGGGTCGCCGATCGTGCAGGTCGGCGTTGCCCGGCCGTCGGCCCTGGACTACGTTCTGTGAATGCTCACCCCACGGCCCCGGTTCCGCCTGCTCGGACCGCTGGACGTCGAGATCGACGGACGGGCCGTCGTACTCACCGGCCGGCAACGCGCGCTGTGCGCCGTGCTCCTGCTGCACGCCAACCACGTCGTCTCCGTCGACCGGCTGATTCAGTGCCTGTGGGACGACCGCCCGCCCGGCGCGGGCGCCGCCCGGGTACGGGCCCTCGTCGCGGAGGTGCGGCGCGCCCTCGGCCCGTCGGGCACGGAGCTGCTGACCACCCGTCGGCCCGGCTACGTCATGCACGTGGGCCCGGACGACCTCGACCTGCTGGCCTTCGAGAACCTCATCAGGGACGCCTCGCGGGCCGCGGCCGACGGCGACTGGCGGACGGCCCGGCGCGGCGGCGAACAGGCCCTCGCGCTGTGGCGCGACGAGCCGCTGCCCGACCTGCCGGAGGTCGCGGTGCGCGAGGCCGAGCGCCAGCGCCTCGCCGAACTGCACCTGGTGGCCCGCGAGGGCGTGGCCGAGGCGGGGATCGAGACCGGCCGGCACCGCGAGGCCATCGCCGAACTCCTCCGGCTGACCGCCGCCCACCCGCTGCGCGAACGCCCGCACGGCCTGCTGATGCGCGCCCTGCACCGGGACGGCCGCAGCGCCGAGGCCCTGGAGCTGTACACCGCGCTGCGCCGGCGCATGGTCGACGAACTCGGCATGGAGCCCTCGGCCGACCTCAGGGACCTGCACCAGCGGCTGCTGCGAGGCGGCGACGGTGTCTCCGCGGCCACCGCGCCGCCCGAGAGGTCAGCCCCGGCCGCGTCCGAGCGCCCCGTGCCGCGTCAACTCCCGCCCACCCCACGCCGGTTCGTCGGCCGCGACCGTGAACTCGACCGCCTCGACTCCTGTCTGCACAACGCGGAGCCGCTCGCCCTGATCGTGGGACCGGCGGGCGTCGGCAAGAGCGCGCTGGCCCTGAACTGGGCCCACCGGGTCGCCGACCGCTTCCCCGACGGCCAGCTCTTCCTCGACATGCGCGGCTTCGACAACGCCGAGCCGATGACCCCCGCGGAGGCCCTGCCGCTGCTCCTCCAGGGCCTGGGCTGCGCCCCGCGCGACATCCCGCTGGGCGCCGAGGCGCAGACCGCGCTGTACCGGACGATGCTCGCGGACCGCAGGGTGCTCGTCGTCCTCGACGACGTGGCCGACGCGTCGTACGTACGGCGGCTGCTGCCCGCCTCGGCGGGCTCGCTGACGCTGGTGACGAGCCGCGACAAGCTCAGCGGCCTGGTCACGCTGGACGGCGCCTACCGGGTGTCCTGCGACGTCCTCGACAGCGCCGCCGCGCTGGAGCTGATCAGCGGCGCGGTCGGCGCGCAGGCCGTCGCCGCCGACCCGGAGGCCGCGGCGCGGCTCGTCGAACTCTGCGACCACCTGCCGCTCGCCCTGTGCGTCGCCGGCTCCTGGATCGGCGACCGGCCAGGCAGTATCCGGGCATACGTCCGTGACCTCGCGGACCGGGGGCGACTGGCCCGGCTGCACGTCGAGGGCGAGGAGTCGGTCGCCGTACGGGCCGCGCTCGACCTGTCGTACGGAGTGCTGCCGGACGAGGCCCGGCGCGCCTTCCGCTCGCTCGGTGTGCTGCCGGGCACCGGCCGGTCGGTCCCGGCGGCCGCCGCGGCCGCCGGGACCGACGCGCATCGCCTGGCCGACCTGCTGCGGCTGGCCCAGCGGGTCCATCTGCTGCGCGACGTCGAGCACGGCCGTCCGGCCTGGCACGACCTGGTGCACGAGTACGCCCGTGACCGGACGGCCGCGGAGGACTCCCCCGAGGAGCGGACCGCCGCCGTCACCCGCGTCCTCGACCACTACCTGCAGAGCGTGGTCAACGCGGCGGCCACGGCCGGTCTGTACGTCATGCGCACCCGTCCGCCCGCCGTCGAGGGCTCCCTGCCGCGGGAGTTCACCGGCGCCGAGGAGGCGTACGCCTGGTTCGACGGCGAGTGGGACGACATCGCGGCCGCGATCGGCCACGCCGCCGAGAACGGCCCCGCGCCGTACGTGTGGTGGCTGGTGGACGCGCTCCAGGACCTCTTCCACCACCGCAGGCCGCTCTCCGACTGGATGCGGCTGGCCACCCTCGCCCGGGAGGTGGCCGCGCGCGGCGGGGACGAGGTCGGCCAGGCCTCCATGAGCCTGTCCCTGGGCAGCGCGCGCTGGCGCGACGGGGACCTGCGGGGCGCCCTGACGGAGTACGAGGAGGCGGAGCGGCTGGCCCGCCGGGCCGGCTGGACGTACGGCGAGGCCGGCAGCCTCCAGGGCAAGGGCGTCACCCTCAAGCTGCTGGGCGAGCTGCGCCGCGCGCTGCCCTGCTACGACCGCGCGCTCGCGCTCTACCGCACCCTGGACAACGTCAAGAACGTGGAGATCATGCTGATCAACACGGCGTCCCTGAACCTCGCGCTGGGGCGTCTGGACGCGGCCGAGGAGGCGGCGCGCGCGGCCCTCGACCTGATCGGCGACACGGTCCACCACAACCGTGCGATGGCCCTCGTCAACCTCGCCCTGGTCCTGCAGAAGCAGGCCCGGTTCGACGAGGCGACGGCGGCGCTGCGCACCTGCTTCCTGGTCTCCCGGGACTCCGGGTCCACCTATACGGAGGCCGTCGCCCTGGAGGCGCTGGGCCGCGTCCGCGCCGACGCCGGCCGCGACGACCTGGCGCTGCTCGCCTACGAGGACGCCCTCGCCGTCTCCCGACGGGTGGAGAACCGCAACTGCCAGGTCGACAGCCTGGTCGGGGTGGCCTCGGTGAAGCTGCGCGCGGGCCGCACCGAGGAGACGTCCGAACACCTGGACGCCGCCTTCGAGATCGCCGAGCGCACCGGCCACCGGGCGGGTCTCGTCGAGGTCCTGCTGGCCCGCGCCGACCTGGCCCGCGCCCAGGGCCGCCCGGCCGACGCCCTGGGCCGGCTGGAGCGCGCCGAGCGCCTCGCGGCCGACGGCAACCCCCTCACCCTCCCGCGCGTCCACCTCGCCACCGCCCTGACGCTCCTCGAGACCGAGACCGAGACCGAGACCGAGACCGAGACCGGAAGCGGCACGGACGCCGATACCGGCACGGACGCCGACGCCGTCCCCGCCCGGGCCCGGGACGCGGCGGCCCTGGCGGCCGCCCTCGCCCGCGACTCCGGCCAGCGTCTTCTGCACGCCCGTGCCACGGAGGCCCTCGCCCGCGCCCACGAGGCGCGCGGCGACAGCGGGCCGGCGCACGGGGCCAGGGCGGAGGCGAGCGCCCTGTACGCGGCGCTCGGCGTCCGCCACCCGTCCGGGGCGTCCGTGCCGTCCCGCCCGCTTTCCCGTCATCGTCACCGTGAACTCCCTCCGGACGCCGAGTCCCGCCTCACCCTCTACCTGACCGAGCACTTCGACGGCTGAGCCCTGTTCAGACGGACGTCGCGTACGCGCTGCCCAGCCGCAGCCCGGGATCGCGGGCGAGGATCCGTTCCTGCAGGGACCTCAGTTCCGGTCCCGGTTCACAGCCCAGCAGGTCGATCATCCGCAGGCGCAGCAGCTGGAAGCAGTCCAGCGCGTCCGCCTGGCGTCCCCCGCGGTGCAGGGCGAGCATCAGCAGGCCCGTGACCTTCTCGTCGAAGGGATGCATCTCGACCAGCCAGTGCAGTTGCGGCAGGCACTCCTCGTGCCGCCCCGCGCGCAGGTACAGCTCGGTGCTCCCGACCAGCGCCTCCCGGTGCTCGCGCCGCAGTGTCACCCGCGTCGACTCCGCCCAGGCCGTGCGCACGTCGGACAGCGGCTCGCCCCGCCACAGCTCCAGGGCCCGGGCGTAGAGACCGAGGGCCGTCTCGGTGTCACCCGTTCGGGCCTCCTGCTGCGCCTGCCGGACGAGGGCGCGGAACCGTGCGGTGTCGACGCAGCGCTCGTCGATCGCGAGGACGTATCCGCCCCGCTTCCGGATCAGTTCGAAGCCCTCGGCAGCTGCCCGTCGGCCCGCAGCGCCTTCCGTAGCCGGGTGGCCTGGATGTACAGGGCGTCGCGCGGATGCTGGGGCCGGCGTTCCTGCCACACCCGCTCGATCAGCGTCTCGTCGGCGACGAACGCGCCGGGGGTCCAGGCCAGCGCCGCCAGCAGCAGTTTGGTGCCGTGCGGAAGCGGCAGCTTGTCGCCGGAGCGGGCCCGTGCCTCGACGCAGCCCAGCAGCTGGATTTCCATGTACCCCCCGTACCTCGAACCACTCGAGTCACCACTGTGCGCGCGTGGTGTTCGGCTGGCGCATGGATGCTGCACGGCTGCCGCCGGGCCCGGCGTCGCCCGGCGGGGGGAGGGGGGTACGAGGGCCACAGGGGCCGGGGGACGAGTGAAGGCCCGCGCCGGGTGAGCGCGGGCCTTCGTCCCCTGGACCGGACGTTCATGGGCTCGGGTCAATGGGCCTGGAAAGTCCGCTCCGAAAGAAAGCGGCTGACGAAAAGGGGTGTGTCAGGCCGCCGCCTCGGGGTCCTTGGCGAGACGCGGGGCCGGCACGGTGGCCGGGACGTCCGCCGTCTCGGGGTAGTGGCACGCCGTCAGGTGGCCGGGCTTGTTGCCCTCGACCTGCACCAGCGGCGGGGCCTCGGTCGCGCACTTCTCCGTCGCCTTCCAGCAGCGGGTGCGGAAGCGGCAGCCGGAGGGCGGGTTGATGGGCGAGGGCACGTCACCGACGAGGCGGATGCGCTCGCGGCCCGCGACGCCCTCGTCCTGCACGGTGGCCTCGGGCACGGCGGACAGCAGCGCCCGGGTGTACGGGTGACGCGGGTTGCCGTACAGGTCGTCGCGGTCGGCGATCTCGACGATCCGGCCGAGGTACATGACCGCCACGCGCTGCGAGAAGTGCCGGACGACGGCCAGGTCGTGGGCGATGAAGACGAACGCGATGCCCAGGTCCCGCTGGACCTTCTGGAGCAGGTTGACGACCTGCGCCTGGATGGACACGTCGAGCGCGGAGACCGGCTCGTCGGCCACGATCAGCTTCGGCTCCAGCGCCAGCGCCCGGGCGACGCCGATCCGCTGCCGCTGGCCGCCGGAGAACTCGTGCGGGAACCGGTTGTAGTGCTCGGGGTTGAGACCCACGATCTCCAGCAGCTCACGCACCCGCTTCTCCCGGCCGCCGGCCGGGTGGATGTCGTTGATCTCCATCGGGCCCGAGATGATCTTGCCGACCGTCTGGCGCGGGTTCAGCGACGCGTAGGGGTCCTGGAAGATCATCTGGATCTCGGAGCGGATCGGGGCCAGCTGCTTGCGGCCCGCGTGCGTGATGTCCTCGCCGCGGTAGGAGATCCGGCCGCCCGTCGGCTCCAGAAGCCGGGTGATCAGGCGGCCCGTCGTCGACTTGCCGCAGCCGGACTCGCCGACCAGGCCCAGGCTCTCGCCCTCGGCGACCTGGAAGTCCAGCCCGTCGACGGCCTGCACGGCGCCGACCGTGCGCCGGATCGGGAAGCCGCCCTTGATCGGGAAGTGCTTGGTGAGCCCGGAGACGTCCAGGAGGGGAACGGTGCTGCTCATGGTGGTGAAATCCCGTCTCTTGTACGTCAGTTCGCGGCGCTGCCGGCGAGGTCGGAGAAGTACTCGGCGCGCTGGGCGGCGGTCAGGTGGCAGGCGGAACCCCGACCGTTCGTGACCTCCAGCGGCGGCTGCTCCGTGGAGCACAGGCCCCCCTCGACCTTCTCGGCGAAGGTGCAGCGGGGGTGGAACCGGCAGCCCGTCGGCGGGTTCAGCAGCGAGGGCGGCGAACCGGGGATCGGGTTGAGCGGGACGTCCACCGGGTGGTCCAGGTTCGGCATCGAGCTCAGCAGGCCCAGCGTGTAGGGGTGCTGCGGGCTCCGCAGCACCTCCCGCTTGGTGCCTCGCTCCACGCACCGGCCGCCGTACATCACCAGGACGTCGTCGGCGATGTCGGCGATGACGCCCAGGTCGTGCGTGATGAAGACGATCGAGGTGCCGAACTCCTGCTGGAGGTCCTTGAGCAGGTCCATGATCTGGGCCTGCACCGTCACGTCGAGGGCCGTGGTCGGCTCGTCGGCGATCAGCAGTTCCGGGTCGCAGACCAGCGCCATCGCGATCATCGCGCGCTGGCGCATACCGCCGGAGAACTGGTGCGGGTAGTCGTCCACCCGGACCTCCGGCTGGGGGATGCCCACCCGCTTCAGCATCTCGATCGCCCGGGCACGCGACTCGCTCTTGGAGGCGCCGGTGTGCTTGCGGTACGTCTCACCGATCTGCTTGCCGATGGTGTGGTACGGCGACAGCGAGGCCAGCGCGTCCTGGAAGATCATCGACATCTTGTTGCCGCGCAGCCGCTCCAGCTGCTTCTCGGACGCGGTCAGCAGTTCCCTGTCGTCCAGCAGGATCTCGCCCTCGATCGCCGTACGGTCGCGGTCGTGCAGACCCAGGATGGCCAGGTTGGTGACCGACTTGCCGGAGCCCGACTCGCCCACGATGCCGAGCGTCTTGCCCTTCAACAGGTCGAAGGAGAGCCCGTCGACGGCCTTGACGATGCCGTCCTCGGTGGAGAAGTGGACTTTCAGGTCCCTGACGGAGAGGAAGGGCTGCTGATCGGTGCTCGTCACGGGGACGCTCCTGGGGGGTGATGCGAGAGGTAGGGGGCTTGGCGGAGGTCAGGCGAGCCGGATCCGCGGGTCGATGAGAGCGTAGACGGCATCGACGATGATGTTGAAGAACACGATCGCACCGGCGGCCAGGAGGGTCACGCCGAGCAGCATCGGCAGGTCGCTCTGGTCCACGGACTTCACCGCGAGCCGGCCGATGCCCGGGAGACTGAAGGTCTGCTCGGTGATGATGGCGCCGCCGATCAGCGTGCCCAGGTCGATGCCGAACACCGTGACGATCGGGCCCATCGCGCCACGCCAGGCGAACCGGAAGAACACGTTCGACCGGGACAGGCCCTTGGCGCGGGCGGTACGGACGTAGTCCTCGCTCAGTTGCTCCACGAGCTGCGAGCGGGTCATACGGGTGTAGTTGGCGGTGAAGATGATCGCCAGGACCAGCCAGGGCAGCAGCAGTCCGGAGAACCAGGCGACCGGGTCCTCGCTGAAGGGGGTCCACGAGGGCTGGTCGAGCCATCCCAGCTGCGCGACGAAGTAGTACATCGCGATGTAGCCGACGAAGTAGATCTGCAGCGACGAGCCGAGCAGCGACGCCGAGCTGGCGAACTTGTCCAGGAACCTGCCCTGCTTGAGGGCCGCGAGCATGCCCGCGCCGACACCGAGGACCAGGAAGACGACGGCCGCGCCGAAGGCGAGCGAGAGGGTCGTCGGCAGGCGGTCCATGATCGTGTCGAAGACCGGCACGTTGTTGGCGAAGGAGTAGCCGAAGCAGGGCGCGTCGCAGTACCCGTAACCGGCGTAGTCGCGACCGGCGAAGACACCCTTCAGCCAGTACCAGTACTGCACCGGGATGGAGTGGTCGATGCCCAGGTTCTTCCGGATCTGCGCGAGGTTCTCAGGCGTGCAGTTCTTGCCGCAGGACATCATCGCGGGGTCACGCGGCACGGCGTAGAAGAGCCAGAAGGTGATGGCGCTGATGATCAACAGAATGACCAGCGCGCCGATGACTCGGCGGACAAGGAAGCGGAGCATGAGGCGTGACTTTCCGGACGGGGCGCCGTCGCCGCGGTAAGGAGAGGGGGGTGGACCGCAGGGGGTGGCCATCGTGACGGCCACCCCCGGGGGCGTGCGCTTACTTCTTGGCGTAGAGCTTGCAGAGCGCGACGCAGGTGTTGGCGTTGTCCCACAGGACGTTGCCGACCTTGGAGCCGTACAGGTAGTTACGGATCTTGTGGTAGTCCGGAACGACCGCGGCCAGCTCCATGATCATCTTGTCGATGTTGCCCCAGGCCTTGTTGGCCTCCTCGACGTCCGCGATCTGGGAGGCCGCGTCGATGGCCTTGTTGACGCTCGGGTCGTTCAGCTGGGCGTAGTTGCTGCGGCCGTCGCCGATGTTCTTGCCGCTCCAGCAGGGGTAGAACTGCGAGTAGCCGTTCGGCCAGTCCGGGCTCCAGCCGGCCGCGAACAGGTCGAAGTCGTTGTCGATCTTGCCGATCTGGGTGTAGAAGGTCGACTTGTCGACCTGCTTGTTGACGACCGTGAAGCCGGCCTCTTCCAGCGCGTTCTTGATGGCGACGGCGGTCTTCACCGCGGTGTCCGACTGCTGGTAGGCGATGACCAGCTTCTGGCCGACCTTGCCGGCCTCCTTCAGCAGGGCCTTGGCCTTCTCGGGGTTGCCGCCCGGCTTCTTGTCGACGCCGTACAGGTCGAACTTGGTGTAGCCGGGGGTCACCGGGGCGAAGATCGTGGTGGCGATCTCCTGGCTGTAGGCGCCGCCGCCGATGGTCTGCAGCTGCTGGTGCGGCCACGCGTAGTTGATGGCCTGGCGGACCTTGAGGTCCTTGATGCGGGTCATGTTGATCGGCCAGTAGTAGGTGACCGTGTCGACCGCGGTGAGGACGCGCTTCTTCAGATCGGCGTTGGTGAGGACCTGGGCGATGCGCTCGGGCGCGACCTCGTTGAAGATCGGCACCGCGTACTGGTCGGTGCCCTTGTCCGCGATCCAACGGTCGGTGGACGCGACGAGCTCGTAGCCCATCTGGAAGAGGTACTTGTCCGGGTACGCGTTGCGGATCGCGTCGGTCTTCGGGTCCCAGTGCTCGTTGCGCACGAAGGTCATCGACTTGCCGATGTTGCGGCTCTCGACCTTGTACGGACCGCAGGAGATCGGCTGCTTGTCGTACTTCTCCTTGGTGTCGTGCTTCTTGGGCACCAGGGAGTAGGCACGCATCGCGAGCGTGAAGTTGAAGTCGGCGCGGGCTTCCTTGAGGCGGAAGGTGATGGTCTTGCCGTCGACCTCGATGGAGTCCAGGCTCTTGCCCTCGTACGGGCCCTTGTACTTGTCGCCGCCGACCAGGAAGTCCTGGACGTAGCGCGGACCCTCGGTGACGAAAGTGGCGAAGAGGCGCTCGAAGGTGTGGCGGAGGTCCTCCGAGGAGACCTCGGCGCCGTCCTCCCACTTCAGACCGTCCTTCAGGGTGAAGGTCCAGGTCTTGCCGCCGTCCTTCATGGTGCCGGCGTCGGTCGCGGCGTCGCCGACCAGGGTGGCGTTGCCCTTGGCGTCCAGCTTGTAGCCGGTCAGGCCACGCATGATCGGCACGGTGATGGCGGCCTCGGTGGAGACGTAGATCTGCGCCGGGTCCATGTGGTCCATGTCGAACTGCTGGAGCGAGTAGATCGTCCCGCCCTTGACCGCGCCCGCCACCTCGGGGGCCGGACCGGTGGAGTCGGCCTTGGTGCCGACCGGGATCTCGACGGTCTTGGCCCCGGTGACCTTGGGGGCCTTGTCCTGCGAGGAGCCCCCCTCGTTGCCGCTGCTGCAGGCGCTCAGCACCGACGTCGACGCCGCGGCAACGCCGGTGGCGATGAGGAAGTTTCTGCGCGAGAAGGACATGCTGCCTGCCTTGAAGTGGGAGTGATGAGAGAGATCCGGCACCCCGGCGTCCTTGCCGTGGTCCTGAAGAGGGCCGGAGCTAGCGCTTGGACTTCGGGTCGAGTGCGTCACGCACCGAGTCACCGAGCAGGTTGAACGCGAGGACGAAGATCACCATGGCCAGGCCCGGGAAGAGCATGAAGGTGAGGTCCTCGGTGTAGAAACTTGCCCCCCGCGCGATCATGACGCCCCAGTCCGGGGTCGGGTCGATCATGCCGACTCCGAGGAACGCGAGACCGGCCTCGGCGGTGACGTACGCCGGGAGCATCAGCGTGGTCTGGATGATGATCGGCGTCCACAGGTTGGGCAGCAGTTCCTTGAAGACGATACGCCCCGGTGATGCGCCCGTGACCTTCGCGGCCTCGACGAACTCCCGTTCCCGCAGGCCCAGTACCTGGCCGCGCAGCAGTCGGGCGATGGACGCCCAGCCGAAGGCGGAGAGGACGATGATCAGAGCCGTGGCCCGCAGCCAGGTCGGGATCTCCTCGTCGGGAGCGACGAAGAGCCCGAACACGACCGGCATGAAGGCGATGAAGAAGAGCGTGGACGGGAACGACAGCAGGATGTCGATGACCCGGCCCACGAGGTAGTCCGTCTTGCCGCCGAGGTAGCCCGCGGTGGTGCCGATGACCACGCCGAGGACGACGGTGAGCACGGTGGCGGCGAGCGCGATGCCCAGCGAGTTGCGGATCGCGTAGAGCAGGAAGGTGAAGACGTCGCGCCCCAGCTGGGGCTCGATGCCGAACCAGAACTCGGAGCTCATGCCGCCGTTCGGGCCCGACGGGTACGCGAACGGGTTCAGCAGCTCGGGGCGCTGGCTGGCGTAAGTGGTGTAGGGGTCCTTGCCGTACAGCTTGGCTATCAACGGAGCGCCGAGGGCGATCACGAAGAAGAAGCCCACGATGCACGCGGATATGACGCCCGTGTGGTCCCGCTTGAAGCGGTTCCACGCCAGCCGTCCGGGAGAGCGGCCCTCGCTGCCCTTGGGGGTGGAGGGCGTGGGCGACTTCTCGACGCTCTCGTCGGTCACCTCGAGGGGGGCGGCCGCTGATGGAGTTGGGGGGGTCATGGTGCTCCTGGCCCACGGGAGGGTCTGATGACTCCGCAGGGCACTCCCTACGGGCTACGCCGGACTTTTTCAACGCAATTCGTTCACGGTCAATAAATTCTGGTCTGCCTTGGTTTTCTCTTTACTTTCTTTACCTGAGCTTGACCATATCGTAGCTACGCGTGTAGCGCGCCGTGATCGTTCCGTGTCTGAATTCGGGCCAACTGCGCTTAACGGTCAAGGGGTTCGATATTCGGACGCCAGGGTGTCGGAATGCGTACATCCCGAGGTCGCAATCCAACGGTTCGGCATCGGATCGTGAAGATCCGTTGCGTACACCTCGAAGATCCACCGCGACCTGCGAAGAAGATCCTTTTCGACCCCCCACCAGGATCCTGCTGCCGGCGTCCGGCGCACTTGTGCCGTTCCCCCGAATAGCCCTCCGATGGCCTCCCGTTGGGCGCGGCCCGTGTGCGTCATGCACCTTTTCAGTTGATATTTACCGTTGATGGATCAGTGCTTCGGTGCTGACGGCACAGCGCTCAGGTAAAGCGCGGTCAATGAGGAGGCATCCATGCGTGGAGCCACGCACGCCAAGTGGGCCGCATGCGCGGCGGCGGCAGCACTCGCGGCGACGGCGTGCGGGGGCGGGGGGAGCGGGAGCGGCGACGGGAGCGCGGTGCTCAGCTCCTCATGGGGAGACCCGCAGAACCCGCTGGAGCCCGCCAACACCAACGAGGTGCAGGGCGGCAAGGTCCTCGACATGATCTTCCGCAGCCTCAAGAAGTACAACCCGGAGACCGGCGCGGCCGAGGACATGCTGGCCGAGAAGATCGAGACCACGGACTCCCAGAACTTCACGATCACCGTCAAGGACGGCTGGACGTTCAGCAATGGCGAGAAAGTGACGTCGAAATCCTTCGTCACCGCCTGGAACTACGCCGCGAGTCTGAAGAACAACCAGAAGAACGCCTACTTCTTCGAGTACATCGACGGCTACACCGCGGCCCACCCCGCCAGTGGCTCGCAGACCACCGACGTCCTCTCCGGGCTCAAGGTCATCAACGACAGGACCTTCACCGTCAAGCTCAAGCAGAAGTTCTCCACCTTCCCCGACACCCTGGGCTACCCCGCCTACGCCCCGCTCCCGCAGGCCTTCTTCACCGACCACGCGAACTGGGTGAAGAAACCCATCGGAAACGGGCCGTACACGATCGACTCCTACACCAAGGGCTCCCAGATGGTCCTGAAGAAGTGGGACGGATACCCCGGTGACGACAAGGCGCAGAACGGCGGCGTGACCCTGAAGGTCTACACCGACAACAACACCGCCTACACCGACCTGCTGGCCGGCAACCTCGACCTCGTCGACGACGTGCCCGCGGCCCAGTTGAAGAACGTCAAGAACGACCTCGGCGACCGCTACCTGAACACCCCGGCCGGCATCATCCAGACCCTGGCCTTCCCCTTCTACGACAAGAAGTGGAACGCCCCGGGCTCCGACAAGGTCCGTACCGGCCTCTCCCGCGCGATCGACCGCAAGCAGATCACCGAGACGATCTTCCAGAACACCCGCACCCCCGCCACCGACTGGACCTCGCCGGTGCTCGGCGAGGAGGGCGGCTTCAAGGAAGGCCTGTGCGGGGACGCCTGCGACTACGACCCCGCCGCGGCGAAGAAGCTCATCCAGGAGGGCGGCGGCCTGCCCGGCGGCCAGGTCAAGATCACATACAACGCGGACACCGGATCGCACAAACAGTGGGTCGACGCGGTCTGCAACTCGATCAACAACGCCCTCGACAACGACAAGGCCTGCGTCGGCAACCCGGTCGGCACCTTCGCCGACTTCCGCACTCAGATCGGCGACCGGAAGATGACCGGCCCCTTCCGGGCGGGGTGGCAGATGGACTACCCCCTCATCCAGAACTTCCTCCAGCCGCTCTACTACACGAACGCCTCCTCCAACGACGGCAAGTGGTCCAACAAGGACTTCGACAAGCTCGTCGACCAGGCCAACGCCGAGACCGACACCGCCAAGGCGGTGGAGACCTTCCAGCAGGCCGAGGAGGTCGTCCGCGACAACATGGCCGCCATCCCGCTCTGGTACCAGAACGGCAGCGCCGGCTACGCGGAGCGGCTCTCGAACGTCAAGCTCAACCCGTTCTCCGTCCCGGTCTACAACGAGATCAAGGTCAGCTGACCCGCCATGGGCCGGTATGTGATCCGGCGTCTGCTCCAGATGATCCCGGTGTTCATCGGAGCGACGCTGCTGATCTTCCTGATGGTGAACGTGATGGGCGACCCCATCGCGGGTCTGTGCGGCGACCGGGAGTGCGACCCGGCCACCGCCGCCCAGCTGCAGAAGGAGTTCGGCCTCGACAAGCCCGTCTGGCAGCAGTACCTGACCTACATGGGGAACGTCTTCACCGGAGACTTCGGTACGGCGTTCAACGGCCAGCCGGTCACCGAACTGATGGCGACGGCCTTCCCGGTCACCATCCGGCTGACGATCGTCGCGATCTTCTTCGAGATCGTCATCGGCATCACCCTGGGTGTCGTCACCGGCCTGCACCGGGGCCGCCCCGTCGACAGCGGGGTCCTGCTGCTCACCCTCGTCGTGATCTCCGTCCCCACCTTCGTCACCGGCCTGCTGCTCCAGCTGCTGCTCGGCGTCGAATGGGGCTGGATCAAACCGTCGGTCTCCTCGGAGGCCACCTTCGGTGAGCTGATCGTGCCGGGCCTGGTGCTCGCCTCCGTCTCCCTGGCGTACGTCACCCGGCTGACCCGCACCTCCATCGCGGAGAACAAACGGTCCGACTACGTCCGGACGGCCGTCGCCAAGGGGCTGCCCCGCCGCCGGGTCGTCACCCGGCACCTGCTGCGCAACTCCCTCATCCCCGTGGTCACCTTCATCGGCACCGACATCGGCGCCCTGATGGGCGGCGCGATCGTCACCGAGCGCATCTTCAACATCCACGGCGTCGGCTTCCAGCTCTACCAGGGGATCCTCCGCCAGAACACCCAGACCGTCGTCGGCTTCGTGACCGTCCTCGTGCTGGTCTTCCTGGTGGCCAACCTGCTCGTCGACCTCCTGTACGCCGTACTCGACCCGAGGATCCGCTATGCCTGAGCCGATGCCGCCGGAGCAGCACCTGCCGGGCGCGGGCCGCACCCCGGAGGAGGGCGCCATCGCCGACACCGGCATGGGCGGCGCGATGGACCTGGCCACGGCGGAGGGGGAGACCCTCGAGAAGACACCCGGCGGGCCGCAGGGCACGGGGCCGTCCGAGAAGGCCCGTTCCCTCTGGTCCGACGCCTGGCGGGACCTGCGCCGCAACCCGGTCTTCATCATCTCCGGCCTGGTCATCCTCTTCCTGGTCTTCATCTCCCTGTGGCCCGGGGCCATCACCTGGATGAGCCCCCTCAAGTGCGACCTCGCCAAGGCCCAGGAGGGTTCCCAGCCCGGTCACCCGTTCGGCTTCGACGGCCAGGGCTGCGACGTCTACACGCGCACGGTCTACGGCGCCCGCACCTCCGTCACGGTCGGCTTCCTGGCCACGTTCGGCGTCGCCCTCTTCGGCAGCGTGCTGGGCGGCCTGGCCGGGTTCTTCGGCGGCGTCGGGGACTCGATCCTGTCCCGGATCACCGACATCTTCTTCGCCATCCCGGTCGTCCTGGGCGGCCTGGTCCTCCTCTCCGTGGTGACCAGTAATACGGTCTGGCCGGTCATCGGGTTCATGGTGCTGCTCGGCTGGCCCCAGATCTCCCGGATCGCCCGCGGCTCGGTGATCACCGCCAAACAGAACGACTACGTCCAGGCGGCCCGGGCTCTGGGCGCCACCCACTCCCGGCTGCTGCTGCGGCACATCGCGCCGAACGCGGTCGCCCCGGTGATCGTCGTGGCGACCATCGCGCTCGGCACGTACATCGCGCTGGAGGCGACCCTGTCCTATCTCGGCGTCGGGCTGAAACCGCCGACCGTCTCCTGGGGCATCGACATCTCCGCCGCCTCGCCCTACATCCGCAACGCCCCGCACGCCCTGCTGTGGCCCTCGGGCGCCCTGGCCCTCACGGTCCTGGCGTTCATCATGCTCGGCGACGCGGTGCGCGACGCCCTCGACCCGAAGCTGAGGTGACGGCCGGATGCTGCTCGAAGTACGCGACCTGCACGTGGAGTTCCGCACCCGGGACGGGATCGCCAGGGCCGTCAACGGCGTCAGCTACGGGGTGGACGCGGGCGAGACCCTCGCCGTGCTCGGCGAATCCGGCTCCGGCAAGTCCGTCACCGCCCAGGCGATCATGGGCATCCTCGACATGCCGCCCGGCCGCATCACCGGCGGCGAGATCCTCTTCCGCGGCACGGACCTGCTGCGGCTCAAGGAGGAGGAACGCCGCAAGGTCCGCGGCGCCGAGATGGCGATGATCTTCCAGGACGCCCTGTCGTCCCTGAACCCCGTGCTGTCGGTGGGCGACCAGCTCGGCGAGATGTTCGTCGTGCACCGGGGGATGTCCAGGAAGGACGCGCGGGCCAAGGCCGTCGAGCTGATGGACCGGGTCCGCATCCCGGGCGCCCGGGAACGGGTCAGGGACTACCCGCACCAGTTCTCCGGGGGCATGCGCCAGCGCATCATGATCGCGATGGCGATGGCCCTGGAGCCGGCGCTCATCATCGCCGACGAGCCCACCACCGCCCTCGACGTCACCGTCCAGGCCCAGGTCATGGACCTGCTCGCGGAACTGCAGCGCGAGTACCACATGGGCCTGATCCTCATCACCCACGACCTGGGCGTGGTCGCGGACGTGGCCGACCGGATCGCGGTGATGTACGCGGGCCGGATCGTCGAGTCGGCCCCGGTCCACGACATCTACAAGGCGCCGGCCCACCCCTACACCCGCGGCCTGCTCGACTCCATCCCACGGCTGGACCAGAAGGGCCAGGAGCTCTACGCCATCAAGGGCCTGCCGCCCAACCTCATGCACATCCCGCCGGGCTGCGCCTTCAACCCGCGCTGCCCGATGGCCCAGGACGTGTGCCGTACGGACGTGCCCCCGCTGTACGAGGTCGACGAGGCCGGCGGGTCCGACGCGGACCGCACGAGCGCGTGCCACTTCTGGAGGGAGTGCCTGCATGGCTAGTTCCGCATCGGCCGAGCCGATCATCGAAGTGAGCGGGCTGGTCAAGCACTACCCGCTCACCCAGGGCATCCTGTTCAAGAAGCAGGTCGGCGCGGTCAAGGCCGTCGACGGCGTCGACTTCACCCTCCACCGCGGCGAGACCCTGGGCATCGTCGGGGAGTCCGGCTGCGGCAAGTCCACGGTCGCCAAGATGCTGGTGAACCTGGAGAAGCCGACGGCCGGGGAGATCCGCTACAAGGGCGAGGACGTCACCGGCCTTTCGGGCAAGGCGCTGCGGGCGGTCCGGCGCAACATCCAGATGGTCTTCCAGGACCCGTACACCTCGCTGAACCCGCGGATGACCGTCGGCGACATCATCGGGGAGCCGTACGAGATCCACCCCGAGGTGGCGCCCAAGGGCGACCGGCGCAAGAAGGTCCGGGACCTGCTGGACGTCGTCGGGCTCAACCCCGAGTACATCAACCGCTATCCGCACCAGTTCTCCGGCGGCCAGCGGCAGCGGATCGGCATCGCGCGGGGGCTGGCCCTGCGCCCGGAGGTGATCGTCGCCGACGAGCCGGTGTCCGCGCTGGACGTGTCGGTGCAGGCGCAGGTGATCAACCTGCTGGACCGGCTCCAGAGCGAGTTCGACCTCTCCTACCTCTTCATCGCCCACGACCTCTCGATCGTCCGCCACATCTCGGACCGGGTGGGGGTGATGTACCTCGGCCGGATCGTGGAGATCGGCCGCGACGCGGAGATCTACGACCACCCGACGCACCCGTACACCCAGGCGCTGCTCTCCGCGGTGCCCGTCCCGGACCCGGAGGCGCGCGAGCACCGGGAGCGGATCATCCTGGCGGGCGACGTCCCGTCCCCGACGAACATCCCCTCGGGCTGCCGCTTCCGCACCCGCTGCTGGAAGGCGCAGCAGCGGTGCGAAGTGGAGGTGCCGGCGCTGGCGGTACCGGACCTGTTCCGGCTCACGACCGGCCCGACGGCCCACCCCTCGGCGTGCCACTTCGCGGAGGAGAAGCAGGTGGTCCCCCCGGAGGAACCGCCGGGAGGATCGCGGGACGATCACGGCGACGGGGCGCCATAGGCACCCAAAGGCGCATCAACCGCGTTAACACGCAGGCAACTTGACCGACCCGATTCCGATATACGGACGGGCCACTCTGGACAGCGTACGGCCGTGCGGGTGCCGTAAACGGGCCGGGAGCGCCATGTCTCCCGGCCCGTTGCCGTGCCTACGGCGTCACGCCGGTCCGAGTGAGCGCTTGAGGAAGTCCACCTGGAGCAGCAGCAGGTTCTCCGCGACCTGTTCCTGCGGGGTCATGTGGGTCACGCCCGACAGGGGGAGCACCTCGTGCGGGCGGCCGGCGGCCAGCAGGGCCGAGGAGAGCCGCAGGGCGTGGGCGACGACCACGTTGTCGTCGGCCAGACCGTGGACGATCATCAGCGGCCGGTGGGGTCCGGCGGCCGCGGAGAGCCCCTCGTCGGTGACGAGCGAGCTCTTCGCGTAGGCCTCCGGGTCCGTGGCCGGGTCGCCGAGGTAGCGCTCGGTGTAATGGGTGTCGTAGAGCCGCCAGTCGGTCACCGGGGCGCCCGCGATGCCGGCGTGGAAGACGTCGGGGCGGCGCAGCACCGCCAGCGCCGCGAGCCAGCCGCCGTACGACCAGCCGCGGATCGCCACCCGGGAGAGGTCGAGGGGATGGTCCTTCGCCAGCCCCTCCAGCGCCTCGACCTGGTCGTCGAGGCTGACCGTGAGGTCGTGGTGGATCGCCTTCTCCCAGCCGGGGGAGCGGCCCGGGGTGCCCCGCCCGTCGGCGACGACCACCGCGAAGCCCTGGTCGGCGAACCACTGCGAGGTCAGGTGCGCGTTGTGCGCGGCGAGGACCCGGGGCCCGTGCGGACCGCCGTAGGGGTCCATGAGCACGGGCAGGGGGGTGTCACCGGGGTAGTCCGTAGGCATAAGCACGGCGCACGGGACCCGCCGTGCGCCCCCCTCGGTGAGGAACACGCGGGGGGACAGACCGGGATCTTCGGCATACGACCGGACGGTGGCCGTCGGCTTCCCGTCCCGCAGTACCCGCGCCACGCTGCCCGGCCGGTCGAGCACCGCCGACACCAGGACGGTCACGGCCCCCGAGCGCACCGCCGAGTGCACCCCGGGCTCCTGGGAGAGGCGCTCGACGCCGAGTTCGTTGACGCGGTAGACGTGCACCTCGCCGGTTTCCGGCGCGGCCGCGTCCGCCCCGGCCGAGGCGGCCACCAGCACGTCGTCGGACGTGACGTCGAGTACCGCACGTACGTGCAACTGGGCTCCCGTCAGCGGGCGTTCGCCGACCGCCAGCACCCGGGCGCCGCCCTCGTCGGCGATCCTGACCAGCTGCCCCGACGGGCTCCAGCACGGAACGCCAGGAAAAAGATCCAGCCAAATCCGATCTTCGTCGGCGTGCACCATCCGGGTCGCCCCGGACTCGGTGTCCACCGCGAGGAACAGCTGACTGCGCTGGTCGCGCGCCTGTACGAGCAGCAGCGGCGCTCCCGCCCCTGACCAGTGGACTCGCGCCAGATACGGGTAGCGGGCCCGGTCCCACACGACCTCCGTGCGTACCCCGTCGAGCCCGAACACGAAGAGCCGCACCTCCGCGTTGGCCGTCCCGGCAGCCGGATAGGCCACGTGTTGTGGGTCACGTTTCGGTTGGGCCGGATCGGAGATCCACCACCGCTCCACCGGCGTGTCGTCCACCCGTGTGACCAGCAGCCGATCCGAATCCGGAGACCACCAGAACCCCCGCGAGCGGCCCATCTCCTCGGCCGCGATGAACTCGGCCAATCCATAGGAAACCGTGTCCGATTCCGGCTCCGCCAGCGCCCGGTCGCCGTCGCCCTCGGCGCCCACCACCCGCAGAGCGCCCCCGACGACGTAGGCGACGAGCCGCCCGTCGGGGGACGGACGGGGGTCGATCACCGGCCCCGGGACCGCGAGTTCGGCCGCCGTTCCGGCCCGCAGCTCCGCCGTGAAAAGCCGCCCTGACAAGGTGAAAGACGCCAGCTCGACGGCCTCGTCGGTGGCGTAGCCGACGATCCCGGCGCCGCCCTCACGGCTGCGCTCGCGCCGGGCGCGCTCCTGCGGTGAGAGGTCCTCGGAGGCGCCGCCGAGGAGGGCACGGGGGTCGGCCGCCGGGCGCTCCGTGCCGTCCGCCGGGTCGAGGACCCACAGCGCGCCCGCGCGGTCCGTGCCGGAGCCGGAGCGCAGGAACACGACCCGGGAGCCGTCGGGGGCCACCGTGAACGAACGCGGCGCGCCGAGGGTGAAACGCTGGGTGCGGGCGTGCCTGCGGGGGAAGGAGTCGGACTCGGTCGTCATCCTCCGACCATATTGGCCATGCGACCCCCTTGTGCGGCTGTGCGCCGCGAGATGCGCACCCACACATAGTTATGATCACTGGCGCAGTGTGGGTATGAACCTGCTGGCTGATGTATGGATTTACAAGTTCCCTTGTTCTGCTTTTGCCCCCACGTTCCCGGGTCCTTGGAGGTGAACCGCCGTGGCACTCTCGATTTCGGCGGTGGTGCTGCTGGCGATCATCGTCTTCTTGCTGGTCAAGAAGTCGGGACTGAAAGGGGGTCACGCGGTCGTCTGCATCCTGCTCGGCTTCTATCTGGCCTCCTCGACGATCGCCCCGACGATCAGCGACCTGACGACGAGCGTGGCGAGCATGATCGGCAGCATCAAGTTCTGACGCGTGCCGACCCTGCGTCTGCCCCTGCGCGGGAGATGTAGTCCCGCCTCGTAGGGTTGGCTCCATGACGGAACGCCCCTCTCCCGGCCTCCCGCCGGGGGGAACCCCCTCTCGCGCCGCTCGGCGTCTGCTGCTGGTGCACGCGCACCCGGACGACGAGTCGATCAACAACGGCGCGACCATGGCCAGGTACGCGGCCGAGGGCGCCCAGGTGACCCTGGTCACCTGTACCCTCGGCGAACGCGGCGAGGTCATCCCGCCGGAGCTGCGGCACCTGACCGGCGCGGCCCTCGGGGAGCACCGGCACGGGGAACTCGCCGCCGCCATGGCCGCGCTCGGCGTCGACGACTTCCGCCTGCTCGGCGGCGCCGGCCGCTACGGCGACTCCGGGATGATGGGCCTCCCCGACAACGACGACCCCGCCTGCTTCTGGCGGGCCGACGTCGACGAGGCCGCCGCGTCCCTCGTCCAGGTCATCCTCGACGTGCGCCCCCATGTCCTCGTCACCTACGACGAGAACGGCGGCTACGGCCACCCCGACCACATCCAGGCCCACCGTGTCGCCATGCGGGCCGCGGAGCTGGCCGAGGACGCCGGGTGGCGCATCCCCAAGGTGTACGTCAACCGCGCCCCGCGCTCCGTCGTCGGGGCCGCCTTCACACGGCTCCGGGAGGAGCTGCCGGGGCTGCCGTTCACCGAGAGCGCGGTCGTCTCCGACGTGCCGGGCGTGGTGGACGACGGCCTGGTCACCGCCGTGATCGACGGCGGCCCCGAGTACGCGGCCGCCAAGGCCGCCGCGATGCGCGCGCACGCCACCCAGGTCGAAGTCGCCCCCGGCGAGCAGTACTTCGCTCTCTCCAACGCGCTGGCGCAGCCCCTGTTCCCGACCGAGTACTACGAACTCGTACGCGGTGAGTCCGGCCGGAAGAGGGAGACCGACCTGTTCGCCGGGACGGGCGACGCGGAAGAGGAGGCGTGATGTCCGACCGTGGTTCGATGCTCGCCCAGCCGCTGCGGATGCCCCCCGCCGGACGGACCGCCGCCTACGCGGGGCTCCTGCTGCTCGGCGCCGTCACCGGTCTCGCGGGGGCGCTCGTCCAGGCCGGCTGGTTCCCGGGCGGACTGCTCCTCGCGCTCGCGGGCGCGGCCGGACTGTTCCTCGGCGGGGCGCGGGCGCTCGGCAGCCGTGCCGGGGCCGTCGCGCCCGCCGCCGGCTGGATGATCTCCGTCATCCTGTGCACGGCGGGCCGTCCCGAGGGTGACTTCCTGTTCGGCGCGGGAGGCGGTTCCTACCTCTTCCTGCTCGGCGGCATGGCACTTGCTGTGATCTGCGCCACCATTGTTTCGGGGCGGCAACCGGTCGGCGGCGACGTCCGACTTGGCAAGTGACGTACCACTTCACCGTGGCGTGCCGGTGGGAGTCCCGTGCGGGTTTCCCCGGCGGTCGTGGGATACGGGCCAGAAGTGGCCAGTATGGTGGTGCGCGCCGCCGAGCTGCCCGTGAGGCCGTGCGGGCGGCGGAGCCAACCTGGAGAACCTGCCTTGAGTCGTGAAACTGACAGTCCGTCCTCCGGGCCCAACGGGCGCGGCGGAGCCGCATACCCCTCGGGCACGCCGCCGTACGGCACCCCCGTGGTGTCCGACGGCGGTGCGGACGCGGGCCGTTCGTCCGCGCAGCCGGAGGAACGCAAGACCGAGACCACGCTGACGACCCGGATCCGCATCAACATCCCGGGTTCGCGGCCGATTCCGCCGGTCGTGGTGCGCACACCCGTCGCCGACACGGACAACGCGGGCGGCGAGGGCCCCGAGGGCAACGCCCCCGCGGGCGCCGACCCGCAGCAGGCCGCCCCGGCGGCCGCCGGCGGCCACTCCTCGTCGGACACGGGCTCGTTCGAGCTGCCCGCCGAGCCCGCGCCCGCCGCCGAGGAGAAGACGAGCGACTGGTTCGCGCCACGCAAGTCCGCTCCGGGCAAGGGCGGACAGGGCGGCGGCTCCACCAACGGCGCGGGCCTGCCGGGCGGTTCCGCCCCCGGTACGGGCGCGCCCGCCGCCCCCGCGGGGCCGGGTGCCGCACCCGGCGCCGGTGCGCCCGGCGGCGCGCGGCCGGGCAACGGCCGTCCCGGTGGTGTGGTCGGCTCCATGAGCGTGCCGGGCGGTTCGCGTCCCGGCGGCACCAACGGCGCCGGGATCCCCGGTGGCGCCACCGGCGGTCCCGTGGCTCCGGGACACGGCGGCGGCACGGGCTCCTTCGACGTCACCGAGGCGCTCGCGGCGGGCCCGCACGGCAACGGCCCCCGGCCGGGCCAGCCGGGCCGGCCCCCGGTGCAGGGGCAAGGACCCGGGCAGGGGCAGGGCGCCGGCGGTGCCGAGCCGCGGCGTGACAACCTGCCGTACTTCTCCGGCAACGCCCAGAACGCTCAGAACGGCCAGAACGGCCAGAACGGCCAGAACGGCTTCGGCGCGCCGAACGGCACGCCCGGCCAGGGCCCCCAGGGCGGTCTCCCGTCCGGTCCCGGCGGTTCCTACGACTTCAACGGCCCGGACGGACCCGGCGGCCCCGGTGGACGTGGCGGCCCGCAGGGCGGCCCCGCGGGCCCGACCGGCGGCCCGGTCACCGGCGACGGCCCCATGGTGCCCCCGATGGGCGGCGCCCCGCACGGCGCGGCCGGCGCTCCCGGTGCGACCCGTCCGCCGGGCGTGCCCGGCGTGCCCTCCGGCCCCGGTGGCCCGAACGGCCGCGGCGGTCCGGCAGGCCCCGGTGGCCCGGCAGGCCCCGGTGGCCCGGCGGGTCCCGGCGGCCCGGGCGCCCTCGGCGCGGGTCCCGGCACCGGCCGGCTCCCCGGCGGCGGGCTGAGCGACGACACCGCGATCCTCACACCGCAGAAGCCCGCCCCCGAACCGGGCCCGGGCGGCTACGGCGGCCGTCCCGCCGACAACGTCTCCGGAAACACCGTCACCAGCGGCATCCCCGTCGTGCCCGGCGGCCAGACCGGCACGCGCACCGACGGGCCGCTGCCGCACACCCCGCCGCAGGGTCCTGCCCCGGCCCCGCAGAGCGCGCCCGCGGGCGACTCCAGGAACGCCAAGAAGAAAAAGAAGAAGGGCCGCGGCAAGCTGCCGCTGCTGGGCGGTCTGGTGGTCGTCGCGGGGATCGGCCTCTACGGCGCCGGCCTGCTGATGAACCACTCCGACGTGCCCAAGGGCACCACCGTGCTCGGCGTCGACATCGGCGGCGGCACCAGCGACGACGCCGTCAAGAAGCTCGACGACGCCTTCGGCGAGCGGGTCACCCAGCCGCTGAAGCTGTCCGTCGACGGCGACGCCGTCACCCTGAAGCCGGATCAGGCAGGCCTCCAGTTCGACCTGCAGGCCACCGTCGACGACGCCGCCGAGAGCGACTACAACCCGGTCTCCGTGATCGGCTCGCTGTTCGGGCAGCACCGGGTCGTCGAGCCGGCGATGCCGGTCGACGAGGAGAAGCTCCAGGCGGCCCTCGAGACGGCCGCGGGCGGCTCCGGCTCGGCCACCGACGGCACGATCAAGTTCGAGTCCGGCAAGGCCGTGGCCGTCTACGGCAAGGCGGGCAAGGGCATCGACGCGGCGCAGGCCCAGGAGGCCGTCGTCGAGGCCTACCGCACTCAGGTCGAGACCGGCACGGCCACCGCGGTGCAGGTCCCGACGAAGGACAAGCAGCCGACGATCTCGAACGCCGAGGTCGACCGGATGATGAAGGAGTTCGCCGAACCGGCGATGTCCGGCAAGGTCACCGTGATGACCGACGCGGCGCACACCGTCTCCTTCAGCCCGAAGAACTCCCTCTGGAAGTTCCTCCAGGTCAAGGCGGTCAACGGCAAGCTCGTCGAGAGCTACGACCAGGCCGCGCTGACCGAGCTCTACGGCGGCACCTTCAACGGTGTGCTGATCACCCGCGGCACCGGCCAGAAGACGGCCGTCACGGTCCAGGACGTCATCAGCGCCCTGCGCCCGGCCCTGAAGAGCGAGACGGACCGGACCGGGGTCATCGACACCGACCCGAGCTGACCCGACGCGGTGCCGCATGACAGATGTCATGCGGCACCGAGGACGGCCGACACTGCCGGCGGCCCGGCCCCCGGGGCGACGATCGGTGCATGACGACGACAGCACCGGTGGTCGGGTTCGACCAGGTGAGCAAGAGCTTCGGGGACGTGCGGGCCGTGGACGGCCTGACGCTCGCGCTGCGCCCGGGGGAGACCGTGGCCCTGCTCGGCCCCAACGGGGCGGGCAAGTCCACCACCCTCGACCTCCTCCTCGGCCTCAAGCAGCCCGACAGCGGCACGGTCCGCGTCCTCGGCACCGGCCCGCGCGAGGCGATCGTCGCCGGCCGGGTCGGCGCGATGCTCCAGAGCGGCGGTCTGATGGACGAGGTCACCGTCGCCGAACTGGTCACGCTGGCCTGCGGACTGCATCCCAGGCCGTACCGGGTCGCCGATGTGCTGGCCCGCGCGGGCGTCACCCAGATCGCCGACCGCAAGGTCGACAAGCTCTCCGGCGGCCAGGCCCAGCGGGTCCGGTTCGCCCTCGCCACCGCGGGCGACAGCGACCTGATCGTCCTGGACGAGCCCACCACCGGCATGGACGTCACGACCCGGCAGGCGTTCTGGGCCACCATGCGCGAGCAGGCCGACCAGGGCCGCACGGTCCTGTTCGCCACCCACTACCTCGAAGAGGCCGACGCGATCGCCGACCGGGTACTGGTCCTGCACCGGGGCCGGCTCCTCGCCGACGGCACGGCGGCCGAGATCAAGGCCAAGGCGGGGGCGCGCAGGATCGCCTTCGACCTCGAGGACGGCATCGACGAGACGGCGCTGCGCGCGCTGCCCTTCCTCACCACCCTGACGGTGTCCCACAGCGGCTCCGCCGCGGGCTCCGGCGGAACCGTCCGCATCCAGTCCACCGACGCCGACGCGACCGTCCACGCGGTCTACGGCCTCGGGCTCTACCCCCGCAACCTCGAGGTCGCCGGGCTGGGCCTGGAGCAGGCCTTCGTCGCCCTCACCACCGCCGAGGAGGCGAAGTCCAGGTGAACGGACTGATCCGGCTGGAACTCACCCGCGCCCTGCGCAACCGCAAGTTCCTGTTCTTCTCGGTGATCTACCCGTCGGTCCTGTTCCTGCTCATCGCGGGCAGCGCCGACAGCACGGAGAAGGTCGACGGCACGGGCCTGACCCTGCCGACCTACATGATGGTCTCGATGGCCTCCTTCGGCGCCCTCACGGCCGTCCTGATGGGCAACAGCGAACGCATCGCCAAGGAGCGCCAGAGCGGCTGGGTGCGGCAGTTGCGCCTGACCACGCTCCCGGGCCGCGGATACGTCCTCGCCAAGACGGCGAGCGCGGCCGTGGTCAGCCTGCCCTCGATCGTCGTCGTCTTCGCCGTCGCCGCCGCCGTGAAGGACGTCCGGCTGGACGCCTGGCAGTGGTGCGCCCTCACCGGCGCGATCTGGGCCGGCAGCCTGGTCTTCGCGGCCCTGGGCGTGGCGATCGGCTACCTCGCGACCGGGGACGCGGTCCGCCCGATCACGATGATCACCTACTTCGGCCTGTCGATCCTCGGCGGTCTGTGGATGCCGACGACGACCTTCCCGGCCTGGCTGCAGGACCTGGCCGAATGGGTTCCGACGCACGCGTACGCTGCCCTGGGGCAGTCCATCGAGCAGAGTCAGGCCCCGCATGCCAAGGACATCGTCATCCTGGCCGTCTTCTTCGCCCTGTTCACGGGCGGCGCGGCCTGGCTGTACCGGAAGGACACGCTGAAGGCGTGAGCGTCATGACGGACGACCGGTTGTCGGAGAAGGCCCGGGGCGGATCGCCGATCGCGCTGGGCCAGACCGCCCGCACGACACGCGAGCTGTGGCGGCGCAAGGTGCTGTGGATCGGCGTCTGGCTGGTGTTCCTCAGCTCGCCGGTCCACGACCTCGTCGCGGGCGGCCACACCACCGGCGGCACGGTGGCGGGCTGGCTGGGCCTGGCGGTGTTCGTCACCGTCTACCTGTCCCTGCTCTTCCGGGACATGGGCGCCGCGCCCTACCCCGACCGGCTCGTCGCCGCGCTGATCGGCTCCATGGCGGTGCTCGCCACCGTCCTGTGCCTGACCCTCGGCTCCGCCTGGCTCGGCCTGTACTGCTACGTCTCCGTGGCCTGCGGGACGGTGCTCCCGCTGCGGGTGGCGTTCTGGACGATCCCGGGCACGGCCGCGGTGATGCTCCTCGTCGGTCTGCGCACCGGCGAGGAGGAGGCGCTGAACCTGCTCCTGCTGGTCCTCCTCATCGGCTTCGCGATGACCGGGGTGAGCCAACTGGTGCGCACGACGGTGGAGTTGCGCAAGGCCCGCGCCACGGTCGCGCAGCTCGCCGCCAACGAGGAACGGCTGCGCCTGGCCCGGGACCTGCACGACCTGCTCGGCCACTCGCTCTCCCTGATCACGCTGAAGAGCGAGCTGGCCGGCCGGATGCTCCCCGCCCACCCCGACAAGGCCGCCCAGCAGGTCGCCGACATCGAACAGGTCAGCCGCCAGGCCCTGGTGGACGTCCGCGAGGCCGTCACCGGCTACCGGCGCCCCCGCCTCGCCGCCGAACTCGCGGGCGCGCAGGTCGCGTTGACGGCGGCCGGCCTCACCGCCGCGATCCCCGCCGAACCGGACCTCGCCGGCGTCCCCGAGGAGAGCGAGGCCGCCCTCGCCTGGACCCTGCGCGAGGCGATCACCAACGTCGTCCGGCACAGCGCCGGCGACCGCTGCACGGTGGACCTGGTGCGGCGCCAGACCCTGGACGGCCCGGTCCTCGAACTCTCCGTCGAGGACGACGGGTCCGGCGGCTCGGGCAAGGGCCCCGGCAACGGTCTCACGGGCCTCACGGAGCGCCTGGAGAAGGCCGGCGGCACCCTGGAGGCGGGCCGGGTCAGGCGCGGCTTCCGGCTGACCGCCCGGGTCCCGGCCGGCCCGGTGCCGGACGTAGGATCCCGCTCATGAGTGGTGGCATGATCAAGGTCCTGCTGGCCGAGGACCAGTCGATGGTCCGCGAGGCCCTGGCGGCCCTGCTCGGCCTGGAGGACGACATCGAGGTGGTCGCCCAGGTGGCACGCGGCGACGAGGTCCTGGCCGCCGCCCGCGCCCACGACGTCGACGTGGCGCTCCTCGACATCGAGATGCCGGGCGCGACGGGCATCGAGGCGGCCGCGCAACTCCACAAGGAACTGCCGGGGTTGAAGCTGGTCGTGCTCACGACCTTCGGCCGCCCCGGCTATCTGCGCAGCGCGATGGAGGCCGGCGCGGACGCCTTCCTCGTCAAGGACGCGCCCGCGGCCCAACTGGCGGAGGCGGTCCGCAAGGTCCTGGCGGGCGAGCGGGTCATCGACCCCACGCTCGCGGCGGCGGCCCTGGCGGGCGGCGCCAACCCCCTCACCGACCGCGAACGGGAGGTGCTGCGGGCCGCGGCCGACGGCTCGACGAACGCGGAACTGGCGGCGGCCCTGCACCTGTCCCAGGGCACGGTCCGCAACTACCTGTCGACGGCGATACAGAAACTGGCGGTGCGCAACCGGGCCGAGGCGGTGCGGACCGCGCGGGAGAAGGGCTGGCTGTAGGGGCGGCGCCCCGGCGGGCCCGCGAAAGCCCTTCCGCGGTGCTCAGTTCAGCATCGCCCGCGCGGCGAACGCCTCCTTGCGGACCCGCTCCGCGGTGCCCTCGTCCACGACCTCCACCAGCCCCGCGTACTCCTCCAGCTCCACGGCCCCGCCGACGAAGTCCCCCCGCCGCACCAGCAACTGCCCCTTCTCGTACCGCAACCGGGCCGGATGGGAGGGCACGGCCAGCGCCAGCTCCACGGCCCACAGCGCGACATCCGACCGCTCCGGCCGGGCCACCGCCCACGACCGGATGTTGTTCAGGACGCGCATCACGACGTCCAACGGCTCCGCGGGGACCAGCATCGACGGTTCGAGCCGCGCCCCCGTCGCCCCGATGACCAGCGACTCCGCGTCATCGCCAGACAGGATCCGGCCCCCGTCGAAGGGATCGACGAGCACCTGGCGCCCCAGGTCCGCGGGCGGCCCGAACCCCACCACGAAGTGCCCCGGCAGCGCGACCCCGTACACCGGCGCCCCGGCCCGCCGCGCCACCTCCACCCACACCACGGACAGCAGGATCGGCAGGCCCCGGCGCCGGGCCAGCACCCGGTGCAGCAGCGACGAGTCCAGCCGCTCGTAGTCCGCGGCCGAGCCGCGGAACCCGTACCGCTCGCCGAGCAGCTCCCGCAGCGCCTCCGCCCACGCCCGCGGCCCGCCGGGCCGGTACGGCAGCTCTCCCGCCAGCCGGTCCAGCTCGATCTGCGCCGCGTCCAGGGCGGCCTCGTCCAGCTCCGGGTCGGGCTCGGCGCCGATCAGCAGGCACAGCAGGGCCAGGTCGGGCCGCTCGGCCCGCGCCTCCTCGGCGAACCGCCGCCGCGCCTCCACGGCCCCGAGCCCGCTCACGCCGGTTCCCGGTAGTGGTGGTACGCGTGATGCGCCGCGAACCCCGCCCCGGCGTACAGCGCCCGTGCCCCCGCGTTCTCCTCCTCCACCTGGAGCCAGGCCGCAGACGCCCCCTCCGCCAGTGCCCGCCGGGCGAGCGCGGCCATCACGACGGTGGCCAGCCCCTGGCGCCGCCGCGCCGGATCGACCTCGACCGCCGCGAACCCGGCCCAGCGCCCGTCCACGACACACCGCCCGATGGCGGCGGGAGCCTCGCCTGACTCCCCGGGCACGGACGCGAACCACACCGACGGTCCCGCTCCGAGCACCTTCAGGGCCACCTCGCTCACCCCCTTGCGCTGATACCGGGCCAGCCACGCCGCGTCGGCCTCGCGGGACAGGACCACTCCCTCAGCCTCCGCCCGGTCGGCGAGCGGCGCCAGTGCCCCGATCCACAGCTCGGCGCTCACCTCACGCACCCACCCGCGCCGCTCCAGCTCGGCGCACAGCATCTCCTGGGCGCCCTCGGCCCCCGTCGCGGTCTGCACGTAGGCGGGCAGCCCGCGCTCGCCGTACCAGTGCCGGACGGCGTCCAGGGCCTCGTCGAGCGGGACGCCCGGCTCGCCGAGCGGCAGCACCGAGTTCGCCCGGCGCGTGAACCCGGCGGCGGCCCGCAGCTCCCACTCGCCGAGCCGCGCGCTCTCCACGGGACGCCAGGCCCGGGAGGCGACCTGCGCGAGTTCCCGGTAGCCGGCGGCCGGCCCCCGGCGGCGCGCCGGGGCGGCCGGCACGACCTTCCCGGCGACCAGCGAGGACGCGTCAACGCGGACGCTCTCGCCGCTCTTCCGTGTGATCACCAGCACACCGGCGTCCCATGATGTGAGAACACCGACCGTGTCGGTGAATTTCCCCCCGGTCGTACCCGCCTCGGTCAGGCAGCGCACGGAGACACGTTTGCCCACGTCAGCAGTGGTGATGCGGACCTCGAGGCGTCCGGCGGCCGAGATTTCCACAGGTCAGTTCACCCCTCCTGTTCGGATCATGCCCAAGAACGGAGATACTAGAGGCGGGCATCGACGACGCCGCGCTCCCGCGCGCCAGGCGGCGGAGCCTGAGGAGGCCCGCCAGCGCCCTATCGAGGAGGAACGACAGCGTGACCTACGTCATCGCGCAGCCTTGTGTCGACGTCAAGGACAAGGCGTGCATCGAAGAGTGCCCGGTCGACTGCATCTACGAGGGCCAGCGGTCCTTGTACATCCACCCGGACGAATGCGTCGACTGCGGCGCCTGTGAGCCGGTCTGCCCGGTCGAGGCGATCTTCTACGAGGACGACACTCCGGAGGAGTGGAAGGACTACTACAAGGCGAACGTCGAGTTCTTCGACGAGCTCGGCTCGCCCGGCGGCGCCAGCAAGCTGGGTCTGATCGAGCGCGACCACCCCTTCGTCGCCGCGCTGCCGCCGCAGAACCAGTAAGAGCGGCCCGCAATCGTGCCGCCTCGGTCCCGTACGGCCTGATCACCTCTGATCGCCGTGCGGGGCCGAGGCGTTTGCCGTAGGGGCCGCTGTCGCACAGAAAGTGAGCCAGAAGCCGTGTCCGCAGTCTCCGACCGTCTCCCCACCTTCCCCTGGGACAAGCTGGCGCCGTACAAGGCGACGGCCGCGGCCCACCCGGACGGCATCGTCGACCTCTCCGTCGGCACCCCCGTCGACCCGGTCCCCGAGCTGATCCAGAAGGCCCTGATCGACGCGGCGGACTCGCCCGGCTACCCGACGGTCTGGGGCACGCCCGAACTGCGCGACGCGATCACCGGCTGGGTGGAGCGGCGGCTCGGCGCCCGCGGTGTGACCCACCGGCACGTGCTGCCGATCGTCGGCTCCAAGGAACTGGTCGCCTGGCTCCCCACCCAGCTGGGCCTCGGCCCCGGCGACCGGGTCGCCTACCCGCGCCTCGCCTACCCGACCTACGAGGTCGGCGCCCGCCTGGCCCGCGCCGGGTACGAGGTCTACGACGACCCCACGGAGCTGGACCCGGAGGGGCTGAAGCTGCTCTGGCTCAACTCGCCGTCCAATCCCACGGGCAAGGTGCTCTCCCAGGACGAGCTGACCCGGATCGTGGCCTGGGCCCGCGAGCACGGCGTGCTGCTCTTCTCCGACGAGTGCTACCTGGAGCTGGGCTGGGAGGCCGATCCGGTCTCGGTCCTGCACCCGGACGTCAACGGCGGCTCGTACGAGGGCATCGTCTCGGTCCACTCGCTGTCCAAGCGCTCCAACCTGGCGGGGTACCGGGCGGCCTTCCTGGCGGGCGACCCGGCCGTCCTGGCGCCCCTCCTGGAGATCCGCAAGCACGGCGGCATGATGACGTCGGCGACCACCCAGGCGGCGGCCGTGGCGGCCCTCGGGGACGACGCCCACGTCCGTGAGCAGCGGGAACGCTACGCGGCCCGCCGTACCGCGCTGCGGGCGGCGCTGCTCGCGCACGGCTTCCGCATCGAGCACAGCGAGGCCAGCCTGTACCTCTGGGCCACCCGGGACGAGTCCTGCTGGGCCACCGTCGCCCACCTGGCGGACCTGGGCATCCTGGTGGCCCCCGGCGACTTCTACGGCGAGGCGGGCCGGACCTTCGTCCGCGTGGCCCTGACGGCGACGGACGAGCGGATCGCGGCGGCGGTGGCGAGGCTCGCCCGCTAGGCCGCGCCCGCGCCCGTCCTGATCGCCGCGAGGGCGAGACGGGGTCCGGACGACGAGACGGGGCCCAGGGAACACCCTGGACCCCGTCACCGGCTGAGGGCCGCGGCGTCAGCCGAGCGGCAGGCTCTTCACCGGCAGGGTCTCGGCGCCGGGCAGCCCGCCCTTGGTGAGCGAGTCCGTCGGCAGCCCGCCCTTGGTGGCGGTCGCCGCGGTGTCCCCGAGGAGGCCCCCGGCGGAGCCCGCAGCCTCACCGGCCGTCTTCTGCGCCGCGGGCGCCGCCTTCTTCACGGCCTTGCCGCCGGTCTTGCCCGCGGCCGGCACCGTCTGCTTGACGGCCTTGCCGCCGGTCTCGCCCGCGAGCCCGGTGACGTTCTGCGCCGCGCCGTCGACCGTCGTGCCGACGCTCGCCGCGTCCAGGGCGGTCAGCCCGCCGAGGTTCGGAGCGGCGGGAAGGCTGGGGGCCGCGCCGGCGGAGCCGGCCGCACCGACCCCGGCGGCCGCTCCCGCAGCGACAAGCAGCGCGGCACGGGCGATCCGGCGGGTCAGGGGGAGGGACATGATGCTCCTTCGACGGGAGAGAACAAGGACTGTCTTGACTGCTGTGACTGTCTGTCTGTCCGGGCCCGGACGCAGTGACTACCGCTCGAAGCCCTCGAAGGTTGCGCACGGCCGACCTAAAGAGTTGGTAATGCGTCGCATTATCGCCTGTGGATAAAAACGGGCAAAAAGCGCCCGATGTGAAAGTCCGTCAAACCCCTGAAGCCCTTTGTCCGCAAGGGATCCGCCGGATGCGGGGGTGACGGCGCGAAAACCTGAGCACCCGGCCGCGCGAACCGCCCCTACGTGACCCGACCGAGTGAAGGCCCGTACTACTGCGCGGTGACGATCCGGACGCCGCCGGCGCCGCCGCCCGCCCCCGTGGACCCGGCGGCCTCCGTGCTCGTCGAACCGGTCGCCCGCCACCGGCTGTCGGTGTTCCCGGAGACCCACTCCCGGCCCGCGTACGACACCCGCTCGATGCGCAGCGCCGAGGCGTTGGCCACCGCCCAGTGCGCCAGCTGCCAGCCGCGCTCGCCGACACTGCGCCCGCCGGCGGTGGTGTTCTCGGTCACGGGCAGCGTCACCGTCCGCCCGCTGCTCTCGGCGGCCGGCGCCTCCGGGGCCGGCGAGGAAGCGGCCGAGGCGTCCTGTGCGCCGTCCCGCGCGCCGTTCTCCGCGCCCGCCTGCTGGAGCGCGTCGCGCCCGAAGTCCCGGGCCAGGGCCGCCCGCACCGCCTCCGGGCCGGTGGCCGTCGCGTCGGCGGCCGAGCGGCCGTTGCACGTCAGGGTGGCCGCCGTGGTCCCGGTCAGCGCGGCGGCGAGCACCGTGGCGTCCGGCTCGTGCTTGGCGTACGCCTCCGGATAGCCGCTGCGCTGCACGCGCTGCGCGGCCACGGTGAGCGGCAGTTCGGTGTAGTCGGGGACCTTGGCGAGGTGTTCGTAGAAGATGTCCGCCGCGTACGCCGGGTCCGTGACCTGCTTCTCGGTGCCCCAGCCCTGCGAGGGCCGCTGCTGGAACAGGCCGAGCGAGTCCCGGTCGCCGTGGGCGAGGTTGCGCAGCCCCGACTCCTGGAGGGCGGTCGCGAGCGCGATCGCCACGGCGCGCTCGGGCATGGCCCGGTCGGTGCCGACGGCGGCGATCGTGGCCGCGTTCACCGCCTGCTCCGGGGTGAACTCGTACGTCGCCCCGCCCGCGCCGCCGGAGACGACCCGGCAGCCCGGATCGTCGGTGCCGCCGGAGACGTACTGCACCACGACATAACCCGCGACGGCGGACAGGACCACGCAGGCCGCCCCGAAACGGAGGAGGCGGCCGCGGCGCTTGGGGGAGGGGGACGGCTTCGGCACGCGTACAAGGTACTGGAGAGTACTGAGGAGGAGGAGGCCCCTGCGCTCAGCGCGAAAAAGCTGTGCGCCCGGTCGGCGCGTTAGGGTCGACGACATGGCCGACACCCCGCTTGACCTCACTCTGGACGCCGCCGCACTCACCGCCCGGCTCGTCGACTTCCGTTCGGAGAGCGGCACCGAGAAGCCCCTCGCGGACGCGATCGAGGCCGCCCTGCGTGCGCTGCCCCACCTGACGGTGGACCGCTACGGAAACAACGTGATCGCCCGCACGAACCTGGGCCGCGCGGAGCGTGTGGTGCTCGCCGGCCACATCGACACGGTCCCGATCGCGGACAACGTCCCGTCGCGGCTGGACGAGGACGGGGTCCTGTGGGGCTGCGGCACCTGCGACATGAAGTCCGGGGTGGCGGTCCAGTTGCGCGTCGCGGCGACGGTCCCGGCGCCCAACCGCGACCTGACCTTCGTCTTCTACGACAACGAGGAGGTCGCCGCCGACCTCAACGGCCTCAAGCACGTGGCCGAGCAGCGCCCGCAGTGGCTGGCGGGGGACTTCGCGGTGCTGCTGGAGCCCTCCGACGGCCAGGTGGAGGGCGGCTGCCAGGGCACCCTGCGGGTCCTGCTGAGGACGAAGGGCGAGCGGGCCCACTCGGCGCGCGGCTGGATGGGCTCCAACGCCATCCACGCGGCGGCGCCGATCCTGGCGCGCCTGGCCTCCTACGAGCCGCGCTACCCGGTCATCGACGGCCTGGAGTACCGCGAGGGACTCAACGCGGTCGGCATCACGGGCGGGGTGGCGGGCAACGTCATCCCCGACGAGTGCGTCGTCACCGTCAACTTCCGCTATGCGCCGGACCGGAGCGAGGCGGAGGCCGTCGACCACGTCCGCGAGGTCTTCGCCGACTGCGGGGTGGCGGAGTTCGTGGTCGACGACCACAGTCCGGCCGCCCTCCCCGGTCTCTCCCACCCGGCCGCGGCGGCCTTCATCAAGGCGGTCGGCGGCACCCCCATGCCCAAGTACGGCTGGACGGACGTGAGTCGTTTCTCCTCACTGGGCGTCCCCGCGGTCAACTACGGCCCCGGCAACCCGCACTTGGCGCACAAGCGGGACGAACGCGTGGACACGGCCAAGATCCTGGCCGGCGAGGAGCGGCTGAGGGCCTGGCTCACCGCCTGAAGGACACCCGGCACGGGGGCGCTCCGGGGCGGACACGCCGACGTCCCCCGTCCGTAACCCGCGTAGATCTACGCTGAGGTGGAACAAACCTTCCCGGCCCTCGGCTCGCCCGAGCCGGGGAGGCCCCAATCGCGGAGGGAGCTCACCATGGCTACAGGGAACCCCGAGGGCAAGAAGCAGCCACCGGACGAGCAGCGCCTGGGACCGGTCCTCCGCAGGCGTGACCAGGTGCAGTCGAGCACCACGGACCAGCGGCTGCTCGACGAGCGGGCCCCCTCCGACTGGGTCCACACGGACCCCTGGCGGGTGCTGCGGATCCAGTCGGAGTTCATCGAGGGCTTCGGCACCCTCGCCGAACTCCCCCCGGCGATCAGCGTGTTCGGCTCCGCCCGCACCCCGGTGGGCTCCCCGGAGTACGAGGCGGGCGTACGGCTCGGCAGCGCCCTCGTGGACGCCGGGTGGGCCGTGATCACCGGCGGCGGGCCGGGCGCGATGGAGGCGGCCAACAAGGGGGCGTCCGAGGCGGGCGGCACCTCGGTGGGCCTGGGCATCGAGCTCCCCTTCGAGCAAGGCCTCAACCCGTACGTCGACATCGGCCTGAACTTCCGGTACTTCTTCGTGCGGAAGATGATGTTCGTGAAGTACGCGCAGGGCTTCGTGGTCCTGCCCGGCGGCCTCGGCACCCTGGACGAGCTCTTCGAGGCCCTCACCCTCGTGCAGACCCAGAAGGTCACCCGCTTCCCCATCGTCCTGTTCGGCACGGAGTACTGGGGCGGCCTGATCGACTGGCTGCGGAACACCCTGATCGCCCAGGGCAAGGCCTCCGAGAAGGACCTCCTCCTCTTCCACGTCACGGACGACGTGGAAGAGGCCGTGGCGCTGGTGTCCAAGGAGGCGGGCCGCTAGGACACGGCCCGCGGATCCCCCTCGACGCCGGACGGGCGGCCTCGGCCCGTCCGGCGGCCGGGGCGGGGCGGCTCGTCCGTGGCCGACCGGGGGACCGGCGGCCGGCCCCGGGACGGGCCGTGGCGCGGCGTGGCGTCGTGTTGTGTGGAGGAGAGCGGTGACGGGGTCCGGGAAGGACTACGCGAGCCCTCGCCGGGCCACCGCCGGCGCCCGGTGCCCCGCGATGGACGCCACCATGTCCAGCACCTGCCGCGTCTCCGCCACCTCGTGCACCCGGTACACCTGCGCCCCCAGCCACGCCGACACGGCGGTGGTCGCCAGGGTCCCCACCACCCGCTCCTTCACCGGCCGGTCCAGCGCCTCGCCCACGAAGTCCTTGTTGGACAGGGACACCAGCACCGGCCACCCCGTCTCCACCATCTCCCCGAGCCGCCGCGTCGCCTCCAGGCTGTGCCGGGTGTTCTTCCCGAAGTCGTGCCCCGGATCGATCATGATCGACTCCCTCGGCACGCCCAGTCCCGCCGCCCGCTCCGCCAGTCCCACGGTCACCCGCAGGATGTCCGCCATGACGTCGTCGTAGGTCACCCGGTGCGGACGGGTCCGCGGCTCGGCGCCGCCCGCGTGCGTGCACACCAGCCCCGCCCCGTGGCGCGCCGCGACCTCCGCCAGCCGCGGATCGACGCCGCCCCAGGCGTCGTTGAGCACATCGGCCCCCGCCTCGCAGACCGCCTCGCCGACGTCGGCCCGCCAGGTGTCCACGCTGATGACCACGTCGGGGAAGCGCCGCCGCACCTCGGCCACGAAGCCGACGGTCCGCCGGGCCTCCTCCTGCGCGGTGACCTCTTCACCGGGCCCGGCCTTGACGCCGCCGATGTCGATGATGGCCGCGCCCTCGGCCACCGCCTGCTCCACGCGTGCGAGGGCCGGCTCGTCGCGGAAGGTCGCCCCCTGGTCGTAGAAGGAGTCGGGGGTCCGGTTCACGATCGCCATGATCACCGGCTCGTGCGCGCCGAATTCACGCCTGCCCAGCCTGAGCATGCCCTGTGACCTCTCCTAGTACGTCCTGCACATCCACCGCCTGCGACCCTAACCGTCGGACCCGCATGGCACGATCGGACCCAAGCACATCCACTCCGAGCACACCGAGCGTGGGGACCCACCGATGGTTATGTTCTTGTTCCTGGTCATCGCGCTCGCCGTCGTGGTCGCCGCGGTGACACTCGCCGTGGTGGGCGGCGGCGAGGGCACCGGCCCGCTGCCGGAGGCCGCCCCCGAGCGGCTGCACGACCCGCTGCCCGCGGACCGTCCGGTCGGCCGCTCCGACATCGACCACCTCCGCTTCCCGCTGGCCGTCCGCGGCTACCGCATGGCCGACGTGGACGACGCCCTCAACCGCGTCGCCGCCGAACTCGCCGAGCGCGACGCCCGCATCGCCGACCTGGAGTCCGCCCTGGCAGGCGCCAGGACCCCGGCCGGCGGCGGCCACGTCTCCATGGAGAAGCCCGCCCCGGAGGACCAGCAGTGAGCGACGGGAGGGCCCTCGCCGGGGCGGACGGCGCGCTGCGCTGCCCCTGGGCGCTGTCCACGCCGGACTACGTGACCTACCACGACGAGGAGTGGGGCCGACCGGTCCACGGCGACGACGCGCTGTTCGAGCGCCTCAGCCTGGAGGCCTTCCAGTCCGGCCTGTCCTGGATCACGATCCTGCGCCGACGCCCCGGCTTCCGCACCGCCTTCGCCGACTTCAAGATCGCCTCGGTCGCCGTCTTCACCGACGAGGACCGCGCCCGCCTGCTCGCCGACCCGGGCATCATCCGCAACCGCGCCAAGGTCGACGCCACCCTCGCGAACGCCCGCGTGCTGGCCGACTGGGCGCCCGGCGACCTGGACGAGCTGATCTGGTCGCACGCCCCCGACCCGGCCGGCCGGCCGGTCCCGAAGACCCTGGCCGACGTGCCGGCGGTGACGGAGGAGTCGACGGCCCTGTCGAAGGCTCTCAAGAAGCGGGGCCTGCGCTTCGTGGGCCCCACGACGGCGTACGCGCTGATGCAGGCGTGCGGGCTGGTCGACGATCACCTGGAAGCCTGCGTGAGCCGCCTCGGCGCGTCCGCGGACGCCTGAGGACGAGGCTCGTCGCAGGACAAGGCCTGTCGCGGGACAAGGCTCGTCGCGGGAAGGCTCGTCGCAGGACAGAGCCGGTCGTGGGACCGGGGCGGTCGGAGGCGGAGCCGCTCGGAGGGCGGGCCGGGGCCCCGGCCCCGCCCTCCGGCCGCGGTCACTTGCCGAGGTACCTCGGCTCCTCCTTGTCGACGAAGGCCCGCACCGCGATCGCGTGGTCCTCGGAGGCCCCGGCCCGCGTCTGCAGCTCGTCCTCCCGGTTCAGCGTCTCCGCCAGCGAGTGGGACGAGCCGTACGCCAGCGCCTCCTTGATCGCGGCGTACGCCACGGTCGGCCCCGCGGCCAGCATCCGCGCCAGCTGCTCGGCCGCCGTGCGCAGCGAGGCCGCGGGCACGACCCGGTTGGCGATGCCCAGCTCGTGCGCCTCCTGGGCCGTGATGCTGCGCGGGAAGAGCAGCAGGTCGGCGGCCCGGCCCGGACCGATCACCCGGGGCAGGGTCCACGAGACACCGGAGTCGGCGGTGAGCGCGACCCCCGCGAACGAGGTGTTGAAGGACGCCGTGTCGGCCACCACGCGGTAGTCGGCGGCCAGCGCGAAACCGAAACCGGCTCCGGCGGCGACGCCGTTCACGGCGGCGACCACGGGCTTGGGCGCCTCGGTCAGCGCCCGCACGATCGGGTTGTAGTGCTCGGCGACCGTGCTCATGACCTGCTTCGAGCCCTCGGCCAGCAGCCCGATGTGCTCCTTCAGGTCCTGTCCCACGCAGAACGCCCGCTCGCCCGCGGCGGTCAGCAGGACGGCCCGTACGGCGTCGTCGGCAGCCGCGGACTGGACCGCGTCCCGGAGGGCGACCTTGGTCGCGACGTTCAGCGCGTTCATCGCCTCGGGGCGGTTCAGCGTGATCGTCGCGAGCCCGTCGCTCACCTCGTAGAGCACGGTGTCGGCCATGGCGTTTCCCCTCCGTGTCGCGGCTCCGGCGTACTACTGGTCAGTACGTCAGGTGTACGAGGACAGCATGGCGGAGATCGCCGTCCATGGACCGGACCCGACATGTGACCTGCGTCAAAGAATTCGGGAGGGTTTCCGGTGCGCGGAAGTCCGTGCGGCGGTGCAGTATCGCAGTCACATCGCCGAATTGAGTGGTTTTGCTCGGGCGCGTTGCCCAAGCGATGCCGACTGATGTTGGTCATCGGGTCCTGAGATGCGGGATAATGGCCTGGAAGCAATGTGTTCGATGCCGGTGTCGTGTGTCCCACGCTGGACCGCGGCTGCCCTCCACGGGCCGTCGGCTTTGGCGATGAGCTGGTTTCAGGAAGGGGAACGAGCATGGCGGCCATGAAGCCGCGAACGGGTGACGGCCCGCTCGAGGTGACCAAGGAGGGGCGGGGCATCGTCATGCGCGTTCCGCTCGAAGGCGGCGGTCGACTCGTCGTCGAGCTGACCCCTGATGAGGCCGACGCGCTCGGCGACGCCCTCAAGAAGGTCGTCGGCTGACGCGCAAGCGACCCTACTCTTTCGACCGCTCCGGCATCCTCCAGGGTGCCGGGGCGGTCGTTTTTGTCAGCGCTCCCGCGGTCCGCCGGTGCCGTACGGCCCGAAAGGCCCAAGGGCCGCCCGCCCTCCTGCCGGGCATGAGCCGCGCACCTGCGGTCTCAGCGCGTCACCGCGCACTCAGCGCCCGACCGCGCACCGCGCACTCAGCGCTTGACCGCGCACAGCAGTCCGTCGCCCACCGGGAGCAGGGAGGGCACCAGTTCCTGGCTCTCGCGCACGGCCCGCAGCAGCTCCCGGATCCGTATGACCTCCGTGGGCTGCGGTCCGGAGTCGACCGTGCGGCCGTTGGCGAAGACGCCCTCGAAGACGACGAGCCCTCCCGGTCGCAGCAGGCGCAACGATTCAGCGAGGTACTCCATGAGTTCCAGCCGGTCACCGTCGCAGAAGACGAGGTCGTAGCCGGCGTCCGCGAGACGGGGCAGGACGTCGAGCGCGCGGCCGGGGATGAACCGGGCCCGGTTGCTGGCGAAGCCGGAGGCGCGAAACGCCTGCCGGGCGAACTGCTGGTGCTCCGGCTCGGGGTCGACGGTCGTCAGGACGCCGTCCGGACGCATGCCGTGCAGGAGGTGGATCCCGGAGACGCCGGTGCCGGTACCGATCTCCGCGACCGCCTTCGCGTCCACGGTGGCGGCGAGCATCCGCAGCGCGGCGCCCGTGCTGGGCGACACCGAGCGCAGCCCTGCCTCACGAGCCCGGTCACGGGCCCAGTGCAGCGCTTCGTCCTCGGCGGCATAGGCGTCGGCGAACGCCCAGCTTGCCTGCCGGTTGCCGCTAATGACCCTCTCCTGTCCCCGTGGTTGCCTGGGCGTGACTGTATCCGTTGCCGCCGGGAACCCGCAGATGGGACCGCGCGTTTGAAGGGGTGGGTACGACAACGGGGGGGACACGGTTGGATCACGACGCGGGGCCGGGTGTCCGTCAAGTGCTGACGCAGCCGTATGAGCCGTATCAGCACAGATCAATTTCTCGTAAAACCGCTTATCCGGAGCTAACGGGCGAGGTGGCTATGGTAGGGGCTCCACTGGACATCACCACCAGAGCCGACAGGGGAGGTGCGGCCGCGCCTGTGGATCGGGGAGGAGTGCTGCGGCGCTTTCTCGGGCCGGCAGGCAGGCCGAAATCCGTGAACGACACCGCTGCTGACCACAGCCAGGCCGCAGGCACCGCCGCCGGCCCCGCCCAGACCGCGACCTTCTCCACCGACGCGGACGGGCAGGCGTGGACTCCGCCCACGTGGGAGGAGATCGTCAGCATGCACAGCGGCCGGGTCTACCGGCTCGCCTACCGTCTGACCGGTAACCAGCACGACGCCGAGGACCTCACCCAGGAGGTCTTCGTCCGCGTCTTCCGCTCCCTGTCGACGTACACCCCGGGCACCTTCGAGGGCTGGCTGCACCGCATCACCACCAACCTCTTCCTGGACATGGTCCGCCGCAAGCAGCGCATCCGCTTCGACGCGCTGGGCGACGACGCGGCCGAGCGGCTGCCCAGCAAGGAGCCCACCCCTCAGCAGATCTTCAACGACGCCCACTTCGACGCGGACGTCCAGCAGGCCCTCGACACCCTCGCGCCGGAGTTCCGCGCCGCGGTCGTCCTCTGTGACATCGAAGGCCTGTCCTACGAGGAGATCGCCGCGACCCTGGGCGTCAAGCTGGGCACGGTCCGCTCGCGCATCCACCGCGGCCGTTCGCAGCTGCGCAAGGCCCTCGCGCACCGCTCGCCCGAAGCGCGCGCCGAGCGCCGCTCCTTCGTGCCGCGCGTTGCCGCTCTGGGAGGAGGAAGGGGCGCGACCGCGTGAGTGGATCCCGACACGACGCCGCCGAGAGGCTCCTCGCGGAGCAGCACCTCGGAGACCGGCTCTCCGCCCTGGTGGACGGCGAACTCGGTCACGACACCCGTGAGCGCGTGCTGGCGCACCTGGCGACCTGTCCGAAGTGCAAGTCGGAGGTCGACGCGCAGCGCCGGCTGAAGAACGTCTTCGCGGAAGTCGCCCCGCCGGCCCCCTCCGAAAGCTTCCTGGCCCGCCTTCAAGGGCTTCCCGCCGGGGGTGACCCGGACGGCGGCGGCACGCCGCTGAGCGGGGGCGGGTTCCCCGACGGCGTCTTCGGCGTGCGCGGAACAAGACGGGACGAGCCGTTCGAGTTCGGCTACGTACCCGCCCACGACCACGGCTCCTTCCTGTCACCGGCCTCGGACCGGGGCTTCCGCATCCACCCCGTCGGCCGCGGCGACCGCCATGACAGCGAGCGCTCGCGCGGTATGCGGTTCGCGTTCGTCGCCGCCGGCGCGGTGTCGCTGGCCGCGATCGCGCTGGGCGGCATGACGACCGTCGCTCCGATCGACACCACCGCGGACGGCCGCGGGGGCTCGGGCTCCGGGAGCAATGTCACCCCGGCCCGCACCCCGGGCACGGGCTCGGCGACGTCACCGGAGAACCAGCGCCGCCGCTCCGCCGGACCGCTGCTCTCCCAGGGCGGTCAGCTCGGCGACACCCCGGTCGCCCCGACCGAGGTGTCCGCACCGCTGCTGCCCGGGGTGCCCGCCCCGGCCGCCGTTCCGGTCGACCAGGCGCTGCACCGGCTCACCTCGCCCATGGTGGCCGGCGCCGCGGTGATGTCGCCGCTGATACGCCCGCTCGGCACCACCCCGCCGATCACCCTGACCTCCCTGACCACCGCTCCGGAGGTCACGGGCACCGGTCTGCTCGCCGCACCCGTCCCCGTCACCACCACCTCGCCTTCCCCGCGGAACACCCGCTGACCCGGGGCCTGCGCCGCTCCGCCGCGAACCTGGTTGAATCCAGGGAGGATCCGGGGAGGACCGCGCCCTGCCAGGCAGCCGGGCGCGAAGGCGGGCGGGGGAGAGCATGGACGACGGGAAGCCCACGAGGGCGAAGTGGTGGAGCCGGCCCCGACCACAGGCGTCCCCGGGGCCACAGGGCCCCGAGGGGCCGGTTGACGCGGCGGCGGGGCTGGAGGGGCCTGTTGACGCCGCGACAGCGGAGCGGGCCTCCGAGGGCTTGACCGCCGGGGTGAGTACGGAGTCGGCCTCCGAGGGACCGGTCGACCCCACCACGGCGGAGCCGGACCTCGTGGACGCCGTTGACGCCACGGCGGAGGAGCCCGCCTCCCAGGAGACCGCCGGCCGCGAGCCGTCGACCAGGATCGAGGACGAGGGCGACTTCGAACTGGCCCGACCCGCACGGCCGGTACCCGCCACCGGTGACGACGGCGACTATGAGCTGAGCCGTCCTGCGGGTGGGACAGTTCCGCCGACATCCCCTGACCGGTCGTCGGCCCCAGGCCCGTCGTCCACCACAGGCCCGGACTCGGCCCCTGTCCCGTCAGGTACCCCGGCCGCCGCGCTCGTGCAGGGCGCTCCCGTGGAGCCCCCGCAGGTCACGGAAGAGCGGCCCAGGCCCCTGCACGACCCCGACCCCTACAGCACCCCGCCGTACGGCGAACCGGGCCCCTGGGCGCCCGCACCGCCGGTCCAGCACCCGGCGGTGATCTCCCCGCCCGCCGCTCCCGTGCCGTCCACCCAGGCCGGGCAAGGAGCCGTTGCGGCCCTGCACGCGCCCGTTCCGGTGCCGACGGCGCCGGAACCCACGGACCCCGGAACGCACACAGCGCCTGCCGGCCACGCTTCTCCTGCCGGGCAGGCTGCTCCCGTCGCTCCCGTCGCTCCCGTCGCTCCCGTCGCACCCGTCGCTCCCGTCGCACCCGATGGGCACGCTGCATCCGCTGCACCCGCTGCACCCGCTGCACCCGCTGCACCCGCTGGGCAAGCTGCGCCCGCCGAGCACGCGGTCCCCGGCGTACCGGTCGCTCAAGCCGCACCCGCCGCCCCAGGCGTGCCCGCGGCGCCCGGCCCCCGAGCCGTGTCCGGTGTCGGACCGGGCGGGGGGCAGGAGTCCGCAGTGGACATCGCCTCCGCGTCGTCCGCCGATCCCTGGCGGCGTTATGACCCCTGGGCGGCCGGCCCCGTCGGTCGGGCGAGGGCTTCGCGGGGCGAGGGGCCGGCCGGGGGGCCTCTGCAGTACCCGGGTGCGGGCGGGCCCGCGCAGTACCCCGGGCCGGGCGTCCTCACCGAGGCCGGCCCGCGCAGGCGGACGCGGCGGTGGCTGGTCGGGGGAGCGCTGGTGATCGCGCTCGTCGCCGGCGGCCTCGGCGGAGCCGTGGGCGTCTATCTGGAACGCAACGGCGGGCTCGACCCCGTGGAGCTGCCGCAGGCCGCCGCGCAGCCCACCGGGCGGTCCGCGGACAGCGTCGCCGGGATCGCCGCGCGCGCCCTGCCGGGTGTCGTCACGCTGCACGTCAGCGGAAGCGAGGAGTCCGGCACCGGCACCGGATTCGTGCTCGACTCGCGCGGCTACATCCTCACCAACAACCACGTCGTCGAGCCCGCCGGCGGCGACGGCGCCATAACCGTCGTCTTCAACGGCGGCCAGACCGCGGAGGCCGAGGTCGTCGGCCGGGACAGCGGCTACGACCTCGCGGTGGTGAGGGTGAGCGGGGTGAAGGGGCTGAAGCCCCTCGCCCTCGGCAACTCCGACAACGTCCGGGTCGGTGATCCGGTCGTCGCGATCGGCGCCCCCTTCGATCTCGAGGGCACCGTCACCTCCGGCATCATCAGCGCCAAGGAACGGCCCATCACCGCCGGCGGCGAGAGCGGCGACGGCAGCGACGTGTCGTACGTCGACGCCCTCCAGACCGACGCGCCGATCAACCCCGGCAACTCCGGCGGGCCCCTCCTCGACGCGCGGGGCCAGGTCATCGGCATCAACTCGGCCATCCGCTCCGCCGCCGACGGCAGCGGCTCCGGCAGCGCCCAGGCCGGTTCGATCGGCCTGGGTTTCGCCATCCCGGTCAACCAGGGCAAGCGTGTCGCCGAGGAGCTGATCAACACCGGCAGGGCGACCCACCCGGTCATCGGCGTCACGCTCGACATGGACTACACGGGTGACGGCGCCCGGGTCGGCACGGCCGACGGCGCCGGGGGCTCCCCGGTCACCGCGGGCGGACCCGCCGACCGGGCCGGGGTGCGGGCGGGAGACGTCATCACGGAGATAGACGGCCGCCGCGTCCACTCCGGCGAGGAGCTGATCGTCAAGACCCGCGCCCACCGTCCCGGCGACCGGCTGGCGCTGACGATCGAACGGGACGGCGGCGAACGCACCCTCACCCTGGTCCTCGGCTCGTCCGGCGGCGGCTGACGCGGCGCGCCCCGCTCCCGGCGGCTTCCCGGGGATTGACAGAAACGTCACAGGTCGGGCGCCGAAAGCCGGTCCCACTAGGCAAACAACGCGAAAAACCGGCCGCGTACACGCACCCGGACGCCCCCGGACGGTACCGGTCGGACAGGTGCGACAGGTACCGTGGACCCGGCCCGGACCACGGAAGACCCGAACTTGACCATTTGAGGGCCGAGGGCCGAGGACCGCGGACATCGCAAGGAGCTTCAGGTGTTCAATGACATAGGACCGCTCGAGCTGGTGACGATCGTCGTCCTGGCCGTGCTCGTCTTCGGTCCGGACAAGCTCCCGAAGGTCATCCAGGACGTGATGCGCACCGTCCGGAAGATCCGTGAGTTCTCGGAGAGCGCCAAGGCGGACATCCGCAGCGAACTGGGGCCGGAGTTCAAGGACTTCGAGTTCGAGGACCTCAACCCCAAGACGTTCATCCGCAAGCAGCTGGACAACGACGAGCTGGGGCTCAAGGAGATCCGCAACGGCTTCGACCTGAAGAAGGAGATGGCCGAGGTCACCGACGCGGTCCACAGCCGCGACACGGACACCTCGGCGATCTCCTCGGGCGCGGCCGCGTCTTCGGACGGTCGTATCGACATGACCAAGAAGCCCGAGGCGCCCGCCAAGGACGACCGTCCGCCGTACGACGCGGACGCCACCTGAGTGACTTCGGCCCCCCGATGTGAGGGGGCGCACGCCGCACGCGCCGGGCGGCTTCCCTGCAGCCCGGAGCGGGGTGGCTATGCTGCCTGGTTGTTGTGCGGAGCGGACGAGTACGCCCGAAGGGGGGCGGGCCGGTCGTTCCGTCGAGAACGAGGAGGCGTCCGGGCACATGGAGACGACGAGTCGGGCAGTCGAGCAGACGCCGGCCGCGGAGGGCGGACAACAGGTCCCCTCCGCCCGGCGTACGGTCGACGGCTACTTGGAGGCGCCGTTCCCCTGGTACGGCCTCGACGAGGCCTTCACGGGGCCGCGCTGGCTGATGCAGGTGGGTACGGCGGCCGACGGAACCGTCGAGCACGGTTCCATCGGACACGGCGACGAACCCTCGGTACGGCACGAGACGGCCGGTGAGGACCGCGGGAAGTTCGCGGTCGTGGTGACCGTCGCCGCGAACCCCGTCCGGCGCAGCCCGGACGGCACGGGGCTGCTGGAGGCCACCTCGGTGTCCTCGGCGGCCTGGCTCGCCGGGGTGGGCCTGCTGACGTTCACCTGGCCGGGCCAGATGGACCACAGCCTGCGCGACGACTGGCTGGACCAGCAGACCGAGACGGCGTGGGTCCTCGCCGACGACCTCGCGGGCTCGGACTGGTCGACGCTGTCCCTGCCGGTCGACGGGGTCCCGACGTCCTTCCACTACCGCGAGTCGGAGTTCGGCTGGGTGCTGGCCGGTTCGACCTCGCAAGGGGTGCACGTGGGGGCGTACGGGAGGGGCATGAGCGCGTACGGCCTCGGTTTCGCCATGATCAAGGACATCGAGACGTACGCCTGACCGGCCGTACGACGGCGGGGGCGCCGTCCGTGGTGGACGACGCCCCCGCCGTCGTGGGAACACCGGGCGCGCGGCGCGCACCCGTGGCCGGCCGGAGCGCCGGGCTAGAACTTGTTCCTGGGCGTGATGCCGAGCGACAGTCCCGAGAGACCGCGCTGCCTGCCGCCCAGCTTGCCCGCGATGGCCCGCAGGGCGGAACCCGCCGGGGACTCCGGGTCGGTCAGGACGACCGGCTTGCCCTCGTCGCCGCCCTCGCGCAGCCGGACGTCGATCGGGATGGAGCCGAGCACCGGGACGGTGGCGCCGGTCGTGCGGGTGAGCCCCTCGGCCACCGACTGTCCGCCGCCGGTGCCGAAGACGTCGACCATCTCCCCGCAGTGCGGGCAGGGCAGGCCGGACATGTTCTCGACCACGCCGACGATCTTCTGGTGGGTCTGGACGGCGATGGAGCCCGCCCGCTCGGCCACCTCGGCCGCCGCCTGCTGCGGGGTCGTGACGACCAGGATCTCGGCGTTCGGGACCAGCTGCGCCACCGAGATCGCGATGTCGCCGGTGCCCGGCGGGAGGTCCAGCAGCAGCACGTCCAGGTCGCCCCAGTACACGTCGGCCAGGAACTGCTGGAGCGCGCGGTGGAGCATCGGGCCGCGCCAGACGACGGGTGCGTTGCCCGGGGTGAACATGCCGATGGAGATGACCTTCACGCCGTGCGCCGACGGCGGCATGATCATGTTCTCGACCTGGGTGGGACGGCCGTCCGCGCCCAGCATGCGCGGCACGCTGTGGCCGTAGATGTCGGCGTCGACCACACCGACCTTCAGCCCGTCGGCCGCCATCGCCGCCGCCAGGTTCACCGTCACCGACGACTTGCCGACGCCGCCCTTGCCGGACGCGACCGCGTAGACCCGGGTCAGCGAGCCCGGCTTGGCGAACGGGACCTCGCGCTCGGTCTGGCCGCCGCGCAGCGCGTTCGCCAGCTCCTTGCGCTGCTCGTCGCTCATGACGTCGAGGGTGACGTCGACGCGGGTGACGCCCTCGACCCCGGAGACCGCGTCGGTCACCCGCTGTGTGATCGTCTCGCGCATCGGGCAGCCGGAGACCGTCAGGTACACGGTGACCGCGACCGCCCCGTCCGCGCCGATCTCCACCGACTTCACCATCCCGAGTTCGGTGATGGGCCGGTTGATCTCGGGGTCGTTCACCGTCGCCAGTGCCTCGCGCACCGCGTCTTCGCTAGCCATAGGGACGATGGTACGGCGAGCGGAGGGCGGGCCGGTAAGCCCGTCACCGGTCGTCTACGTCACGTCCCCGCGACCGTTCTGCCGGGAATACGGCATGTTCGCGATGCCCGTCCCGCCGTTCCTCCAGTTCCTTGACCATGTCCTGCAGCTCCGAGCGGATCCAGTCCCGGGTGGCGACCTCGCCCAGGCCGATCCGCAGGGCGGCGATCTCCCGGGTCAGATACTCGGTGTCGGCGATCGACCGCTCGTTCTGCTTGCGGTCCTGCTCCAGGTTGACCCGGTCGCGGTCGTCCTGCCGGTTCTGCGCGAGCAGGATCAGCGGGGCGGCGTAGGAGGCCTGGAGCGACAGCATCAGGGTCAGGAAGATGAACGGGTAGTTGTCGAAGCGCAGGTCGCGCGGGGCGAAGATGTTCCACAGGACCCAGACGATGATGACGATCGTCATCCAGACGATGAACCGCCCGGTGCCCAGGAACCGCGCGATGCGCTCCGACAGCCGCCCGAAGGCCTCCGGGTCCCACTCGGGCAGGATCCGGTGCCGGGGCTGCCGCGGCTGGTCCAGCCGGGCCCGGGGACGGCTGGTCGCCGTGGCGCCGACCGGGGTCCGCTCGACGCGCCCGCTCTCGCGGTCAGGAGTCATGCGAACCCACCTCCTCGGCCGGGTCCTCGTCGAGGTGGAACTCCGTCTCCCGCCAGTCCTCCGGCAGCATGTGGTCGAGGACGTCGTCCACGGTCACCGCGCCCAGCAGCGAGCCCGCCTCGTCGACGACGGGCGCCGCGACCATGTCGTACGTCGCGAAGAACCCGGCGACGACCGGCAGCGCCGCGTCCGGCGCGAGGGCCTGGAGGTCGTCGTCGAGCATCGAGCTGACCAGCGTGTACGGGGGGTCGCGCAGCAGCCGCTGGAAGTGGACCGTGCCGAGGTACTTGCCGGTCGGGGTCTCGTCGGGCGGGCGGCAGACGTAGACCTGCGCGGCGAGGGCGGGGGAGAGGTCGCGGTTGCGCACCCGGGCGAGGGCGTCGGCGACGGTGGCGTCGGGGCGCAGGATGATCGGCTCGGTGGTCATCAGACCGCCCGCGGTGTGCTCCTCGTACGACATCAGGCGCCGCATGTCGGCCGCGTCGTCGGGCTGCATCAGGCTCAGCAGCCGCTCCTGGTCCTGCTCCGGGAGTTCGGAGAGCAGGTCGGCCGCGTCGTCGGGGTCCATGGCCTCCAGGACGTCCGCCGCGCGCTCCTCCTTCAGCTTGCCCAGGATCTCGATCTGGTCGTCCTCCGGGAGCTCCTCGAGGACGTCGGCGAGACGGTCGTCGTCGAGCGCGGCGGCGACCTCGGCCCGCCGCTTCGGCGACAGGTGGTGCAGGACGTTGGCGAGGTCGGCGGGGCGCAGCTGCTCGAAGGTGGCGAGGAGGCTCTCCGCGCCCTGTCCGTGCTCCTCCAGCGAGAACCCGGTGACCGCCGACCACTCGACGGTCAGTGTCTCGCCCTTCGCCCGCCGGAAGGCGCTCGCCTTCTTCCCCTTGCGCACGAAGACCCGGTCGAGCTCCCAGTCACGGCGGGCCGGCAGCTGCTGCACCGACACGTCGAGGACGGTGACCTCCTCGCCGGTCTCGACGAGCGTGACGCGCCGGTCGAGCAGCTCCCCGAAGACGAGGCGCTCGGTGGGCCGCTGTTCGAAGCGGCGGACGTTGAGCACGCCGGTGGTGATGACCTGGCCGGACTCGATGCCCGTCACCCGGGTCATGGGCAGGAAGATGCGGCGCCGGGTGGACAGTTCGACGACCAGCCCGAGCACGCGCGGGGGCCGTCGCCGCACGCGCAGCACGACGACCAGGTCGCGCACCCGTCCCACCTGGTCACCGCTCGGATCGAAGACCGGAACGCCGGAGAGGTGCGAGACGAAGATACGCGGGGCGCCCGCTGCCATACCGCACCTCCTCCTTCTTCTGTTGCCGGTGATGTTCTTTTCCCCATTGCCCGTCCGTGCGGGCTTCAGGCTAGCCCGTCCCGATCGGATCCGCCCTGGTGGGCGGTCCGGACGGACTGGCTCCGCCGGCGCATCGCGACCCCGGTACGCTGCCGTACGCCGCTCCGCACACCCCCGCAGAAAGGCGGCCTTCTCTGTGACTGCGATTCTCCACGGCCGAACTCGCCGCGCCTCGCTGGTGAGCGTGATGTGCGCACTGGCCGTGGGCCTGGGACTGACGGGCTGCAGCGAGGATCCGGACGCGGGCACGAACGGGGTGGGCAAGCTGTCCGCCGCGCAGATCCAGGCGAAGACGAAGGCCGCGGCCGACGCCGTGGACGCGGTGCGGCTGTCCGGGAGCGTGGTGACCAGCGGGCACACGTACACGCTGGACATGAGCCTGAAGGCGGACGGCGGCACCGGGTCGGTCACCGCGGAGGGTGCCACCTTCCACCTGCTGCGGGTCGGCGAGCAGCTGTACCTGAAGGCCGACGCGGCGTTCTGGCACAAGGAGGACGGGAAGTCCGGCGAGGACGGCTCGGACACGGCGGCCGCCGACAAGCTCGACGGCAAGTACGTGAAGGTGCCGACGGGCGACCCCTCGTACAAGAAGTTCAGCGGCTTCACGGACAAGGACCTCCTCCTCGACGGTCTGCTGACGCTGCACGGCTCGCTGGCCACCGACGGCCACCACGAGCAGTCCGGCGTCCGGACGATCCGCATCACCGGCGACGGCGGTTCCGGCGGCAAGCTGGACGTCTCGCTGGAGGGCAAGCCCTACCCGCTGCGCCTGGAGCGCGCCGGAGGAGCCGGCACGCTGAGCTTCTCCTCCTGGGGGAAGGACTTCGCACTGGAGGAACCGGCGAAGGACGAGACGGTGGACTACGGAAAGCAGCTCCCGGCCTCCTGAGCCGCCGCCCGCGCGGCGCCGGCTGCTCGCGGTACCGGCTACGCGCGTCTGCGCTTGCGCAGCAGCAGCTTCGGCAGGCCCGCGGGCGCCGGCTCGCGCGTGGTGGCGGGCGAGGGCACGGGCCGTGCCGCCAGATCCCCTTCGGGCAGGGGCAGCGTGGCCCCCGTCGGCTCCAGGCGGAGCACCCGGCACTCGCGCGCCCAGCGCTCGGTCATCGCCTCGCCGTCGGGCGCGTTCAGCCGCTTGCCCTTGAGCTCGGCGACGGCCGCCTGCCAGGCCTCGGAGCCGGGCGCGAGCGCCACGACCCTCGCCGTCCAGGAGACGAGCCGGCCGCCCTTGTCCTTGCTGCGGACGGTGACCTCGGCCGAACCGCCGTCGGTCAGCCCGGCCAGCGGCTGCTCCCCGGGCCCGTCCCCGACCAGATGGGCCGCGCCCTCGTGCCACACGTGCCACAGCGCACGCGCGGCCGGGGCGCCGGCGCCCCGGACCCAGACGAGGCCGGACTTCTTGGTGGCCTCCTCGACGAGGGCCTGGTCGAGCAGCAGCTCTCTTGTCATGGGCTCACCCTAGCCAGCCGGTGCCGGGGCCCTCACAGCCAGCCGTTGCGCTTCAGTGTGCGGTGGATGCCGACACAGAGCGCCACCATGGCCGACATGACCACGGGATAGCCGTACTTCGAGTGCAGTTCCGGCATGTAGTCGAAGTTCATCCCGTACACCCCGCACACCATCGTCGGCACGGCGATGATCGCGGCCCAGGACGTGATCTTCCGCATGTCCTCGTTCTGCGCGACGGAGGCCTGCGCGAGGTTGGCCTGGAGGATCGAGTTGAGCAGTTCGTCGAAGCCGATGACCTGCTCCTGGACCCGGGCGAGGTGGTCGGCGACGTCCCGGAAGTACTTCTGGATGTCGGGGTCGACCAGCCGCATCGGCCGCTCGCTCAGCAGCTGCATCGGCCGCAGCAGTGGCGACACCGCGCGCTTGAACTCCAGTACCTCACGCTTGAGTTGGTAGATCCGGCCGGCGTCCGTGCCGCGCGGGGTGCCCTTGCGGCCCGGCGAGAACACCTCCGTCTCGACCTCGTCGATGTCGTCCTGGACGGCGTCCGCGACCGCGATGTAGCCGTCGACGACGTGGTCGGCGATGGCGTGCAGCACCGCCGAGGGGCCCTTGGCGAGCAGCTCGGGGTCGTCCTGGAGGCGGTGGCGCAGCGCGCGCAGCGAGCCCTGGCCGCCGTGCCGGACGGTGATGAAGAAGTCCTTGCCGGTGAAGCACATGACCTCACCGGTCTCGACGACCTCGCTGTTGGCCGTCAGACGGTCGTGCTCGATGTAGTGGATGGTCTTGAAGACCGTGAACAGGGAGTCGTCGTAGCGCTCCAGCTTGGGCCGCTGGTGCGCCTGCACGGCGTCCTCCACGGCCAGCGGGTGCAGTCCGAACTCGCTGGCGATACCGGCGAATTCGGCCTCGGTCGGCTCGTGCAGGCCGATCCACACGAAGCCTCCGTCGCGCCGCACCTGGCGCATGGCCTCCTGCGGGGTCGGGGGCTGCGCGTAGGCGACCCGCGCGCCGTCACGGTAGACCGCACAGTCGACGACGGCCGAGGGCGTCGCGGGGTCGCGGGTGGTGTCGTAGGCGCCGGTTTCCATACGCCCGCCCCCCTTGCGCAGGGAGGGACGGGCCGGGCGGACGACGGCACGGAGGTCGCGGATCATCGACATGGCAGGCTCCTTCGCGACGAGCAAAGAAAGACCGCCACGACGGGTGGAACTGCCCGGAATGAGGACGTCCTGAGTGCGGAGGTTTGGCACGTCCACAAAGCGGGGAGCACCGCTCCGTCGCGGTGGCGAGCTTCGCTACTGAATCAGACCGGAGAGATCTGGCAGATCAGACAGATCGAGCAGATCAGGTGAAAAGGAAACGAAGTGCTCTTCCGCATGAAGATGAGCGCGAGAGGTGGCGACCAGCCGGGGCCAAGAAGCCGGAGCAGCTGCGTCAGCGGCAGGAAGAGCGAGTGGTACTGCACGGGTGACTTCGATCCATGACAGCCCCACCTCCTCCAGCCGGTCCCTCGTAAGGGAGTCTCGTCTGGGTCGGGGCAAGATCGCGACGCTTCTGCGTGCTGCCCCGAACCACCGGGCAAGAATAGCAGTCGACTGAAGTGTCAAGGCGCTGCTTTGCCCCGCACTGACGAGTTCTATGCTCGCCGCATGGTTGATGTTCTTCCTCTGGTCGAGGCTCGTTTGCGCAGCGCGCTGGGCGAGCCGGACGCCCGCGCCGCGGTCACCTTCCTCGGCACGGACCGCCTCGAGGTGCTGCGTTTCCACGAGGGCGACGTCGTCCGCTACGCCACGCTCGGCATGTCCGCGCAGCCGATGAGCGACCCGACCGCGCTGGTCGCCGACCCGGTCGAGGGGCCGCGCGCCGAGCTGGTGCTGTCCGTCAGGCCCGGCGTGTCCGACACCGACAAGGTGCTCCGCCCGCTGGCCGTGCTCGCCGCGTCCCCGCAGGTCGAGGGTGTGGTGGTGGCTCCCGGCAGCTCCCTCGACGTGGGGGAACCCCTGTGGCCCGGCGCCCCGTTCACCTCGGTCCTGGTGGCCGAGCCGGGCGGTCTGGTCGAGGATCTCGATCTCGACGCGCCCCTGGACCCGGTCCGCTTCCTGCCCCTGCTCCCCATGACCCCCAACGAGGCCGCCTGGAAGCGCGTGCACGGCGCCCAGGCCCTCCAGGAGCGCTGGCTGACCCACGGGACGGACCTCCGGGATCCGTCCAGGAGGTCCGTCCCGCTCGATTGACATCCGGGTGACCGATGTCACCAACGCCGCTGAGGCGATCGTCAGTTGACGTTCGGTCGGTTCGGTCGGTTCGGTCGGTTCGGTCGATTCCGCCGGTTCGGCCGGCTCAGTCGGCGAAGACCGCGACTCCGTCCTCCGTCGCGTGCCGCGGTTCGAGTTCCTCGGCCTCGTGGGTGAGCGCCTCGCGCCGGACGACGACCACGACCGCGCCGAGCAGTGCGGTGACCGCCGCGACGGCGAACGGGACGTGGATGTCGGTCCACTCCTCGATCTTCGGCGCGAAGTAGGGCGCGGCCGCCGCCGCGAACCACCGCACGAAGTTGTAGCCGGCGCTCGCCACCGGGCGCGGGGCGTCCGAGACGCCGAGGGCCAACTCGGTGTAGACGGTGTTGTTCACGCCGATGAACGCGCCGGACAGGATCGTGCAGCCGATCGCCGTGGTGTGGTCGCCGTACCCGAGCGCGAGCACGTCGACGGCGAGCAGCACCAGCGAGCCGCCGAGCACCTTCAGTGACCCGAACCGCTTCTGGAGCCGCGGCGCCACGAGCACCGAGAAGACGGCGAGCAGCACGCCCCAGGCGAAGAACACCGCCCCGGACTTGTACGGGGTCATGTTCAGCACGAACGGGGTGAAGGCCAGCACGGTGAAGAACGTGTAGTTGTAGAAGAAGGCCGAGGCCGCCGCGGAGGCCAGGCCGCCGTGCCCGAGCGCCCTGATCGGGTCCAGGACGGAGATCTTCCGGGCCGGCTTCGGCTGGTCCTTCAGGAACACCGTGATGCACAGGAAGCCGATCGCCATCAGGAACGCGGTGCCGAAGAACGGGTAGCGCCAGCTGGCGTCGCCGAGCAGCGCGCCGAGCAGCGGTCCGCAGGCCATGCCGAGGCCGAGGGCGGACTCGTACAGCAGGATGGCCGCCGCGCTGCCGCCGGCCGCAGCGCCGACGATCACCGCGAGGGCCGTCGACACGAACAGCGCGTTGCCGAGCCCCCAGCCCGCCCGGAAGCCGACGAGTTCGCCGACCGAACCCGAGGTGCCCGCGAGTCCCGCGAAGACGACGACGAGGGCGAGGCCGGCCAGCAGCGTCCTGCGCCCGCCGATGCGGCTGGAGACGAATCCGGTGACCAGCATCGCGAACGCGGTGATCAGGAAGTACGAGGTGAAGAGCAGGGACACCTGGCCGGCCGTGGCGTCCAGCCCCTGGGCGATGGACGGCAGGATCGGGTCGACGAGGCCGATGCCCATGAAGGCGACGACGGACGCGCCGGCCGTCGCCCACACCGCCTTCGGCTGCCGCAGGATGCTTCCGGCTCCCGCATCGAATGGGTCCATTGTTCCTCTCACCCCTCGGAAGATAGTTGGTATATACACACAGTAAGTTAGATCGCCTAACTAATGCTAGCTACACGCAAATCTTCCGGGGAGGTCACTTCCGTCCGGACGGGTGATCGTCCTTGACGTGGGCGTGCTCGGGTAGGACCGTGGGGCTCTATGAGGGGCGAACCCAGTTGCCCGAAGTGTGGTGGCCGGGTCAGGGCTCCCGGACTCTTCGCCGATTCCTGGCAGTGCGATGTGCACGGGACGGTGCATCCGCTTCAGCCCGTGATCCCGCCCAGCGTCGAGGCTCTCAGTGTCGTCGTGCACCGCACGCAGGTGCCGGTGTGGATGCCGTGGCCGCTGCCGGTCGGCTGGCTCTTCACGGGCGTGACGTACGCGGGGGACGACCGCAGCGGGGGCCGTGCCACCGCCGTGGCCTGCTCGGGGCCCGGCCCGCTCGGCGGGATGGGGGAGCTGATCCTGGTCGCCGAGGAACTGGGCGTCGGACTCGGCGCGCGATACGCCGGTGTCGACGGGCCGGACCCCGGCCCGTACATGAGCGTCGAGAAACCCCCGCAGGCCAAGGTCCTCGCCGCCGGCCGTCCCACCCCGCTCTGGCATGTCTCCGCCACCCCCGACGACCGGGCCGTCTTCGCCGGGGAGGCGCGCGGGCTCTGGCTGTGGGCGGTGGTGTGGCCCGAGCAGTCGGGGCTGCTGATGTACGACGAGCTGGTGCTCACGGATCTGCGGGACGCGGGCGCCGAGGTGGAACTGGTGCCGTGCGGGGCGTTGTCGCCGCGCCTGCTCAAGCCGTAGCGCTCCGCCGGGCCGTGGGTCCCCGTGCTGCCGCGGCACCGTATGTGTAGGGGGCGCTCGACCGTTTCGGGTGTGACAGGGGCGGTCTGATGACCGGCTATGCTGAAGCGTCCCCTTCCGTCCCGTCCTCGCCTGGAGCCCGCGTCGTGCGCATCGACCTGCACTGCCACTCCACGGCCTCCGACGGTACGGACACCCCGGCCGAGCTGGTCCGCAACGCGGGTGCCGCCGGTCTGGACGTCGTCGCGCTGACCGACCACGACACCACCCGGGGATACGCCGAGGCCGTCGCCGCGCTGCCGCGGGGGCTCACGCTGGTGACCGGCGCCGAGCTGTCCTGCCGCATCGACGGCATCAGCATGCACATGCTGGCCTATCTGTTCGACCCCGAGGAGCCCGCCCTGCTCGCCGAGCGGGAGCTGGTGCGCGACGACCGGGTTCCGCGGGCGCGGGCGATGGTCGCGCGGCTCAACGACCTGGGCGTACCCGTCACCTGGGAGCAGGTCGCGCGGATCGCGGGGGACGGGTCGGTCGGGCGGCCGCATGTCGCCACCGCCCTGGTGGAGCTGGGCGTCGTGCCCACCGTGAACGACGCCTTCACCGAGGCCTGGCTGTCCGACGGCGGCCGGGCCCACGTCGAGAAGCACGAGACCGACCCCTTCGAGGCGATCCGGCTGGTCAAGGGCGCGGGCGGGGTCACCGTCTTCGCCCACCCGGGCGCGAGCAAGCGCGGCCGCACGGTGCCGGAGTCCGTGATCGCCGAGCTGGCGGCCGCCGGACTCGACGGCATCGAGGTCGACCACATGGACCACGACGCGGACACCCGCGCGCGGCTGCGCGGGCTCGCCGCCGATCTGGGGCTGCTGGTCACCGGCTCGTCGGACTACCACGGCAGCCGCAAGACCTGCGTGCTCGGCGAGTACACGACCGACCCCGAGGTGTACGGGGAGATCACCCGGCGCGCCACCGGGGCGTTCCCGGTCCCGGGCACCGGCGGAGCCTGAGGCTCGCCTCCGCTCTCCCGGTCCACCCTCTTTCCCGCAAGGCTCCTGCACTGATGTTCGACGTCGCCGTCTTCGGCTCCCTCTTCCTCACCCTTTTTGTCATCATGGATCCCCCCGGGATCACCCCGATCTTCCTCGCGCTGACCGCCGGACGCCCCGGCAAGGTGCAGAAGCGGATGGCCTTCCAGGCGGTCTGCGTGGCCGGCGGTGTGATCACCGTCTTCGGGCTCCTCGGGCACCAGATCCTCGACTACCTGCACGTCTCCGTCCCCGCGCTGATGATCGCGGGCGGCCTGCTGCTCCTGCTGATCGCGCTGGACCTGCTCACCGGCAAGACCGACGAGCCGAAGCAGACCAAGGACGTCAACGTCGCGCTCGTCCCGCTGGGCATGCCGCTGCTGGCCGGGCCCGGTGCGATCGTCTCCGTCATCCTCGCCGTGCAGAAGGCGGACAGCGCGGCGATGCAGGTGTCGGTGTGGACGGCCATCCTCGCCATCCATGTCGTGCTGTGGCTCGTGATGCGCTACTCGCTGCTGATCATCCGGGTCATCAAGGACGGCGGCGTGGTCCTGGTGACGCGGCTCGCGGGCATGATGCTCTCCGCGATCGCCGTGCAGCAGATCATCAACGGGATCACCCAGGTGATCCGGGCCGGCTGACCGGCCCCCGGCACACGCAGAGCCCCCTGCGGCATCGCCGTAGGGGGCTCTGAAAACTGTAGGGACCCGCGCGTTACGAGGCCGAGGTGTCGGCCGGGCGGATCCACAGTCGCTGCCCGATGGCGGCGGCCTGCTGAACGATCCGATTGACGGAGGCGGCGTCTACGACGGTGCAGTCCACGGGCGTGCCGTCGACATCGTCGAGTCGCATGATTTCGAAGCGCATCGGCTTCTCCCTTCGTCTGGTCATCCTCCTGAGGAGAACTACTTGGTTACACAGGGAGTCAACGGGATGCGTGTTACAAACATTCCCTACGCTAAAGAAATTTTTCGAACGACTAATTACTGACGAGTAAGAGGGTTTGCCGGGACTGAACGGGACCGGTTGTGTTCGCAGCGTGACCACCGGGACAATGGACGCGATGAACGACGACCTCCCCGCCCTCGCCGCCCGCATCGACCGCACGAACGAGCTGCTGACCCGCATGCTCGCCGAGGTGGCCAAGACGCCCTCGACCCACGCGATCTTCGTCGACGCGGGCTACCTGTACGCGGCCGCGGGGCGCCTGGTGGCCGGGACCGAGGACCGCCGGGCCTTCGACCTCGACGCCGAGGGCCTGATCGAGGCGCTCATCGACCGCGCCCGCTCGATCTTCGCCGACAGCCGCCTGCTGCGCGTCTACTGGTACGACGGCGCCCGGCGCCGCATCCACACCTCCGAGCAGCAGTCCATCGCCGAACTGCCGGATGTGAAGGTGCGATTGGGCAACCTGAACGCCAACAACCAGCAGAAGGGCGTCGATTCGCTGATCCGGACCGACCTGGAGTCGCTGGCCCGGCACCGGGCCATCAGCGACGCGGCCCTGCTGGGCGGCGACGAGGACCTGGTCTCGGCGGTGGAGGCGGCGCAGGGGTACGGCGCCCGGGTGCACCTCTGGGGCATCGAGGCGCCGGAAGGCCGCAACCAGGCCGAACCGCTGCTCTGGGAGGTCGACAGCCAGCGCACCCTCGACCTCGACTTCTTCAAGCCGTACGTCTCACGGCGCACCGCCCCGGCCTACGAGGGCACCGGCGCGAACCGGCCCACCCGGGAGGCCGTCCGCTTCGTCGGGGCGCAGGTGGCGGCGAAGTGGCTGGCGGCGCGGGGCCGGGATTCGCTGGCCGAGCTGCTGCCGGGCCACCCCTACCTCCCCGGCTCCGTCGACCAGGACCTGCTCGTCGAGGCGGAAGGCATCCTCCAGTACTCCCTGCGCGGCCAGGCCGACCTGAGACGCGCCCTGCGGGACGGCTTCTGGGAGCACGTGCAGACGCAGTACTAGGGCGCGGCCGGGCCGGAGAGACCCCGCGGCCCGGGCCCGGGGTGGCGGTCCCAGAAGTCGGCGAGCGCGTGGGCGGTCGGCAGCGGCTGGTCCTGGTTCGGCGAGTGCTCGGCGCCCGGCACGACCGTCCGGTGCGCCCGCAGTTCCCTGGCCATGTCGTCGAGGAGAGGCAGCGGCCAGGTGTCGTCCCGGGCGCCCGACAGGACATGGAACGGCAGCGGCACGGCGGCGAGTTCACCGACCCGGTTCGGCTCGACGCACAACTGGCGCCCGGTCACGAGGAGTTGGGCCGGCTTGTGGTTGAGCCAGCGTCGCCGCAACAGCTCCGGCTCGCCCTGGCCGCTGGCCGGACCGCCGACCTCCTCCGGCGGACCCATCGCCAGGATCGCCTCCCACACCTGCGGCATCGTCATCACCGCGAGCGCGTCGTGCAGCAGTTTCACGCGCTGCTTCTGGGAGTCCGAGATCTCGGCCGGGCCCGAGGCGACGAGCGTGAACGACACGAAGGGGGAGTGGTCGAGAAGCACGGCGGCACGGGCGATCTGCCCGCCCAGGGAGTGACCCACCAGATGCACCGGGGCGCCGAGGGCCGCCGCCTGCGCCAGCACATCCCGCGCCAACTCCTCACGCCCGTAGGCGGATTCGTCGTACGCCGGTCCGTCGGACTCGTTCTGCCCCCGCCCGTCCACGGCGACGGCCCGGTAGCCACGGGCCGCGAGCGGCTCGTGCATCCGGTGGAAGTCCTCCTTGCTCCCGGTGAAGCCGGGCATCAGCAGCGCGACACCCCGCTGCTCGACACCGTCGGGCACGGGCGCGTCGACGACGGCGAACTCGCCGCGCTCGGTCCGCAGCTGATACGAGTGCGCGCCGGGCGGCGGCGGGAAGGGGCTGCTGGTGCTGGGCCTGGTCACGCCCCGAGGCTACCGGGAGGGCGCACCGCGCGCCGTCGGTGGTCCCTCTCCCGGAAACGGAACGCCGACGGCCCGGCCCCTCGACGAGGAGGGGCCGGGCCGTCGGCGTTCCGGTCGATCAGCCGTCCGCGGGCTCCGCGGCGGCCGTCGCCTTGCGGGTGCGACGCGCCTTCGGCTTCGCCTCCGCCGTGTCGACCGCGGTCTCGGCCTCGGCCGGGGCGGTGGCGGCGGTCTTGCGGGTGCGGCGCGGCTTGGGGGCCTCGGCTTCCGCGGTGGCCTGGGCCGGGATGTCGGCCGTGGTGGCCGTCGTCTCGGTGGCGGCGGTCTTGCGGGTGGTGCGGCGGCGGGGCTTGGCCTCGGTCGCCTCGGCGGTGTCGACGGCGGCTTCGGCCGGGGCGGCGGCCGCCGTCTTGCGGGTGCGACGCGGCTTGACCACGGCTGCCTCCGCGACCGGCTCCGCCTCCGTCGCCGTGGCGGCGGTCTTGCGGGTCCGGCGCGGCTTGGCCTCCGTGGTCTCGGCCGTGTCGACCGCGACCTCGGCCGGAGCCGCCGCCTTACGGGTGCGGCGCGGCTTGGCCTCGGGCTCGACGGCCGCCGGAGCCTCGACGACCGACGTCGCCGCGGTGGCCGTGGTGGCCGCCTTGCGGGTGCGGCGCGGCTTGGTCTCCGTGACCTCGGCCGTGTCCGGGGCGGCTTCGGCCGGGACCGTCGCCTTGCGGGTGGCGCGGCGGCGCGGTTTGGCCTCCGTGCCCTCCGCCGTCTCGACCGCGGTCTCGGCCTCGGCCGGGGCGGTGGCGGCGGTCTTGCGGGTACGGCGCGGCTTGGGGGCCTCGGCTTCCGCGGTGGCCTGGGCCGGGATGTCGGCCGTGGTGGCCGTCGTCTCGGTGGCGGCGGTCTTGCGGGTGGTGCGGCGGCGGGGCTTGGCCTCGGTCGCCTCGGCGGTGTCGACGGCGGCTTCGGCCGGGGCGGCGGCCGCCGTCTTGCGGGTGCGACGCGGCTTGACCACGGTCTCGGCGGCCGCGGCGGCCTCCGGGGCCTCGACGGTCTCGACCACGGCTTCGACCGGAGCCGTCGCCTTGCGGGTGCGGCGGCGCGGCTTGGCCTCCGTGGCCTCGACCGTGTCGGCCGCTGCCTCGGCGGCCGGCGGCTCCGCCACCGTGACCGGCGCGGTCGCCTCGGACTGCACGGACTGCACGGCTTCCACGGACTGCACGGCCTCCGCGGTCCTGCGGGTACGGCGGCGGCGCGGCGCGGCCGGGGTCTCCTGAGCGACCTCCACGACGGTGCCCTCCGCGGTCGCCACGGCCGCCTCCGCGGCCTCGGCGACGGGCTCGACCGCGGCGGCGCCGTCCGGCACGGCCGTCACGACGGCGGCCTCGTGCGTGGACCCGTTGCGGGTGCGGCGCCGACGGCGCGGAGTGCGCGGGCCGGCGGGCTCCTCCGCCACGGGCGCCGGCTGGGCCACGGAGGCCTGCTCGGCTGCCGTGGTCGCGGCGGGCGCCGCGTCGAGCGGGGAGCCGTTGCGCGTACGACGACGGCGACGGGGCGTGCGGGCCGAACGCTCGCGCTCGTCGGACTGTTCCGCGGTGCGCTCGCCGGAACGGGACTCGCTCCGGCCGCCGCGCTCACCGCGACCGCCCCGGTCACCACGGCCACCGCGGTCACCACGACCGCCGCGGTCGTTGCGGCCGCGCGCTCCGCGTCCGCCCGGCTCGCCGAGGTCCTCGAGCTCCTCCGCGTCGAGCCCGGCGCGGGTGCGCTCCGAGCGCGGCAGAACACCCTTGGTGCCCGCGGGGATGCCGAGTTCCTCGAAGAAGTGCGGAGAGGTGGAGTACGTCTCCGGCGGGTCGCTGAACTCGAGCTCCAGCGCCTTGTTGATGAGCTGCCAGCGTGGGATGTCGTCCCAGTCGACCAGCGTGACGGCGATGCCCTTGGCGCCCGCGCGGCCGGTACGGCCGATGCGGTGCAGGTACGTCTTCTCGTCCTCGGGGGACTGGTAGTTGATGACGTGCGTGACGCCTTCGACGTCGATGCCGCGGGCGGCCACGTCGGTGCAGACGAGGACGTCGACCTTGCCGTTGCGGAAGGCGCGCAGCGCCTGCTCGCGGGCGCCCTGGCCGAGGTCGCCGTGGACCGCGCCGGAGGCGAAGCCGCGCTGCTGGAGCTGGTCGGCCAGGTCGGCGGCGGTGCGCTTGGTACGGCAGAACACCATGACCAGGCCGCGGCCCTCCGCCTGGAGGATGCGCGCCACCATCTCGGGCTTGTCCATGTTGTGCGCGCGGTACACGTGCTGCTTGGTGTTCGCGACGGTCCTGCCCGCGTCGTCGGGCGACGTGGCGTTGATGTGCGTCGGCTGCGACATGTAACGGCGGGCGAGGCCGATGACCGCGCCCGGCATGGTCGCCGAGAACAGCATGGTCTGGCGCTTCGCCGGCAGCATGTTGATGATCTTCTCGACGTCGGGCAGGAAGCCCAGGTCGAGCATCTCGTCGGCCTCGTCCAGGACGAGCGACTTGATGTGCTTGAGGTCGAGCTTCTTCTGGCCCGCGAGGTCCAGCAGGCGGCCCGGGGTGCCGACGACCACGTCGACGCCCTTCTTGAGGGCTTCGACCTGGGGCTCGTAGGCGCGGCCGCCGTAGATGGCGAGGACGCGGACGTTGCGCACCTTGCCCGCGGTCAGCAGGTCGTTGGTGACCTGCGTGCACAGCTCACGGGTGGGGACGACGATGAGCGCCTGCGGCGCGTCGGTGAGGTCCTCGGGCCGGGCGCGGCCGGCCTCGACGTCGGCGGGGACGGTCACGCGCTCGAGGAGCGGCAGGCCGAAGCCGAGCGTCTTGCCGGTGCCGGTCTTGGCCTGGCCGATGACGTCCGTTCCCGTCAGGGCGACGGGAAGCGTCATCTCCTGGATGGGGAAGGGACTGATGATGCCGACGGCCTCAAGGGCCTCGGCGGTCTCGGAAAGGATGCCGAGCTCTCGGAACGTGGTAGTCAGGGTGCTGCCTCTTCTGTGTGCGCGGTGCGAGGCGAGCGCGGGGGTCGTGTCAGGACCGTGCCGGGGACGTCGACTGCCTCACGGGCAAGCCGTCAGGACACGGGACCTCTGCCGACGCTCTAGCGCTCGTACCGCTGAGGGGGTCCCCTCCGGGTTTCCGTACGCACAGTGCCGTACGGGCGAGGAGGGCTGTCGGGTCGGAGCCGATCGGGCCACCGACCGGGCATCCTCATACGTGCGGCCCGTCGAATATTCGGCAGGCGCATTACCACCATACCCCGGATTCGCGCACACGCGATGGCCGATTCGGTCACGTTGTGGTTGTCACAGTGCCGGGGGCGGTCCCGTACGTCTTCGTTGTCACACTGATTGACCAGGGACTTCCCCTGTGCGACGAGCGAGCTATTGTGCGCTGCATGACGACCTCTGACAAGCCTGAGAACACCGCCACCGGTATCGCAGCCCAGGACTGGGCGACGGCCTCGGCCGACCCGCAGTACCGGGCCGCGGTCGTGGATCTGCTGGGTGCGCTGGCGTACGGCGAGCTGGCGGCGTTCGAGCGGCTCGCGGAGGACGCCAAGCTCGCGCCCACGCTGGAGGACAAGGCGGAACTGGCGAAGATGGCGTCGGCCGAGTTCCACCACTTCGAGCGGCTGCGCGACCGGCTCACCGAGATCGGTGAGGAGCCGACGCAGGCCATGGAGCCGTTCGTCGCCGCGCTGGACGGCTTCCACCGGCAGACGGCCCCGTCGGACTGGCTGGAGGGCCTCGTCAAGGCGTACGTCGGCGACTCGATCGCCAGCGACTTCTACCGCGAGGTCGCGGTCCGTCTGGACACCGACAGCCGCGCCCTGGTGCTGGCCGTGCTCGACGACACCGGCCACGCCGGTTTCGCGGTGGACCGGGTGCGCGGTGCGATCGACGCGGATCCGCGCGTGGGGGGACGGCTCGCGCTGTGGGCGCGCCGGCTGATGGGTGAGGCGCTGTCGCAGTCCCAGCGGGTGGTCGCGGACCGGGACGCGCTGTCGACGATGCTCGTGGGCGGTGTCGCGGACGGCTTCGACCTCGCCGAGGTCGGCCGGATGTTCTCCCGGATCACCGAGGCGCACACCAAGCGGATGGCGGCGCTGGGGCTGGCGGCCTAGGGCCACTCGCCAGGGCCTGTCCGATCGGCCCGATCGGACAGGTCCGGTCGGTCAGGTCGCCGTGGGGTGGCCGGTGGGTCCTGGTCCCGCCGGCCGTCGCCGGGCTCAGGCCGGGGCCGACCGCCGGCGGAGTCGGCCGGCCGGGCGCAGCAGCAGGGAGAGCGAGGCGGCGGAGACGATCGCCGCGCCGAGGAGGCTCGCAGGACCGGCGCCCGGGCCCAGCGCGCTGTGGGTGACGAAGTCACCGAACAGCGCTCCGGCGACGCCCGTGGCGAAGACGAGGGTGCGCACCGGCAGACGGTGCGAGAAGCGTTGGACCGCCGCCCACGCGAGCACCAGACCTAGCACAGCGGAGCCGAGCGCTTCCAAGATCATGAGGGTCCCTCCCGGACGGTTGGGGCTGTGCATCGAGGTCGTAGCCCGTCATACCCGTGACCTGCGGAATGCAATCCTCCTCTGTGGCCGGGTTGTGCTCCATCTGTGGAGAAGACGCCGAGAGCGGAACCGGCGGGGGCCGGGGCGCTGGCTTCGGCGGCGCGGCCGTCCGGCGGCGGGAACAACCTGCGGCGGGAACGTCCGGCCGCGGAAACGGAAGCGGGGCCCGGCGACCGTCCGGTCACCGGGCCCCGCTTGCGTCGCTTCGTCTACAGAGCGCCGAAGCCCACCTTGCGCGGGGCGGGCTCGCCCAGCTCGACGTAGGCCAGGCGGTCGGCCGGCACCAGGACCTTGCGGCCGTGCTGGTCCACGAGGCTGAGCAGCTGCGACTTTCCGGCCAGGGCCTCGGCCACCACGCGCTCGACTTCCTCGGGAGTCTGACCGCTCTCCAGAACGATCTCGCGGGGTGCGTGCAGCACGCCGATCTTGACCTCCACGGCTATGTCCCTCCGACGGTCATGAGGTGCGCGGGCGTCCGCGCCGTACGCTGCACACATTAGCCCGGTGAGGGGACGTTCACGGCGCGGCCGTCCACGCCAGGAGCGAACAGCGGGCGGGAACAAACGGCCGGGCGGCCCCCGCGGTCAGTGCTGATCGGTGCCGTGCAGCGGGAAACCGGCGATGCCCCGCCAGGCCAGGGAGGCCAGCAACTGCACCGCCTGGTCGCGCGGCACGCTGCGGTCGCTGTGCAGCCAGGACCGTGCCACGACCTGGGCGAGGCCGCCCAGACCCGAGGCGAGGAGCATCGACTCCGCGCGCGAGAGGCCGGTGTCCTCCGCGATGACCTCGCAGATCGCCTCGGCGCACTCGGTCGTCACCTTGTCGACGCGCTCGCGCACCGCGGGCTCGTTCGTCAGGTCCGACTCGAAGACCAGACGGAAGGCGCCGCCGTCGTCCTCGACGTACGCGAAGTACGCGTCCATCGTGGCGCGGACCCGCTGCTTGTTGTCGGTCGTCGAGGCGAGCGCGCCGCGCACGGCCTGGATGAGCGACTCGCAGTGCTGGTCCAGCAGGGCCAGGTAGAGGTCGAGCTTGCCGGGGAAGTGCTGGTAGAGCACCGGCTTGCTGACCCCGGCCCGCTCGGCGATGTCGTCCATGGCGGCGGAGTGGTAGCCCTGCGCCACGAACACTTCCTGGGCGGCGCCCAGCAGCTGGTTCCGTCGGGCACGGCGCGGCAGGCGGGTGCCTCGCGGGCGCGCCGCCTCTGTCTGCTCGATGGCTGTCACGCCGCCTCCCAAAGTGGTCCTCGTGCGGTGAGCGCCGCGCCGCCATCGTACTTTTCGGTAACCGTGCTGTGCGCGGTCCGCGTGCAGAATTTCACGGACTGGACGACGACAAAATCATTGTAAAAACGTTTGGACCGGGATGTTACGGGCATACTGCGACCCGCTCCAGCTCGGCGCATGTCACCGATAGTCGTCCTCGTCGAGGGAGACGACGCGGGCCTGTTCGACGAGATCGGCCTCGTTGGCCCGGGCTGGATCCACGTCCTCCAGGGAGTCGTCCTGCTCCGGGGTGACGTCCTTGTACTGCTCCGCGGCGTCGCCCTCCGGCGCCTCGACGTCGATCTCCCCGAAGTCGTCGTCCTCTTCGAACGTCTCCGGGTCGGTGGGGTCAACGGCCATGGTGGGCTCCCTTCCTACGAACGTCCCTGCGAGGTGCAGGGGCCACAAGCGGGTGCCCTCGGTAAGAGCCTAGGAGACACCCGTTTCGGACGCCATGCGGTCGGTGAGCGGAGTGCCCACGATTCGCGCGGGTATGGCTCCGTCACCGTGCCCGTCACGCGCGCGTGCGACCCGCGCGTGTGACGGCGAACACACGAAAGCGTGCGTGATCGTCTCGTAACATTGCCGCATGTCTTCGACCGAGCTGCCTTCCGTGCCGCCTACCAGTGTGCTGCCGAAGGCGATCGCGGTCCGGGTGGCCGCGGGCGAGCGGCTCCGTTCGGTCGGGCTGCCGGGCGTCACGCTCACGGTCCGCTCCAGGCCGCCCGCGCGCCAAGGGCTCGAACCCGCGCTGTACGTGCACGGCCTCGGCGGTTCCTCGCAGAACTGGTCCGCGCTGATGGCGCTGCTCGACGGGGTGGTGGCCAGCGAGGCGGTCGATCTGCCGGGCTTCGGCGACTCCCCGCCGCCGGACGACGGCAACTACTCCGTCACGGCGCACGCGCGTGCCGTGATCCGCTATCTCGACGCCGTCGACCGCGGACCCGTGCACCTCTTCGGCAACTCCCTCGGCGGCGCGGTGTCCACGCGCGTCGCCGCGGTCCGGCCCGACCTCGTGCGGACGCTGACGCTCGTGTCGCCCGCGCTGCCCGAGCTGCGGGTGCAGCGCACGGCGATGCCCACGGGCCTGGTCGGGCTGCCCGGCGTGGCCGCGCTCTTCACCAGGTTCACCCGGGAGTGGACCGCCGAGCAGCGCGTCCGCGGTGTCACGGCGCTCTGTTACGGCGATCCCGGGCGGGTCAGCCCGGACGCGTTCCGCCATGCGGTGGAAGAACTGGAGCGTCGTCTTCAGCTGCCGTACTTCTGGGACGCGCTGACGCGTTCCACGCGTGGCCTGCTCAGCGCGTACACCCTGGGCGGTCAGCACGGACTGTGGCGCCAGGCCGAACGCGTCCTCGCCCCCACGCTCCTGGTCTACGGTGGTCGCGACCAGCTCGTCGGTTTCCGCATGGCGCAGCGGGCCGCCCGCACCTTCCGCCACTCCCGCCTGCTCACGCTGCCCGACGCCGGGCACGTGGCGATGATGGAGTATCCCGAGACGGTGGCGTCGGCGTTCCGGGAGCTGCACGCCGACGCCGCGACCGAGACCTCGGGAGGCTGAGACCTACGTGGGACGCCACAGCCGGCGTGGACCCGCGCCCAAGAGTGCCGCCAAGGGCGGCTCCAAGGGCGCGTCGCAGGGGGCTGCCCCGGAACCGCCTCTCCCGGGGGACCCGCGCGGAGCCCGCGTCCAGGTGCCGTCCCCGGGGTACGACGCAACCCCCTCGCACGGAGTGCCCCGCTTCCCGTTCTCCGAGGGAACGCCGCCCCACGGGTTCCCACCAGTGCGTGGCGGCCACCCCGAGCAGCGGGAAGGCGGGGGCGGCTGGGGTGACTTGAGAGGACGATCAGCGGGTACCGGGCAGCCCGTGATACCTCGTCAGCGACCCATGCCCCAGGACGGCCCGCGCCAGGGTGCCCGTCAAGGTTCCCGTCAGGGCCCGCGTCAGGAGTACCTGGACGCCTTCGGCGAGGACGACGAGGACGTCTTCACGCGCGCGACGACGCCGTCCGCCGCCATACGCGTGCGTGAGCAGGAACCTCTCTCCGCCGCCACCCACCGGGAGACCGCCTTCCGTACGACCTCCGCGGCCGTCGTCGACGGGACCGACGACCCGCCGCTCACCAGCGAGAACGCGACCTCCCAGGGCGTCAAGGGGCGGGCGTTCACCGGCATCGCGGCCGCCGCCGTCACGACGGTGCTGGCCGTCGTCGTGGCCGGACAGGTCGCCTCGGGCCGCGACGACGACGCCGCCCGGCCGCAGACCGCCTCCGGGCAGACCCGCGAGGCCGTCGACGACGACGCCGCGCGCGGGGAGGCCAGGCCGAGCCCGTCCGTGTCCGGCGCGCCCGGGGCCCCGGCCACGCTGACGTACGCGCAGGGGATGGCCGGGAAGTACCCGCTCGGCGCCGAGCTGAAGGGGTCGGGCAGGTTCGACGCCGTCGCGGGCATCGACAAGGCGCCGGGCAAGGGGGAGAAGTTCACCTACCGGGTGGACGTGGAACAGGGCCTCGGGCTCGACGGCGAACTCTTCGCGCAGGCCGTGCAGAAGACGCTCAACGACCCCCGCAGCTGGGCCCACGACGGCGCCCGCACCTTCGAGCGGATCCACTCGGGCAAGGCCGACTTCGTCATCACGCTCGCCAGTCCGGGCACCACCGCCGTGTGGTGCGCCAAGTCCGGTCTGGACACCACGGAGGACAACGTCTCCTGCGACTCGGCCTCCACCGAACGCGTGATGATCAACGCCTACCGGTGGGCCCAGGGGTCGGAGACCTTCGGCGACAAGATGTACGCCTACCGGCAGATGCTCATCAACCACGAGGTCGGCCACCGCCTCGGCTACAGCCATGTCACCTGCGACAAGGACGGTGACCTGGCGCCGGTCATGCAGCAGCAGACGAAGTTCCTCGACCACGACGGCATCCACTGTCTGCCCAACGCCTGGCCCTATCCCGGCAGTTGAGCCTCCGGGCAGGTCAGGCGGCGCTGGGTCCCGCCGACGAGGGCGTACGAGTCGCCGCGGGATCCGTACGCCCGGCGACCGCCGGCCGCGGCAACGGCCTCGCCCCGGCGGTCGCCGCCCGTCGCCCCCCGGTGCGCCGAACGACGGGCGCCGGCCCCGGCCCGAGACCCGTGCGGTCCGCGTGGACATGACGTCTCGCAGTCGGATGATCTCTTAGCGCGACCGAACGCGACCCGCACGGGAAAGTTACGACCGTTCACCCCTTTTGGTGGGGGGGGGGGGCCCCCCCCCCGGCCCCCCCCCCCCAAGCGCCCCCCCAAGGGCCCCCCCCCGCCCCCCCGGCGCCCCCGGCGGCGCCCCCCCCCGGGCGGGCGGG